>CAYXSE010000165.1:0-8613 GCA_964466675.1 uncultured Rhodothermales bacterium | reverse complement strand
TCTCTCTTCTGGCCAAACCGACTCCGGAGAACCTGGAGAGGGCCCGCAAATTCTGTCGGAACGAGTCAGGAACCAGGAAGGCGCAGGGCACGGAAGGGTGGCTGCTCTGGGTTCACAGCATCGCGGTTCGGACGGGGGAGGCCAAGTTGGAGCCTGATGCGTTTCCGGGCCCGGCATGGAGCTCTGTAGGCGGTATCGAGGATATGTGGTGCGTGGTTCTGCGCCCCTGGCTGGGCGGCGAGTCCTTTCCAACCCGGCGGCCGGGCAAGGCAGACCCCCTGAAGGGCCTGGTAGAGGGACTCCGCGACCGATTCCAGACGCTCGGGTTCGCGTGGCTGGCTTCGCTCGTCGAGACCTGCCAGGAGGTCTACCATGGCGGAGACCCACCGGAGAAGTTCTTTGTGACGGGAGCGCCGGAGCGGTGGCGATACCTCCTGGATGCTCTGGCCTCGATCGGCGGCGGCAAACCCGACGGCCGCTTGGGGTCGCAGCGCATCATCTGGTCTGTCCTTCTGGATGCGTTCGGGAGAGTGATGGGCATCGAGCCGCTTCAACAGAAGAAGGGGAAACGAGGCTGGAACACGCCGCGCAGCATCCCTCTGTCACGACTGGTCAAGGCTGCGGAACTGGAGCCGGCAGACGCCGCCGTGGCCCGCGCGATCCGGCCAGGAAGTTACCATGCGTCTCGCTACTGGTTGGAGAGGGCATCGGGCATGCTGGCCTTGATTTCGCATCCCCGAGTCGTGCTGGCGCACGATCAGTCGCATTTCGTGGAAGTGGTGCGGGGCTCGGCGGGTCTGGAAGTCCTGGAGGAGGGAGACTCCTTCCGTCTGGTGATGAATCCTCCACCACACCCCAAAGAGCAACCAGACGAATTTGCCCTGCGCCTGAGTCCCGAGGAGGATCGTGAGCGGGAGGAACTCCGGTTCCTGCACGTCATGTCCGAATCGGCCTCTCGCATCCGCGTAATCCACTACTCCGAAGCGCAGCGCAAGGCCGCTCAGATCCTGGATTCCGATCTCACAGTACCCGCCGCCGCCCAGGAGGATCTGCAGACGGCGCTGAAGGCACTCTCGAGCCACTTCCACATCCAGTCGGACCACACCGCGCCGGCCCGGCAGGAGAAAGCCGACTCACGGCTGCGCGCCGAACTCGCGCCATCCGGAGTTGGAGTCATTCTCCGCCTGGTGGCGGCTCCCTTGGGGCCGGATGGACCCCGCCTCACACCGGGTGTGGGGCGTCCAAGACTGATGGCCACCGTGGGCGGGGAGCCGGTGGGCACTGTCCGGAATCTGGAGGAGGAGCGAGCCAACCTGGAAGCTGTTCTGGATGCGGTCGGATTCCTCGAGCCACCCCTGTCCAGCGCCGTCGTATTCGACTGGGAGGTAGACGATCCCGAGTTGGCCCTGGCGCTGATTGAGGAGCTCCCGCGTATCGAGGGCCTGGCCGGACTCGATTGGCCGCGCGGGACTCCGGTCCGGGTTGTCCCGGTGCACTCCGGATCCGTCCGGGTACAGATCAGCACGAAGCGCGACTGGTTTCAGCTGGAGGGTCACGTGGAGGTGCAAGAAGGACTGGTGCTCTCCTTTGCCGCACTACTGGCAGCGGGCGCTCAATCGAGCCGATTCGTGCCCATGGGCGATGGCATCTACGCGGCTCTCTCCCGAGAGCTTCACGAGAAGGCTCGGGCGCTGGCCGCTTTGGCTCAGCCCGATGGTGATAACGCGAGGCTCCCCCATGCATCCGTAGCCTGGATCGAAGAATTCAGCGAAGGCACCCAGGCGAAAGTCGATGCCGCATTCAGACGTCGGATCGAACAATTGGCCAAGGCGCGCGAGTGGACGCCTGAGATTCCGAAAGGCCTGCAAGCCACGCTCAGGCCCTACCAGGAGGAGGGCTTCGTCTGGGCGATGCGACTGTCCGAGGCGGGATTCGGGGCCTGTCTGGCGGATGACATGGGGTTGGGGAAAACCGTTCAGGCGCTCGCGGTCCTTCTGGCACGAGCCTCCCGCGGACCGGCCCTTGTCGTGGCCCCGACTTCTGTCTGCGGCAATTGGGAGGCGGAGTGCCGGAGGTTCGCGCCGAGTCTGGATCCCGTCATCTTCGGCACCGGGGACCGCGAAGCTCTGGTCAGGGATGCGGGGCCCGGAAGCGTGATCATCGTCTCCTATACCATGATGCAACACGAGCGGGAACGCTTCGGCGAGCGCTCCTGGGCCACACTGGTCGCCGATGAGGCGCAGGCCGTAAAGAATGCATTGGCGAAAAGATCCGTCGCTCTTTTTTCCATCGAGGCGGATTTCAGGATGGCGCTATCGGGCACACCCATCGAGAATAGGCTGTCCGAACTATGGTCCATCATGCAGTTTTGCAACCCCGGCCTGCTCTCCAGCAGCCGGCGATTCACGGAGCGCTTCGCGGGCCCCATCGAACGCGATGGCAATCGGGACGCGCAGCGGAGACTGAGGCGACTCATCACTCCCTTCGTGCTCCGGCGACACAAGAGTGAAGTACTTCATGATCTTCCTGCGCGGACGGAGCTCGTGCTCCGTGTGGAGGCCGATGCGGCTGAAATTGCACACTACGAGTCCATTCGCCGGACGGCCATGGCGGACGCCGAGGAGGTCACCGGGCAGAAAAACGGACAATCACAGTTCCATATCCTGGCGCTCCTGACTCGATTGCGACGCGCGGCATGTGACCCTCGCCTGGTCACACCAGACTATCCCGGCGCCGGTGCCAAGGTGCAGGCATTTGCAAAACTGGCCCGAGAACTCGTGGATAATGGTCACAAGGCCTTGGTGTTCAGTCAGTTCGTAGGCTTCCTGAAGCTGCTGCGAGAGCCACTGGACGAAGCGGGTATAGGCTATCAGTATCTGGACGGATCGACGCCGGCGGCCGAAAGAACCCGCCGAGTGACTGCCTTCCAAGCCGGAGAATCCGACCTCTTTCTGATCAGCCTTAAGGCCGGCGGCTACGGACTCAACCTGACGGCGGCCGACTATGTCATCATCACCGATCCCTGGTGGAATCCCGCCGCCGAGGATCAGGCGATGGGTCGCGCGCACCGAATAGGACAGGAGCGGCCCGTCACCGCATACCGCTTGGTCCGTGGCGGGACGCTGGAGGAAGGCATCCTGAGACTCCATAAGGAGAAGCGGGCCCTGGCGGAGGGCATTCTGGCGGAGACGGATCAGGCCACAGCCCTGCCCGCGGTGGAGGAGCTTCTGGCCCTGATGACGGCGGACACGTCCCTGTGAGCGCGGGTATCGCGGACCGCGCTACCTCTTAGATGTCCAACATCCACTCGTACGCGGGCTGCGCCTTCACCGATCGAGGCCGCTCGGCGGGAAGCCCATCGCGGTTGAGGGTCAGCAGTCGCAAGGTTGCTTCGGGAAAGCGAGCCGAGGCGTCCTCCAGGGCTCGCAGTTCGCGATCCGCCGTTCGGGGGTCGGACGCGTCCGCGCAGACCTGGATGAGTTGCATGCTCCCATCGTGGTCTCGTGCCAGGAAATCCACTTCAAAGCCGGCCGGAGTCTTGACGTAGGTGATGTTGAACGCTCGACGCTCAAGTTCGAGATACACGGCCGTCTCCAGCGCGTGGCCTACGTTCGCCTTCCGCGATCGATCAAAAACTGGGATCAGGGCTGGATCTATCGGGTAGATTTTTCTGGGATTCACCATCCGCTGCCGGACAGAATCCGTTTCAATACTGACGATTCGGACGACAAAGCTGTCTTCCAGGTGATCGAGCAGTTCGTGCAGGGTTTCCTTGGAGGCCGCGACGCCCTGAGACCTTAAGGCGTGATAGAATCTATTGATGCTGAATGACGATGCCGAATTGCCCAGCAGGTGATTCACAAGCCACCTCAGCGCTACCACATTGCCGATCCGGTGTCGCTCCAAGACGTCGCGGAGCATGGCTACGTCGATGTAGTCGCGGAGGACTCGCTGGCGGGTGACCATGTCAAGACTTTGGACCTCCGGAAACCCACCCGCCACGAGCCACTTAAGAAACGCCCTCTCCAATTCGCTTCTCTGAGTGGAGCCCAGCGACCCCACGTCCTCAGGTGCTTCGGTCCCTTGATGCAAGAGGGCCTCGCCAAAACTGAAAGGGTGAATCAGAACTTCCCAAGCACGTCCGCGCAGTGAGGTCGCAATCTCGCGCGACAGAAGTTTCGCCGATGAGCCCGTAACGAATACGTCCGCGATATCAGTATCCAGTAGTCGACGAACAAATCGTTCCCAGCCAGGCACAACCTGGATTTCGTCCAGAAACCACGCGACGCGGCCTGCCGATGGGGTCCCGAACTGTCTTGCCTGCTCCTCAAGGAGGAAGCTCAAGTGAGTGGCCTCGAGGCCGCTCAGCCGCTCATCCTCGAAATTGAGGTAGGGCAGATGCTGTGCCGGCGTCTGGCCCAAGCGGCCATTGCGAACCTGATGCAGGAACGTCGTTTTTCCGGCACGGCGCATCCCGATGACCGCCGTGGCCTTGCCGGGCAGATGGACAGCACGGTAGGCCGTGCGCTTCGTCATCCCGACTGCAACGTGCCGCGCGGAAGACCAGAGGTCACTATGCGATTTCCCCTCGATAGGGGTCGCCCGAGCTGCGCCTTAGTAACCCGTTTGTCCACAACATAGTGACCCACTCAACCAATACAGAGTGACCCATTCGTACACAGCACCCGACACACACACACCTAGCGCCAGGCCAGGCCAAGTCAGTCCTCCCACTCCTCGATCGTCTCCAGGATCGCATCCACAATATCAGCCTCATCCACCGTCCGCAGCATCTCTCCCTTCTTGAACAGATGCGCCCGCCCGCGCCCCAACGAAACGCCCAGATCGGCACCCGCCGCTTCGCCAGGACCATTCACCGCACAGCCCATGATGGCGACGCTGAGGTCCTTGGAGAACTTCCGCTTCGCGACGGCCGCCTCGACCGCTTCGACGACGGGAAACATGTCGCCCGCCAGCCTGCCGCAAGTCGGACAGGCAATGATGTTGACGCCGGGACGACCCAGGCGCAGCGACTTCAGAATCTGATGGCCAGCCTCGACCTCGTGCACCGAGTCGGTGGCCAGGGAGACGCGGATCGTGTCACCGATACCCTCGGCCAATAGGGCGCCGATGCCGATCGAACTCTTGATCGTGCCCGTCTTCAGCGACCCAGCCTCTGTCACGCCCAGGTGCAACGGATAATCCGTCCGCTCCGCCAGCAGTTTATACGCCTGGATCATGAAGTACACATCGCTGTGCTTGACGGAGATGATCAGGTCCTCGAACCCATTCTTCATGCAGATCTCCACGTGTCGCATCGCACTCGCAAACAGCGCCTCCGGCTGCGGGTAGCCGTACTTGTCCAGGATGTCTTTCTCCAAGGAACCTGAATTCACTCCGATGCGGATGGGGATGCCGGCTTCTTTCGCGGCGAGCAACACCTCACGCTCCCATTCTTCCTTGCCAATGTTGCCCGGGTTCAGTCGGACCTTGGCGACGCCGGCTTCGACGGCCTTCAGGGCATACTGGTGGTTGAAGTGGATGTCGGCGACGATAGGCACGCTGGCGCCATCCACGATATCCTTCAGCACCGCCGCATCCTCTGGACGCGGCACGGCAATACGGACGATATCCGCTCCCGCCTCGGCCAGGACCTCGATCTCGGCGAGCGTCTTCTTGACGTCGTGCGTCTTAGACGTGGTCATCGACTGCACAGAGATCGGGGCGCCGCCGCCAATCTGGACGTCACCAACCATTACCGCGCGTGATTCGCGCCTCGGCCTTTCGATTGCCATGCTTGTTTTGTCCGCTTGCGTTCTACACGGCGAGGTCAGTCCTGCGAGTCGCCTTCGAAGGGTGGTGCCTCAGGAACTTGAGCTAGCGCAGCGTCGAAACGAGAACGTGACCCTCGTGCGCCCCGATCTCTCAAGTAATCAGCAGTCATGAGCGCAGACATCTTCTCAGCAACTGCAGTGGAAATAAACTGGTTGATGGATACACCCTCGGCCTCAGCCAGCTTCCGGACGTTCTCGTGAAGCGAATTGGGCAATCTCAAACTAAGCGTACTCATATTAGTCTCTCTGATTTCAGGAATTCAGCGGGAGTACAGAGGCCGAGTCCAAAACTTTCCGACCTTGCAAAATCTCGCTTGTTGAAGGTTACGATGGTGTCTGCCGCAGAGGCTACCGCGACCTCGAGCACCATATCGTCTCCTGGATCTCTCAGAATCGGTCTCCAAAGGAAAAATATCTGTTGGTGCTTTCCGACGGAGCACAGGTAGTCCAGAATATTCTGGACTGCAGCATCGTCAGTCCCCAACTGATCGGAGGTCTTCGTTAGAGCGTATTCGTACTCGACCACCAGAGGCACTGACAAGACGATGTCAAAGACTCCGGTCCCAACCAGAGACAGAAGCTTGAATGAAGCCCCGTTCCTCGATCTCGTTGCCGAGACCAAGACGTTGGTATCTAGGACTATGACTCGCATCAAGCATGTGGTACTCCCTGTAATACCAAACGATCTCGATTGAGTTTCTCAATCCGCGGGACTTACTCCCCCGACGCTTCGTACAAAACCTTCTTCTCCGCCGGCGTCAGAGAATCATATCCCTTCTCGCTGATCTTGTCCAGAATCTTGTCGACGTCCGGCACAGGCTCCGCCGCCTTCGGCTCGTCTCCGGACGAGCTTGCTGTACGAGTCCGAGGCTGCATGGGAAGCACGCGAGCCGTCACCACGCCCGACTCCTTTTTCTTTCGCCGAGACAGCCACGCCTCGGCGCGATCAATCTTGCTCCCCCCGCCGGATCTCCAGACATTGCCGCTGGAACGGAAAAATATGCGGGCCCAGCCGGTGGTATCGGTCCCCATCTGCTGGAGGCGTGCGAAGGCGAGCCCCGCCATCGCCCCACCGAAGTGCGCCGAGACGGAGGTGCCGCCGGACGACAGGAACAGGATATCCAGGAGCAGGAGTCCGATCACGACGTGCTGCAGACGAACCGTCCCAATGACAAAGAGGCCGATGGACTTGAACGGATACAAGACCGCCAGAACCGTCATCACGCCCAAGACAGCGCCCGACGCTCCATGCACGATCCCCGTAAACAGCGGCGAGCCGGGGAAGGCACCCTGCAGCATCACCGTCAAGAACGCGCCGCCGAGAGCACCATAGGTGTAGACCGCAACCAGCGTATGCGATCCTTGCAATTCCTCCAGGTCCCGACCCAGCCACCAAAGCCAAAGCATGTTGAATCCAACATGGAGCAGGCCACCAAATCCGGGCTGGAGATGCAAGAAAGAGTAAGACACTAGCTGCCAAGGCTCGAACAGGACTCCAGGAAGGGCTGGATTAAGCGCCAGATGCAACCAAACAAAGGCCCCGAGAGGATCGATATGGCGCAGCACCATCTGCCACACCAGATACGCCACCACATTGATGGCCACCAGCGTCCGAAGCCCGACGGGCTGCGACGCGTACCAAACTTTGAATCGCTGAACAGCTTCCATAGGCCTCTAAAACTCGGTCAATACATCCGGCGAGCCGGCTGCCACGGCAACTTTCCGCGCCAGTACTGAATGAGAAGGAACCCAAAAAGCATGCCACCGAGGTGGGCGAAGTTGGCCACATTCGTGCCGCCCCGGACGCCCAAGTAGAGCTCCAGGATGCCGAAGAACACCACGAACCATTTCGCCTTCACCGGGAAGAGGAAATAAACATAGATGGGCTGCTCTGGAAACATCATCCCGAAAGCCAGCAGGAGTCCGAACACACCGCCAGAGGCGCCGACTGTCGGGTAGTAACCAGGCTCCGCGGTCGCCACAATCAGCTGAATGAACCCAGCCCCGACCACCGAAACCGCGTAGAAAGTCCCAAATCGCTGCGAGCCCCAAGAGTTTTCAAGCTGGACGCCAAACATCCACAACCCGAACATGTTAAATAACACATGGCCCGGCGTCGCATGGAGGAACGCATAGGTGACGAGCTGCCAAGGCCAAAACCGGCCAACCCCGATCGGTCGGGCGCCGCCGCTCATCTCAATCGGCCACAACGCAAACCAGTCCGTAAGCACCAGACTCGTGGACGGCACAAGCATCGCCAGATACACCAGCCCATTGATGATCAACAGGTTCTTGATCACCGGCGGGAAGGCTGCAAAGCCCATACTCGGCTGGAAATTCGACTGATACATCCGAAAAAAATTACGCTAAGCGCACCTTGGGAAAGAGACTGGGCGAGTTCTGGACGTACAGTAAACCGTACCACAGATGCACGTTATAGCGTGCGCTGCTCGCCAGTGTTGCATGCCGCCGAACCACGCCGGCACACCCCAAAGGTTTCACGGAAGCCCGAAAGCTGAAGGAACCCACCTACCATAGTCTCGAGATTCTGTCGGTCCGCCAACCGACCGGGAGCGACAGCCCCCTGGCCGAGTTGCGTGCCCCCCGATTCCGGTCGCTAGCGACGATCCTGGAAGACGGTGCGGGTGAAAAACCACCGCGGCAAGCCCCCACCCCCCCACTCTGGCCCGCCCGGGCACACCAGTTCCTACCGAATCCCCCTCGACCACCGCCCCAGCCCTCGCCCACCCCCCAGCCCCCAACCCGCGGCGCCCAGCCC
>CAYXSE010000164.1:6296-8614 GCA_964466675.1 uncultured Rhodothermales bacterium | reverse complement strand
GCCACATTTCGGAATGAGGCAGCGAGAACGGTCAATTCAATGATTCTGTGCTCCTGAACCTGGCTTGGGTCCGGTGAGACAATCTCGATTGATGGTACGGCGACGTCCACAAAAGGCCGGTCGCATGAGCTGGTACCTAGCGCGAGAGCGAGGACCAAGAGGCCGGTGCTTCCGGACCGCTTAAGCGTATGAAATTGGTCTCTGTCGCGCATATTTGGTTTCAGGGGCATCATAATACAGAATACCCAACCCGGCGGATTCGGTCGTGGAAAGCACTGCCGCCGCGCAGGAAAGGTTCGCCACTCGGGAGATTGCCAGCTCTGGCTGAGCGAAGAAATTTCCGCTGGTGCGATTGGAGCCGCGCCCCTCTGAAAGCGCCCGAATTCCAACTCCCAGAGGACCTGGCTACCCTGTTCCGGAATCATTGTCCGTCGAATAGGCAACTTCTCGCAGGGAGAGGCCCTTGGCCGGAGCAGCTGGACCGGCCTCCCGCCGATCTGCCGAAGCCAGAATCCTCGCCAGGTCGCCTTCCGGTCTCTTTCCGGAACCAATTTCCAGCAGAGTTCCGACGACCGCCCTCACCATCCCGTGGAGGAAACGGTTCGCCGCAATCTCGAAGTCCCAGTGGCCGGGTCTGGAAGCTTGGATCCAGCTGGCCTTCATGATGTTGCATACCCGATTCGAAGTAGCACTCGCCGTGCGGCAGAACGCGGAGCACTCTTGGATCCCGAGGAGTCGCTCAGCCGCCCGATTCATGACCTGGAAATCCGGATCGCCCCTGAGGAACACACGCCGGTGCCTTTCGAGCGCTACGGGCAGCGTCGAGACCCGGTACCGATAGCATCTCCGGTGCGCCCCGTAGCGGGCGTGAAAATCATCCGCTGCCCTCGATATGTCCAGCACGGCAATAGACCGGGGCAAGATTCCGTTGAGTTGCACAAGAAGCAGGTTCACATTGATGTCGCCAGCCGGGCAGAAATGAGCCACTTGACCCTCCGCGTGCACGCCTGCGTCTGTGCGTCCGGACCCAATCACCGCTACCTCCTCTCCTCCCAGGGCCGTTGCCAGCGCGGCCTCGACGGCCTCCTGGATTGTGGGAGCCCCCGGTTGAAACTGCCAGCCATGCCACCCAGATCCATCGTACTCTAAGGTCATCCTGTAGACAGCCATTCCCGGAACTACTCTTTGGGCGCCGCGGCGCCATTGGGGTCCAATTTCATGCTTCAATCAACCTTAGACTCGAACGTGGCCAAACATACGCGCGTATTCCTGACCGGTTTTATGGGCAGCGGGAAGAGCGCCGTGGGGGCACTGGCTGCGAGCCTACTGGACTATGAATTCGTGGATCTGGATGTTCGCATCGAAATTGCGGCAGGGCTGTCGATGCCTGACATTTTCAATCGGCAGGGCGAAGGCGCCTTCCGCCAGCTTGAGACGGACGCGTTGGCCCAGGTGGAGCAGGAGCGAGTGGTGGTAGCCCTCGGGGGTGGCGCCTTCAGCCGGGCCGAAAACCGGGAGATGATCGCGAAGCTTGGGATTTCCGTGTGGCTGGATCCAACCCTGGACGAGCTGGCGCGACGGCTGGCATTGAGGGCCGAAGGGCGGCCGCTACTGCATGCCCCCGATGGGAGCATTCTGGCAGGGGCTGCCCTGCGTCTTCGATTGAAAGACCTGAGCGAGAAAAGGGCCACGGTCTACGCGATGGCTGACCTGAGGCTGAAGATCCAAAATGGTGCAACAAAAGCCGAGAACGCGTCGGCGCTCGCCCGCCTGGTTCGGGAGCATCTCCGGTGATGGGCCGGTACGAGGAAGTCAGGGCACGGCAACTACTCAGACAGCATTGGGGCTACGAGTCGTTTCGGGTGGGGCAGGAAGCGATCGTCCGGGATGTGGTTTCCGGGCGGGACGTCTTGGCTGTGCTCCCAACAGGAGCAGGCAAGTCGCTGTGCTACCAACTGCCCGCGGTTATGTCCGATGGCATCACCATGGTGATATCACCGTTAGTAGCCCTGATGGCTGACCAAGTTCAGGCGCTCCGATCTCGCGGAATCGAGGCCGTTTTCCTGAACTCCACCCAGACATACAGGGATCGGGAGCACGCATGGGCGGCCCTGGAGCACGGATCCTGCCGACTTATGTTCATTTCTCCGGAGATGTTGGCGGGGGAAGTTTTTGAGGCTCGCGCGCCTCGTCTGAACCTGACTCGGGTGGCAGTGGACGAGGCCCACTGCATCAGTGAGTGGGGTCACGAGTTCCGGCCTGCCTATCTCCAGATCGCTTCGGCCGTCGAAAAAATCGGTCGCCTTCCGATCCTGGCC
>CAYXSE010000164.1:0-6247 GCA_964466675.1 uncultured Rhodothermales bacterium | reverse complement strand
GCGGGAAATATCAGTCAGCCTTGGGCTCAGAGAGCACGCGGAGCACATCCACGACGTAGATCGACCGAACATCGTGTGGAGTGTGTTCCGGGACTCCAATCTCCGCAGGCGAGTGAATCGAGTACTGGAAGGAGTGCCGGGTCCGGGTATTCTCTACGCCGGAACCCGGCGCAACGCGGTCGCCTGGGTCCGGTACCTGGTGGGCCGCGGAGTGTCGGCGGTGGCCTACCACGCGGGCATGTCTACAGCGGACAGGATTCGTGCGCAGCAAGAGTGGTTCGACGGAACCAGGCGAGTAGCCGTGGCGACCTCGGCATTCGGGATGGGCATCGACAAGCCGGATGTGAGATTCGTTTTGCACACCATGCTGCCGGGGTCCTTGGACGCCTACTATCAGGAAGCGGGGAGGGCGGGCAGAGACGGAAGGAAGGCTTTCGCGGTCCTGATCGCCCCGGAGGCGGATAGCGACAGACTCCGGGGGTGGAACGCGGAGCAGTATCCGCTGGCTAGGGAGATTCGGCGGGTGTACGACGTGGTATGCGATTTCGGCGGCGTGGCCGTTGGGTCGGAGCCTGATGCGCCGTTCCCGCTCGAGGTCGAGCGGTTGGCTGAAGTATGCCGCCTTAGCACTCGACGGACCCGCGCCGCCGTGGACCATTTGGAGCGATTGGGAATCTGGCAAACCCTCGTGCCTCCGCGGGGAAGGGTATGGGTACGTTTGGGCGCGGGAGATCAACTCAAAGTCTTGAGCACCTCGGCGAACAAGCCGGAGCTGCGCGCCTTGGCCGAGGCTCTGGTCCGGGCAGACAGCCAAACGGGGCCGTTGGGATTGTCAGAGTTGGACTTGGAGACTCTGGCCACAGAGTCCAAGCTTCCCCGCTACCGAGTCGAGGAAGGATTGAACTACCTCCATTCGGTAGGGGTTTTGGACGACGTCGCCGGCCAGGGCAGGGTGATCGTTTCGTTGCCGAGCGCTCGATCCAGGAAGCCCGCCATTGGCCGCGAGCAGCTGAGCCGCCTCAGAAGAAGGGCAAAGAGCCGTGTGGAGGACCTGATCTCTTATGCGTCCGTGCGGGACTGCCGACGCCGTGTCCTGAGGAACTATTTCGGGGAACACGCCCCGTCCCGATGCGGCGCTTGCGACAATTGCCTGGGGCGGCATCAGCGGGTTGAATAGGCCGTGACGCACTCTCCTCCTGAGCCGGAGTTTGAAAGCTCTCGGGTGTCAGGTGCTCGGGAGACCTTGTCCTCGACGACAGCTGCGATCAATTTGCCGCGGTCCGACTTCGGGAAAGGAACATCCTTTCCGTCGTGCAGGACCGATAGGGTCTTTCCGTCGTCCGAAATGCGCTCGTGAGTCCGGTTTTCAGGTCGGTTGCCCGGTTGCCCGGCCATCCTTCTCGATCTTCAGCTGCGCATGCAGGTCTTCGAGCGCTTTGATCTTGACACCATGGGATTTCGTGGCAGCCTTGGGGCCGCCATTGAAGAGGAACGTCTTGACTTCGGACGAGAGGGTTTCCGAACGTTTCCGCGGTTGCGGCTACGATCTCATCCCGTGTTTTCCTGTTTTGTCCTTTTGTCCTGCGTGGCTTCCTGCTTCCGCGAGCTTCTCAGCGATCGCGGCATTGACTTCCGCAGAGAACGAGTTTACACGGCGAGGATGTGCGGTCAAGCGCAAGTTAAACTGTCGTTGAACGGTAGCCTCAGTAATCTGTCGCCAATCAGATGGTCGAAAATGACAGTCAGAGATTCTCGCGCAAGGATCGGCATGGGATAAGTTCTCCTATAGAGTCTTGGCCGTGAGTGACGACGACCTCGATTCCGCGTACTCTGTCGAGGGCCAGCACCATTCCCCAGTTAGGGTCACGAGTATTCCCCACCTTGGGGCCATGAGTATTCCCCACCCATTCGGCGTGAAGCCATCGGCTTGATTGGCCGGCTGTCTCGTCGATCGGCGCATCTGATCAATCGAGGCATTAATGGCATATAGTCTGAAGGGAATCATGGATATCGCAGATATTGTTGCCCGGTGGCAACGCCGGTCTGACGGCGGGGCCGCGCCAGCCAGCCGTCCGAGAACGAATTTTGCGAAATCTGCGGTTTGGCCCATCGAGGGGGGGCAAGGTGGGTCGCCTGGATGCATCGAGTCAGGTTCCCGAACCGCAAGAAGAACCCTGGAGTTGACAGAAGCCTCCATCCGGCCTGAGCGACGGCACCTGCCGCGAAATTACATCGTCGTCGCCGGCCACCAAAGAAGCAATAGCCGCCCTTGATTCGGTCTCGAGGTTCTACGAGACTTCGAGTTCAACGTCGCCGCTCTTGGCGCAGATATCCTGCTCGGGAGGTCCAGTATGATGTCTTGTAGTCCAGCATTTGATTCGAAGGGCATATCGACGGCATGGTATTCTGCCGCTACTGGCTATTTCGTTACCGCCATGGAGCACCAGCGACACGGCAGGGTCCGGAAATTCTAACGTCGCTCGTCAGTCGCGATGCGAAAAATCCGGAAAGGAAGCCTACAGGGACTAGACTGAAGTTCAGAACGTCAAAGTCACGTAACTCTCTGGGGGACAGAGTGTAATCCCGGTTTTCGGGTTACACGCTACTGGGAACGCTCATTTGCGCCATGGGACACCCAGCAGTTCAAAGGCTCGTTTCTGCAAGGGCGTCGGAGCGGCCACTTGATCAAAAGTGCTCCCGCCGAGCCGCATCCGGTTCTTGCTGAGGGTTGGCGGCTCGCCGCAACGAGACCGGCCTAGTCGGTTGGTATGATCCCGCCTGGGCGCGCGCTTCGTCAGCAGTTATCCACATCGTGTCGTGATCTGTGCCAGAATCTCGTAGTAAACAAGGAGGCACCTCTTCGGCCTAAGCCTGAGATCCGACGTGTAGGGCCAGCCCTCTCACGGCTCGACGAGAAACCCCTGCCAGCGGCCTTGACAAGATGCATAATACACTTGCAAACAGACCCTAGCTGGCCGACAGGGGTCTACCTCTACAAGGTGGTCGCTGGACAGCACCAGGTCTCCGGAACAATTAGCCTCGTCAGATAGGATTTGAGGGCAGACAGGAGGGGCCCCCATAGCGAAGTGGGGGCCCTCCTTGTGTTTCACGGCTGAGGCCGATGCCTTGGGACCGTACGCAATGCTCTTGTTTCCGGGGTTTAGTCGTCGTGGGGTTCGTGGAGTGTTTAGCGACAAGGCCTTTTCCGGTGGTACCGGGGCCTTTCCCGCGTTTGATTTGGCAGCGGCAACGATGCCATGGGCTGAGGAGCAGAACTATAGTGCCGCATTCGCCTGCTTGTTGGAGGTCGGACTGACAGATCGGTCGGAGCCCGAAGAGTCGTTTCTCTGGCAGCAATGGGCTCGGTGGATCGGAGGACGCGTTATTCCCTGGGACCCAGGCGACCGCAAAACACTTCTCGGTTCCCTAGAAGGTCCAAAGCTGAGCGTCTCCCTTCGCCACTGGCGCGACCTTCTGGGAGTTGATGGACGATATGCACCCCCCTGGCCACACTGACTCGCGTCTCCCGAAAGCGGGGTCCACTTCTGTTGCCCTCTGACGTCACCCTCGACGTCCCAGATCCGACAGCCGACGGACAACTCGGTGGTGGTGCTGGGATTCTCAAGCTCTCAAGCGCTGTTGTCAGTGCGATTCGCAGTTCAGCAGAACAAGCCACAGACCTAAATATCAGGCTACGGAGGCAAGCGCCCCTCAAATCCTAATCCGCTTGATCTCGTTCTTGAGAACGGCGTTGTCGGTGTGATCGTAGAACTGCCGCGGTCAGGCATCGCTGCCAAAAGGACCGGCAAGTCCCGATGCCGGCAATCCCGGCCGCCTCGATGTACTCGGCGATGTACTCGTCCAGCGCGTGGTGGGACGGGATCTCCAGGTAATTGCCGTTCTTTTCGTGGAGGCAAAGCCCCCAGGTCCGGTGCCCCATCTGGACGTAGTCGCTGAGCATGAATCCCGTCCCACCACGCGCCCAAACGTGTAGCGCATCGAGGCGGTGATAGCCCGGTCTCTGAGAGCGATCACGCGGCTTCGATCGCCCGATGTCCGAATGGTTTCGTCGAAGTTGTGGTACAGCTCCTGCAGCTCAAGTGTGTCAAGAACCGGAATCTGGCCGACCACCCAGGTAGTCGAAGAGCATCTTGAGCGCAGCCCGGTGCTGCTTGATGGTGGCCACCGCGCCGCCACGCTGTTTCAGGTAGGCGGCCACATGCATCGGGGTGACCTGGCCAAGCGCGAGCTCTCGCGCCTGGCACAAGACGAAGAATTGTGCGACAGCCCGGAAGTAAGGCCGCGCGCGTGTGGTCGTTCGCGATCCCGGTCGTGAAGTATTCTTCGAAGCGCCAGGCGGCCGTGGGTCCCCTCCAGAATCGTCTCCGGAAGTCCGTACGCCCGAAAAGCTGAAATCTCCGAAGTCGCCGAAAGCGTAAGGTGGCCTTCCACAGAAAGGAGGTATGATTCGGACCACCACTTCCAGCAGCTCCAAAGGACGCCGTATTGGGATAGGTTTCAGGACTTGCTGAACGCCCTGCACCACGGAGACAAGAGTGACCCCTATCAAGAGTGGGTGATCAGCGAGCGGCGTGGAATTTCGAACATCCAGGCGTTTGCTCATATCGATTCCTGGGTGATCCTGTATTATTCCATGCAAGTGGACATCCGCGGGCGACTCGTTCGGGTCATCATCGCATTCGACACCCCGGAGACGCGGTTCTCTCCAGAAGATTAGGCCGGCCCCCGTGAGGTCGCCGTCACCCAGTATCAGTTACACTCTCCACCCTCCGGCCCTCTACGAAGAAAAGAAGTCCGCCATGATCCGCCAGCTAGTTTTCCGGATTAGGTCTTTTCCTGTGCGACTGGGCGATGTTGGGGGATCTGCGGGGAACGAAAAGCCCCCCCCCACCGGAGTGACGAGGCCGCTTGATGATGCCTTGCAAGTAGCTACTCCGAGGCCGCCGAGTGATTCTTTAGTCCCTGTCTCAGCACCCAAAGACTTATGAAAGCAATGAGGCTGCCAAGCATGTAAGCCGCAGGCACCGTCGCGAGCAAATAGCCCGGCGTTGTTTCCCCCAAGAAATATTCCTTCACCGGCCAGAGGATAATTGCCGCGAGGGTCAGGGCCACCAAATAAATCACGTCGTTTCTTGTGAGAGTTACCATCGCTTTCATTTTTACCTCAGGACTCCGGCTCGAACTATGCCGTATTGGCCGCACATCGACAGATCGTACTGGTAGACCGGCTCTTCAGAGCCCTCGGCGATCCGCATATTCGACGCCGTGTGACGACTCCACTCCTCGTAGCAGTAATCCATAACCGCAGAGTTGAAATCCGACACCGCACTCAAATAATTATACGTTCCGTTCCCGAGTGCCGCAAGGAGACCGACCACGCTAAACCCGCGCAACGCCATCCTTGCCGCGACTGCGGCTTTGGCTCCGGTACTCAAGGAGTACCAATACGCGAGTGCGCCGCCGGTACCGCCAAGTGGGATTGAAAGGCCGAGTGAGCCGGCGAGCACTTGATACGGATTGAAGTAGTCTTCCCAAACAGGGCCCTTAGTGGGGAGCGGGTCCGGTGCCTCCTGGCGGATTCGGATGATGGAATACGCCCGGTCGCCGAGGGTATGACTCGCACCAATGACGCTGCGTTTGCCAGCCTGCTGCGGAGAGAGTGCGGTGCCGATGTCAGAGAGTATTTCAGCATTCGCGGGGTCGTTGAAAAACTCTCCTACAGCTTGAAGCGTGGCTCCTATGGCCATCACGGGCTCGGCGTCATTTCCCAAGTCTGACACGGCCTCAGCGTCTATTTGGCCACGTAGCATGTCCATTTCCCGGTCGTTGGCAACAGCAGAGAGGCTGCTGAGCAACCGATCGATGTGAAGGAGCTGTTTCTCTGTCAGCTCATCCATAATGCTCACGCCTCTTACTGAGCTGCCCATGATGAGTTTTTGGACAAGCTCTGAAAGCACTTCAGCCTCGGATTCGGTGCGGGCGGCGTAGGTGATGAGCGCAGATTTCAGAGTCTCCGGCGTTCGTTCTGCCTTTGGGGCGGCCATTACGTAATCCCGAGCAAAAGCCATCATGTTGCCAACCTCAGCTCTGGATTGATCCAGGAACGGATTGTCAATCGAGGGCGGTTCCACGGACTGGCTACAACCACCAACGGCGATCCAAAGAGCGAAGAACGAAGAGGATTGTATCCTGAGTGCCCAGAGCCAGGTCTCTTTGTTCTGCCTCA
>CAYXSE010000163.1:0-8622 GCA_964466675.1 uncultured Rhodothermales bacterium | reverse complement strand
GGATGCTCCACCTGCAGGCGGGTGTTCATCTCCATGAAGTAGAACTCGCCACCGGCGTCCAGAAGAAACTCAATCGTCCCGGCTCCGACGTATCCACAACTCCTGGCGGCCTCAATCGCGGCCGCCGCCATGCGCTCCCGAAGATTCTCGCCGAGTGCCGTCGACGGCGCCTCTTCGATGACCTTCTGATGCCTTCGCTGAATGGAACAGTCTCTTTCGAAGAGGTGCACAACGTGACCATGTGAGTCCGCCAGAATCTGGAATTCGATGTGTTTGGGCCGCATGATATACTTCTCGATGAACACGCGGTCATCCCCAAAAGACGCCATCGCCTCCCGCTTGGCGGCATCCATCGCCGCCAGGAACTCGTCGCTCGCTTCGACGACACGCATCCCCTTTCCCCCTCCTCCCGCAGCCGCCTTGATCAGGACCGGGAATCCAATATCGGCCGCTGTCGCAAGCGCCTCATGCGGGTCCGATATGGCTGAGATGGTCCCCGGTGCCATGGGCACGCCAGCCGATTCCATGAGCCGCCGGGCCTCAGTCTTGTCCCCCATCAGGCGAATGGCCTCGGGCGGTGGCCCAATGAAGCGGATCCCTGCGTCCTCACAGGACTGGGCGAACTCAGCGTTCTCGCTCAGGAAACCATACCCCGGGTGGACGGCGTCGCACCTCGAGGCAAGCGCCACTTCAAGAATCCGAGAACTCGCGAGATAAGATTTCGCCGAGGCCGCCGGCCCGACCTCGTAGGCTTCGTCCGCCATTCGCACGTGCAGAGCACAGCGGTCTGGCTCACTGAAAACGGCAACGGTTTCGATTTCCAGTTCCCGGCAGGTGCGGATGATGCGCACCGCGATCTCTCCGCGGTTGGCGATGAGTACCTTCTTGATCATTCCGGATGCTGGCACGCTTTATGCCTCCTGTGTTTACGGGTTGGTCCGCTCCCTGGGACTGACAATAGTTCAGAGAACTGGCATTCTTCCCCTTCCGGGAAACTACCAACCCGGAAGTATTGGCAGAACATACAGCAATAGGTTGAACCTCTCGACATGCCCGCCCTGAAAGACCATTACAAGACTTTGGGTGTGGGCGGGTCTAGTGACTCGGGCGAGATCAAGAAGGCCTACCGATCGCTGGCAAGGAAATACCATCCGGACCACAACCAATCGGATAGTCGCGCGGAGGAGCGCTTCAAGGAGATCCAGGAGGCTTACGAAGTTCTCTCGGATCGAACGAAGCGGGCCAAATACGATCGCGCCCGGAGGCACCCGTTCGGTACATCCTTCGGGGAGGCGTTTGCTACGGATTCAGGCGGGAGATACTATCGATCCCCGGACGGTACGTATGTACGCATGGAGCGAGGAGGTCCATCCCCCGACCCCACCGCACAAGGCAACCTCGGCGACCTGTTTGGGCGGTTGTTTGGGGGTGATGGGGAGACCGGCCGGAGAAGACAGGTGGACCCAGAGACGGAAATCACCCTCACCTTTCAGGAATCGCTGGAGGGTGGGAAGGTGGAGTTGACTCTTCCTGACGATACCAAGATCAGGGTACCCTTCCCGCGCGGCGTCAAGCACGGTTTTCGGGTCCGGCTCAAGTCAAAACGGACCGAACTGGGACAGGAGCTGTATGTGAAGTTCAAGGTCACTCCCGATCCAGATTTTCGGAGAGAGGGCAACAATCTGATGGCGTCCGTCGAAGTGAACGCGTTCGAGGCGCTGCTCGGAACCACTCGGACCATCACGACTCCGTACGGTCAGAAGTTGGCCCTTACCATCCCAAAGGGCACTCAACCAGGAGAGCGCCTTCGGCTCCGCGAGCAGGGCGTGCAGACGGACTCCGAAGTCGGAGACCTGCTGGTCGACATCGCCGTGACGATTCCGAAGGGGCTTACCCGATTCGAGGAGCAGGAGATTCGGAAGGCTGCGGAAAAAGTGAGTCTGATCTAGACAGCGAGCGCCAGCTTAAGACTACAAGGCCAAGGTTCGATACCAGATGTGGTGAATAACATCCGTCTGCGAATCATGCGCGCTACCGTCGTATTTCTAATAGCCTGGACGATTTCCTCCGGAGCCCAGGCCCAGGACCACTGGAACCCCACGAATGGGCCGTATGGGGGCACGATCGTCTCAGGGCTCCTGGTGTCTGACGACGCGATCTATGCGGCGACGGTGGGCGGCCTGTTCCGTTCGGTCGATACCGGCGACCTCTGGACGTCCGACATGGAGGGAATCGGTCCGGCCGGGGTGGACACGAGGAACGTAATTCGCATTTCCGATGGTTCGTTCCTGTTGGCGACCTATGGTGGAGGCATATTTCGGCGGTGGCCAGGGACCTCCCGGTGGCAGTCAACGACGGCGCCGGATGCCTTTGTCCAGGCGATCGCAGAGGCCCCTGATGGAACGGTCTATGCGGGGACCATCCGAGGCATTCTTCGCTCTGATGACGGAGGGTCGACTTGGGTGGCCTACTCGGTGGCGGATCGAACGTTGAGCATAAAATCGGTCCAGGCTGACGCATCGGCTCTGTACGCGGCCACAGCCGAGGGTGTTTACAAGTCCCTCGATCGAGGAGTGACGTGGGAATGGGCCTCCGCTGGCATGACCACTTTCGACGTGGATATGATTTTTGTGGCTTCCAACGGGGATGTGTTTTCAGGCACGAGCCCCATTGTGGGCGGATGCACGCTATTCAGGACCCGTTCCCAGGGCCGGTTTTGGACCTGCGTGCAGCCTCAGGCGGATCCGATTCGCGCAGGGGGAATGACAGAAGACGATCAGGGCCGCCTCTACTTTGGAGGGTACCGGTACATCTACAGGTCTGACGACGAGGGTTCGACCTGGAGAACCACTACCACCACGACTACCACCGTGCACGCGCTGGCCGCGAGCGGCTCGACGGTTCTGGCGGGAACGTACGGGAGAGGTATTCTGGTTTCGGGAGATCGAGGCGGGATCTGGACCGACTCAAACGAGGGTCTACAAAGCGCCATCCGGGACCTGGCCATCGGTCCAGACGGCGGCTTGTACGCGGCCACCGTCGGTGGCGTATTCCAATCTTCCGATCTGGGAGAATCCTGGGTGCTTCTCGATGACCTGGACTCTCCTGTCAGACCCTCGTACACCCTCGCCTTCGATGAGCAGGGTCGCTTGCTGGATGGCACACTAAATGGCCTGTTTCGCCTGGATCGTCAGTCCGACACCTGGGAGTCGCTCGGCCCGCCCGGAACACCTCCGGTCAGAGACATAAAATTCAGCCCCGACGGGGAGCTATACCTGGGGTATTGGGCAGGAGTCTACCACCTTCGAGGCTCAAACTGGGTGTCTTATCTGTTGATCGGCCCTGACCAGGCGCCGAGGGACGTGATCGCCGTAGGTTTTAACGAATCGGGGACCCTGTTCGCGGGGGGGGCCTACGATTCGTTCATGCGCTACGCCGGGACTTCAGGATGGATTCGCTTGACAAGCGCCGCCGCGCCCTACTTCGAGGCTCAGGTGTTCGAGTCCGATGACGAGGGCACGTTGTATGCCGGGACACGATACTTTGGCGTCATGCGATCTCGAGATGGTGGTCAGTCCTGGTCTCCCATGACAGATGGCCTCTCGGGAAGCGAAGACATTCGGTCCATCGCATTCGACGCGGACGGGACCATGCATATCGGTTCATTCGGGAACGGAGTCTACCGATTGAATCCATTCACCAACGAGTGGAGTCCCCTGAATTCGGGTATGGAAAATGCGCGTCGGGTAACGTCCGTGATATTCGACGATGCTGGCAACTCGTTCGCGGGCACGTTCGGGGCCGGGGTTTTCATTCACGTGGCCGGAGCCAGCACCGATATCGAGAATGATTTCGATGTGGCGACGAGTCGTCGCCTGAGCCCCTACCCAAACCCTTCCACCGGTGCGGTGTTCGTGGATCTGGAGATCACCGAATCGGCCCAGACGCGGACAGAAGTGTTCGATCTCCTGGGACGTCGCGTCGCCGACAAAACCGAATTTCTAGGCGTGGGGGCCGCTCGCGGCTACGCGCTTCCGACCAGGGATCTCACAACCGGAGTCTACTCCATCCGAATCACAAACGGACCGAATGTGGTCACGGGCACCGTGGCGGTGATTCGTTAGCCAGCAGGCCGCGATCTATGCCCGATCCTCGCACCGCGGTGGGGCGTCAACGGGAAGCGAGCAGGCCGCGATCTCTGCCCGATCCTCACACCGCGTTGGGGCGCCTCTCGTCAGATTGCGGCCTGTGTGCGAAGTTGATCGGCTCTCTTCCGCTCATGCCGGTCCAGGTATCGTTTTCTTAGACGGATGGACTTGGGCGTGATTTCCAGCAGCTCATCGTCGCGAATAAACTCGATGCAGCCCTCCAGCGACATGCGTCTCGGCGGCACTAGTTTTTCGAACGAATCTGCGGCCGCGGCCCGCATGTTGGTCTGCTTCTTCTCCTTGGTGATGTTGACATCCAGGTCAACATCGCGACTGTTCTCGCCGATGATCAGTCCGTCGTAGACGGGATCTCCGGGGCTGACGAAAAGCTCACCCCTCTCCTGAAGGTTGATCACGGAGTAGCCGGTCACCTTGCCTCTTCGATCGGCGACTAGCGCGCCCGTCGCGCGGTGGGCGATCTCCCCGGCCCAAGGTCGATATCCGTCGAAGAGGTGCGTCAGGATGCCAGTGCCTCGTGTGTCCGTCATGAACTCGGTCCGGTATCCGATCAGGCCTCGGCTCGGGATTTCGAATTCAAGCCGGACCCTTCCGGATCCGTGATTCACCATCTTGGTCATGACACCGCGGCGGGTGCCGAGCTTCTGGACCACGTTCCCCATGTAGTCTTCGGCCACATCGATGAGTGCGAGCTCAAAGGGTTCGTGCCTCTTGCCGTTCACTTCGCGTGTAATCACTCGGGGCATGCCAACCGAGAACTCAAAACCCTGGCGACGCATCTGCTCGATCAGGATGGCCATCTGAAGTTCTCCGCGCCCGTAGACCAAAAAACTGTCTGCGCTATCGGTTTCTTCGATCCGCATGGCGAGGTTGGTCTCGGCCTCCCTCATGAGGCGGTCCCTCAGATTGCGGGAGGTCACATACTTCCCCTCCAGGCCACTGAACGGAGAATCGTTGATCCGAAATTCCATGGACATGGTCGGCTCGTCCACATGAAGAGGGGGAAGCGCGATCGGGTGTTCGGCGTCGGCGATGCTCTCGCCGAGACCTATTCCTGTCATGCCGGCGATCGCGACGATGTCCCCGGGCCCGGCGGATTCGATGTCAATCCGATCAAGGCCTTCGTATCCGAAGAGAGAGGTGATGGTGGCCGGCGAGAAAGTCCCGTCTCGATGGCACAGGCTGACGCGTTGTTTCGCCCGAAGCGTCCCCTGCACCACACGGCCAAGGGCGAGCGGACCCAGGTAGTTATCAGGGATCACGCTGGTGACCAGTACCTGAACCGACCCTTCCTCGTCTCCCACCGGCGCGGGCACCTGCTCCATGATCTTGTCAAACAGTGGAGTCAGATCGGTCAGCTCTCCATCAACGGTGAGCTTCGACTTCCCGTCTCGCGCCACCGCAAAGACCACCGGAAACTCAATTTGTTTATCGTCGGCGTCCAGGTCGATAAAGAGATCATAGACCTCGTTCAGTACTTCTTCGGGCCGGGCGTCGCTTCGGTCGATCTTGTTGATGACAACAATGGCCGGGAGGCCCAACTCGAGGGCTTTCGACAACACGAAGCGCGTCTGCGGCAGCGGGCCTTCTGCCGCATCCACCAGAAGCATGATCCCGTCGACCATTCGAAGCGTGCGTTCCACCTCTCCACCGAAATCGGCGTGTCCAGGTGTGTCGACGATGTTGATTTTCGTCCCGTGGTACAGCACGGCCGTGTTCTTGGCCATGATTGTAATTCCCTTCTCGCGCTCCAAGTCCATGGAGTCCATGACACGTTCGCGGACTTCCTGACCTTCCCGAAAAGTCCCACTCTGCCACAACATGGCATCCACGAGGGTGGTCTTGCCGTGGTCGACGTGTGCGACGATGGCGATATTCCGGAGGTTTCTCTCTGACATGGGTCCTGAAGTTTGAGCCGCCCGCAAACGCTCAAAGAGGAGGTAGTTCCCGTAGCTGCCCCCTGAGGCCGCCGATTAGCTAACGATTCACCACCATGCGACCCGTGGAGGAGAATGGTCCGGCACTGGTTCGATAGAGGTACACCCCGGCCGGCCACCCGCGTGTGTCGAATTCTACAAGGTGCGGTCCGGCCGCGAAGGTGCCGCTTGCCGGAACGGCCTGGGTACGTCCCAGAAGATCGAAGACCTCCATCCGGAATGACATGGTCACTGGGAGCGAAAACTCGAAATTGGTAAGTCCGACGCTCGGGTTCGGATAGGTGCTCGAGACCCCGAAAACGGGCGGAATCGGTGGTGGGTCTCTTCTCTCACTCGGGGCATCTGGCCTGAGCACGCGCGCCGTTTGGCCTCGGACCCAAGTCATGTCCTCTTTCAGTTGACGGACGGAGTCAAGGTTGTCCTGGCCATGGGAGGTCACCACCGCAAAGACGATTTCGTAGATCTTCTCGGGCACCAGCGTGAACGGGCCGGTAGCGATGACCATTTTCCGGTCTCCCGGGGGTGTCGCCAAGCCATCTCCTTGGGGATTGAATTCACTCCAAGAATCTGGGGGCGATCCGGCGTACATGATGGGTGTTGAGATGCGACTCCCAAAACAACCGGGACAGACGCTGACCTCGTCCCCCCAGGGCCATCGCCCGCGCATCATGTCGTAGAACCCAGCTCCGGGACCATTGGGGTAAGCATTGCACCCCGGAGCGTCGAACCCACCATTGATCCCCGTATCGCACAAAGACTGGTACGCGACGTAGGAAGTCATGCGTTGGGTCGCGGGAGCCTGATCCGTCGGGCCTAGATTGAAATTGTCCCCATCCGGGCCGGCTCCTCGTAGGATACCGACGCCGACAGCAGGTGGTGCTATGCCGAATACGCCGTCATCATCATTGTCCGCGTTGTAGACGTATCCCATGCTGAGCGTCGAATCAGAGCCCACATAGTCATCGAATACGTTACCCAGCCCCGCGTACACAAAGAGCCCCATATGTGCCTCCACCAGGGGGAAAATGCCGAAGCGCTTGACGCGATATCGGTAGAACGTGGAGCGGCCGAGCACCCCCGGTTGATCGAACGTGAAGGCCGAGACTTCCACCTGGGCGTTGAGAGCAATAGCCTGCGATGCCACGTGCGGCCCCGCAGCATCGTTCATCACCCACCACAACATCCTGTCGCCAAGCAGAGCCGGCCTGTCTCCGCCGCCAAGTTCGTAGTTGTGGAGGTCGCCGTCTCCATCCAGGACTGGAGCACCGGCCCAGTAGGGCCAATCGCGAAGCCTGTCCACGACGGTTCCTGTTTGCTCGTATTCCAGGATATCCTGACGGGTGATCTCGAAGATCTCGTTGTACGGAGTACAATCTAGGGGTGGTAGGCCGTCCGCATCCAGCGGACCAGGCCAGAATTCGTAGGGACCCAGCATGGACCCGGCCATGAACAGAAAACCGTCGAACTGGGCGCCGATCCAGAAGCTGGCGGCGAGCAATTCGTTCTTTCCGCTTCGGTCGGTATAACCCCTCGGCGAATTCCGATCTCTCCAGAAGAGCGACCCGGTATTGTACACGGGTGCCCTTACCTCGCGGCCCTCGACCCAGGCCGAGGCCGTAGCAGCGCCGCATGCCACCGGAGGCGGCGGGACCTGAGCGGAGGCGGGGCTGGATGCCCCCCAAGCCCAGACAGTCAGAAGCAGTAGGAGTTTGCGCACGGGTGCCGACAGTTGATCCGCCAACATACGGAGATCGCGAATTCTGGCCCGTATCGCGCGGCCGAACGGATCAAGATCAACCGTCTGCTGGTTTCTATCGACGGTATACGGAGTTAGCGGTTCCAACGGTCAGCGAGATCGTGCTCTGTGACGTCAACAAACAAAGCAGCAATCCACATGCCGGAATTGCTCCTACTCCCGCAGAGCCAGTCGTATAAGGTCTTCCGCGCGTTCCGCATCGGGGTTGGACTTCATGGCCGAGCGGAGCGCTCTTTCGGCGGCGGGCCGGGAGAATCCCAACGCTTCCAGTGCGGAAAGCGCGTCTTTCATCCCACTCGATCCGGCCGGGCCGGCAGCGGTCCCATCACCCAGATCAATGTCCGCGAGGCGGTCTCGTAACTCGATGATCAGGCGCTCAGCCGTTTTCTTCCCGACCCCTGGGATTCTGGTCAGGAAGGCGGCGTCGCCGGCCAATACATGACGTTGGATTTCTGCGGGTCTCATGGCGGACAGGGCAGCGAGCGCTAGTTTCGGCCCCACACCGGACACGGCCAGCATGATTCTGAAGACGGTTCGTTCTGCCTTCGAGGCGAAGCCGTAGAGCTGAAGGATGTCCTCGCGGACGTGCAGGTAGGTGAACAGGCGCGTATTGGCGCCTTTCTCTGGTAGGGCCTCGAAGGTGGATGTCGGAACGAGCAGCCCGTATCCGACGCCCTGGACCTCCAGAACGATCTCCGTGGGGCGTTTCTCAAGCACAGTCCCAGCCAGTCTTTCGATCAACCCTGTACCTCTTCTTGCTCGG
>CAYXSE010000162.1:280-8753 GCA_964466675.1 uncultured Rhodothermales bacterium | reverse complement strand
AAGGACTGCTGCCCACCCCGTGGAAGTGGTACCTTGCCTTCGCGACACAAAAAAACTCCAATGAAACGAATCCCGTTCCTGGTCCTCATGCTGACCATGGCTGCCACCGTCAGCCAGGCACAGTCCTCGTCAGACGACATCTCCGCGGTGCTCGACGCGCTTCACAAAGCGGCCTCAGAGGCTGACTTCGACGGCTATTTCGGACTCTTTGCCGAAGGGAGCGTCTTCATGGGGACCGATGCCACAGAGCGTTGGCCGATCGAAGAGTTCAAGGACTACACCCGGGCTCGATTCGAGGGTGGCGGAGGATGGAGCTACGAGATGAATGAGAGAAACGTCTTCGTAGCGAAAGACGGGAATACGGCCTGGTTTGATGAGATGCTGTACAACGAAAACATGGGCCTCACCAGGGGGACTGGAGCGCTGGTTTTGGTTGATGGGGAGTGGAAAATTGCCCAGTACAACCTCACCGTGCCGGTGCCCAACGAGTTGGCGCGAGATCTCGTTGCTCGCATTCGGGCACTCGATGACCACTAGTCGACTACCCCGGGAAGAGACTCCTATCCAGCCCCGGAATAATGCGCAGAGCATTCTCGTAATAAATCGCCCTCAAAACCTCGTCCGACAAGTTCATCCCGTACAATCGCCAGAAGGCGTGGTACTTCCGGTAGTAGGGGAAGTACTCGTGGTCGGTTTCCAGAGAACGGAAGTAGGTGTGGAATTCAACGGGGTTGTAGAAGTCCTTTCCGAATAGGATGCGGTCTTTGTACTTGGTCAGCCAGGCATTGGCGTAACGCGGCTGACGGGCCAACTCCTGTACGACTGCTCCGATTTCCGTGTATACGTTCGGGTTAGCGTCCAGTAAGGCGCCGAGGCGATCAAGGTCGCTGCCCAGCCAGCTGAGGTGGGCTGAAATGAACGTGGTCCCCGGATGGTTCGCAAACATCGCGTGCTGCTCGCCGACAATGCTGTCAAACGGAGGGTAATCGCCCGGAGGGTAATCGCCGGCCGGTCGGTAGCGGTGGGGCCTGAGTTTTAACTCCAGCCAGCGCTCGTTGTACTTGTTGCGGGGTTGCCAGAACAGCGCGGGATCGGCCGTATGTATCAGGACTGGCATGCCTCGCTCACCGCACAAGTCCCAGATAGGGGCCAGTCGCGGGTCATCGACCGCGACGCGGTCTCCGTCCACGTCTATGACGTCCATCCCCAGATTCTTGTAGATCTTGAGTCCGCGTGCGCCGGCATCGAAGTCCCTCGCCAGCTGGACTACGGCCCTTTCGGTCCACCCAACGGCGCCAACACTGTCGAATCGCACATTGGCAAAAGTGACGAATCTGGAAGCCTCTCGTCCTTCTGTTGCTGCGATCGATCGTTCAAGCGCTTCGCCGCTCCCGCCGCTCAGGTTGACGCTCACAGCCAGGTTTAGAGAGTCGAACTGGGCGATGAGCGTGTCCACCGCGCCGTCGGAGAAGCGGGCCGCCCGGAACCAATGGCCGTGGACATCCACGAATGGGTAACGCGCGGACGGGACTTCAAAACCCGGCACTCGGAGCGTAGAGATGGGTTCGTACTCTTCGATGGTCATGCCATCGAGTTTCTCCGGTTCGGCGGCCGCTTCGGCCGGCATGGTCCAGGGCTCGCCAACTTGCTGCGGCGTTCCGGCATCGGAGACTGCACAGGCAGATAAGACTAGGCAAAAAGACGCAATGAGACTGGATCTGAGCATAACAAAGCCTGGAAGTGCGCCCCTTTGGATGCGGATGCAGGGCGGAGGTTTCGGCTTCGACTATACCGAATCAGGAAACCTTCCCGTCTTCCGGGTTCCAGCCTGTTGGTAGTCCCCGAGAACCCGGCGGAAATCCTCTAACTCAACGGGTTTGCTCATGAACTCGTTCATTCCCGCGTCTCGGCATCGCGCCCGGTCCTCAGGCATCGCGTTCGCGGTAAGGGCGATGATGTAGGGCTGCGTGATTCGCAGGGCTCGAATGGCCATCGTCGCATCGAGGCCGTTCATGATGGGCATTTGGACATCCATGAAAATGATGTCGTAGTGCTTGTTGCCCACGGCCTTGACCGCCTCCGCACCGTCTACCACCAGTTCGGGTTCCTGGCCGAGCCGACGCAGAAGGGTGGACGCTACCTTTTGGTTTATTGGGTTGTCCTCCACGATGAGAATCTTGAATCGTGGTAACTGTCGGACCGGCTTGCGTTGGGGTGCGGGCTGGAGTTTTAGTCTCGAACGCTCGACTTTGGGGACAACAAAGGTGAAATGGAAGGAGCTTCCCTCGCCGACCTTGCTCTCGACCCAGATCTCTCCTCCAAGTGCATCGACTAGGCGCGTGCTGATGGCGAGGCCCAGCCCGGTTCCGCCGGTGGCTCTCGTGTAGTTCGACTCGACTTGGGAGAACGGCTCGAAGAGACTATCGAGGAACTCCTCCGGAATTCCGATCCCGGTGTCTCGAACCGTTACTCGAAAGGAGATCTGATCCTCGACAGGTTCGGAACGGATCAGGACGGAAATATGTCCTGTGTTGGTGAACTTGACCGAGTTACCGATCAGGTTGAATAGTACCTGCCGGAGCCGGGCCTCGTCCGTCTCGATTGCCCTGGGCGTGTCGCCGTCGTACTCCAGTCGGAGCTCGACCTGCCCCCCTTTCAGCATAGGCTTAAAGACATCCAGGGTCGAAGACACCAAATCATGCAAGTCGAACTGTGTCTTGTTCAAGCTGAGCATCCCGGCCTCGACCTTCGAAAGATCCAATATGTCGCTGATCAGTGCCAGGAGCGACGCGCTACTCGATTGGATGGTCTCGAGCATCTCCCGCTGGTCGGCCGTCAGATCCGTCTCTTCCAAGAGGCCAGTCATCCCGATCACTCCGTTCATAGGCGTCCGGATTTCATGACTCATGTTCGCAAGAAACATGCTCTTCGCCAGGTTGGCCGCCTCGGCTGCTGCGGTCGTCTTCTGAAGCGTCTCCTCTTGGTGGCGTCGCTTGGTCATGTCCCGAGCGATCTTCACGAATCCTGTCAACTCTCCCGATTCGTCTCTAAGCGCGGAAAGCGTCGCCTCGGACCAATACCTGGTCCCGTCCTTGCGGAGACGCCAACCTTCGGTCGAGGCATTGCCGGTCAATGCCGCCTCTCGGCGCTCGGTCTCTGCGAAGGTGTCCGATTCCTGGCTGGGGTCGAACATGGAATCGGGTCTTCCAAGGACTTCATCCTTGGTGTAACCCGTGATGTGATACGCCCCTTCGTTCCAAGACGTAATTTTCCCCACCGGATCCTGCACGAATATGGCACACTCCGGTGTTGACTGTAGAATCAATTGGATACGCTGCTCGCGCTCGCGCAGTGCTGCCTCGGCCCTGTTCCTCCGCTCAATCTGATCCTGGAGCAGGTCACTAATAGACAGCACATCCTCAGATTCCAGGTCCGACTCGTTTCCAGACTCGCGCAAAGAGCGAAGGGATTCCTTCAGACTGGCCAAGGCCCTCTCCTGTACCATTGCTTCCTGGTGAAGGCGTTCGTTGGCTTCAAGGAGTTCCGCAGAGCTGATCTCCACGGAGCGATCAAGTAATTTCCGATCGGCGTCGAACGCCTCGTAAGCATCCCCAACGGCGCGGAGAAACGCGTCCAGCTCGGCCCGGGTGGGACTCTTGTCGCCCAGGTACTTGCGGATTTGCCGTTGGAGAAGACGATGCATGTCAGGCGGCTTCTCTCATGGTTGTGATGGTCATGGTCTGGTTATGGAGTTCACACCACTTCGCGTGACTGGTCGGTGCCAGTTCGCCGTACGAGTAGAATCCCGTCATCGTGGCCTCGGGACCCAGTGTCTCGCGGACCACCTCTGTCTCCTCCTCAGTGCGCTGGCCCAAGACCAGTCGGCGACCAACGCAGCTTACCAGGATGGCGAGATCGGCGGGACCACTCAGCTGGCCGGTAGCGTGCGTGGCCGCATTTTCGGCTCCGTCCACGAGGTCTTCGAAGGAGGCTCTCATGAACCGGACGCGTGTTCCTGGTGGCACATCGCCTGCGAAGGTCATGGATTGATCTTCTTCGCTGACGGCAAGGATCGTTCGAACCAGCTGCTGTCCGTCCGGCCGGACCAGGCAGAGAGGGAACCGGAGGGCGGATCCTGGAAGCTGGTCGGCCTGGTCTCCCAAGTACAACTTGTACAGAGCCAGCGCAGACCGTCCGTCCAGTTCGAACAGGACGTTCGAGTCCGACTTCGTAACTGTTCTCAGGGGGCCAAATGGTGCCCACCCACCGGAGGATCCGAAGCCCACGCTGAGCCTATCACCGTAGAACCCCACGGCCACAATCTTTCCGGGAGAGGCGGGCTCGTTCAGTCCAACAACTGTACACTCGAACCGGGTGCCATCTCCAGCGAGGCCACCCGTTAGTAGCGTCTCCTCGGGAAGAGTGTCGTTGAATCCCTTTGCAAGAGCGCTCCCGTTGACGCCTGATCCATCTGAAAGGACGAACACATTGGAGAGATTCTCGGCCGCCAGTTCTTTGGCCAGCCCAGCCCCGGCATCGTAGCTCGATCTGGTCGAATCCACAGACACGACCGCCGCGCGGACACTGGTGCTCGCAAATTTTACGGCCGTGATGGTGACGCGACCGTCGGTTACCTCCGTGTCGTGGATTTCTCCGGACGTTGAGCCGGAGACAATGATCGCGTTCGGATACGCATCCCTGACGACGGGGTAGGCCTCGGATATCTGATCCCGGCCCCCGAAGGCGAGAATCCAATCGGCGGACCCGGCCTCGAGGGTATCGCCGGGGCGCCAGATCTGTTGACTTGTGTGCATGGTCGGAAGGAAGATTGGTCAACTCCGGTATCGGCAAGCGGTCCGCATTCCAAAGCCAACCAAAGGGCGGCCGGCCGGATCTTGTAATGCGTCGATTCGTGGAACTGAGTCTGTGACCGGAGATGCCCATGGAGATGCCCGTCGAGTCCTCGTACAAGCTGCAATCAGCGTATACGCCCACTGGCGACCAGCCACGCGCCATCAAGGAGCTTCTCGAAGGCCTGGCCCGCGGCGACCAGTACCAGACGCTTTTGGGTGCTACGGGGACCGGGAAAACCTTCACAATCTCCAACGTGATTGCTCAGTCGGGCCGTCCGACGCTGGTGATGAGTCACAACAAGACTTTGGCCGCGCAGCTCTATGCGGAGCTCAAGCAGTTTTTCCCGGAGAGCGCGGTCGAGTTCTTCATCTCCTACTACGACTACTACCAGCCAGAAGCCTACATCGTTCACTCGGATACGTACATCGAGAAGGACATGTCCATAAACGACCGAATCGATCGGCTCAGGCTGCGCACCTCGGCTTCCCTCGTCTCAGGACGCCGCGATGTGATCGTGGTAGCCAGCGTCTCTTGTATCTACGGTTTGGGATCGCCGGAGGAGTTCAAGTCCGAGATCGTGCAAGTGAACCAGGGAATGACGATTGAGCGGAACGATCTGCTGCGTTCATTTATCAGCATTTTTTATTCTCGAAACGATGTGGATTTCACACCCGGCTCCTTTCGAGTTCGGGGGGATGTGGTCGAGATATTTCCGGCCTACCTGGAGGATCAAGCGTATCGCATCAGCTTCTGGGGAGACGAAATAGAGAAGGTATCCATCTTCGAACCTACCTCGGGCCAGGAGATCACCCAGGAAGACTACGTTACCATCTATCCGGCGAAGCTGTTCGTCACTTCGAAGGAAAAGATCGAAGAAGCCGTTCGCTCGATAGAAAAGGAGTTGATATGGCGATTGGCAATCCTGCGTGAGAACGGAGCCATGTTGGAGGCGCACCGGCTGGAGCAACGCACACTTTTTGATATCGAGATGATGCGCGAGGTGGGCTACTGCTCCGGCATCGAGAACTACTCTCGCCATCTCACGGATCGGTTGCCGGGAGAGCGACCCTATTGCCTGCTGGACTATTTCCCAGAAGACTTTCTCCTGGTCCTGGATGAGAGTCACGTGACCCTGCCCCAGATTCGGGCCATGTACAACGGAGACCGCGCTCGGAAGCTGACCTTGGTTGAGCATGGGTTTAGACTGCCATCCGCGTTGGACAATCGACCCATGACCTTCGCAGAGTTCGAGGCGCACCAAGACCAGGTCGTCTACTTGAGTGCCACTCCTGGCGATTTCGAGCTCGATCAGTGCGGCGGCGTCTTTGTGGAGCAAGTAATTCGTCCAACAGGAGTGCCGGACCCAGAGGTGGAGATCCGCCCGAGCAAGGGGCAGATAGATGATCTGCTCCACGAGGTGAATGCCGTCTCCAAAGGGGGCGAGCGCACCTTGGTCACTACGCTGACCAAACGTATGGCAGAAGACCTGGCCGACTACCTACAGTCTTATGGTGTGAAGGTGAGGTACCTCCACTCAGATATCGCGGCTCTGGATCGAGTGGCAATCCTCCGCGACCTTCGCCTGGGTGTGTTTGATGTCCTCATCGGGGTCAATCTGCTCCGCGAGGGCCTGGACCTGCCGGAAGTCGCGCTCGTCGTGATACTCGACGCCGACAAAGAAGGGTTTCTCCGATCCGACCGATCACTCATTCAAACGGCCGGCCGTGCCGCCAGAAATGTGAACGGACGGATCATCATGTATGCGGATCGGATCACGGGGTCGATGGAGCGCATGATGGACGAGACTGCGAGGCGGCGAGAGATTCAGCTGGCGTACAACGAAGAACACGGGATTGTGCCCAGGACGGTGCTCAAGTCGAAGGAGGAGGTCATGACGGGCACCATCATCGCAGAGGAAAAGAAGGACGAATCCGGGCGGCCGGAATATTACTCAGGACCAGAAGAGAGCCTGGTCGTGGCCGATCCCATCGTAAAATATTTGGACGCCGATCAGCAACGAGACCTCGTGGTGCAGCTACGGAATCAGATGATCGAGGCCGCAGAGAAACTTGATTTTGAGAAAGCGGCTGAGCTTCGAGACAGCCTGGCACAGTTGGAAGCGGCCCTGAATATTCGATGAGCAACTACAGGATGGGCAACGATTCGTGCACGCCCACATCTTACCGTAAAACCGGCCAATCTCTCATGACCATGTTGCGTTTCGCTTGTGCCCTCGGCCTCACCGGTCTTTTCATGGGTTGCGCGCCCGACAGCGAGATCATCAGCGAGGGCGAGTTCCTCTACTTTGAGACCATAGGGATGGGTCAGACAGGGGCAGTCTCCGATGTGGCCGAGTGGGTCGTTCGCGACTCGGTGTCCTGGGTCCTCGCGAGCGATTCATTGCACCCGCTGGCGCCGTTCAAGCCTGTCCGCTTCGATCAGACCGTCGTGGTTGCCATCGCCATCCCAGAAGAATCCGGGGGCTATTCTATCGAAGTCGAATCCGTCGAAAGACTCGAGGACGAAATCGTCATCAACTATCTCCTGCAAGAGCCCGCCGGAGACTGTATTACCTTGGCCGCTCCGGCGCTGCCTTTCTTGGCGATCGCGGTTCGGCGATTCGAGGAAGAGCGGGTGTCGTTCGTCCGACGCACTCAGAATTATGAGTGCACCTGGAGGCAGAACTAGCCTCGCTCGGCTTCTGCCGCGGCCATCACGGACTCGAGGTCAGCTCCCGCAAGGGCTGGGTTCATCACCTGTTCGTCGACCTCAATGAGCCCGTCGCGAAGCCGGATGATGCGCCTGGCGTGACGCGCCACATGCTCCTCGTGGGTTACCACCAGCAGGGTATTCCCGCGGCGGTACAGGGCTTCAAACAGGAGCATGATTTCTTCTCCCGTCTTAGTGTCCAGGTTTCCCGTGGGCTCATCGGCGAGGAGAATCGAGGGGTCGTTGACAATCGCGCGTGCCACGGCAACGCGCTGCCTTTGACCACCCGACAGTTCGTTCGGTTTATGGGTCATACGATCGCCCAAGCCGACCGATGTTAGGGCCTGCTCGGCCATTTCCCGCCTGATGGAGCGGCGTTTTCCCGAGTAGATCAGAGGGAGTTCGACGTTCTGCAGACAGGTCACGCGGGGAAGGAGATTGAATGTCTGAAAGACGAACCCAATCTCTCGATTCCTCACCGATGCCAGTTCATTGTGGTCCATGTCGTTAACCCACTGACCATTGAGCATGTAGGCACCGTCGGTCGGAATGTCCAGACAGCCCACGATGTTCATGAGGGTGGATTTTCCTGACCCGGAGGGCCCCATAATGGCCACAAACTCGTTTGGCTGAATCTCCAGATCGACACCGTCCAGGGCGTGGACTCGCTCCGCACCCATCTGGTAGATTTTTTTCACCCCATCGAGCCGGATGATGGGCTGATCGCTTGAATCGCTCATGGTTTGTTCGGATTTAGTCGGTCTGGCCAGAGTCCTTCCCGTCGTCGGAGACCTTGTCATCGGGCTTCAGAGTCCTGGAGACTGCACGGAACGGACCGATGACGATACTTTCGTCTCCGGTCAGGCCGGAGGTGATGGCGATGTGGGTATCGTCGGAGATTCCGATCTCC
>CAYXSE010000162.1:0-263 GCA_964466675.1 uncultured Rhodothermales bacterium | reverse complement strand
CCACTGCACCCAACTTGACCCCCCCGTCTGCCACCACAAAGACGACTCTAAGAAGATCTTCGTCATCCGAGATTTCCTCCGACGCGGCCGTGGAATCGACTCTTCCCCTGATCCGATCTCTCCTGCGAGCATCGCGCGCAAGGGCATTGAAGTCCCGGACTGTTACGGCCTGGATGGGGACGGCAACGGTTTGGAAGACGGTTTGCGTGAACACGTCCACGGTACCGCTCATCCCCGGCCGAAAATTCGGGGTTGGATCTTCG
>CAYXSE010000161.1:0-8825 GCA_964466675.1 uncultured Rhodothermales bacterium | reverse complement strand
TCGGGATCAAAACCCTGCGAGATGACGGAAACTGGGGCATCGTGTCGCTTCCGCAACGCAGAAGCAATAACAGGGTTGATGGTGACCACCGCATCCGTAACTCCGGCTACACGCCTTTCCTGCCTGGCATGTAGCCACCGGTGAAATCGGGTCGGGTAGACGTGTCGAGGATTCTCGAGCCAATCATCCCGGTAGTCCAAGACCAGGGGCAAGCCGTACGAGCGCGCCAATCGTGCGGCAATGAGGTGGCTGGAGTACGGTGGAGCCGTCGAGACGATGGCATGGAAATCGCCCTGTTCCAGAACGCGAGATCCGGCCCGATACGCGTGAATCCCCCAGCCTAGTTTGTTGTCAGGAATCATGAGCCACTGGCTCAGAGTCGACAAGCCGCTTCGTGCCCGCTCGCCCGGCAAAGACACTTGGCGCCGCCGGGCGAAGAGCCTAGTGGGATCCAGTGACGAAGTCCGGACAATCTGAATGTTTCGGTCCTGTAGCTCGTCCAGAAGCGATTCGTCAAACGCAAAATAGCCCCCCTCCTTTACCGTGAGAACGACGGGGTTCCAGCCATGGTCAGGCAAGTACTTCACAAACTTTGCCGACCGCTGAACCCCGCTGAGGCCCATCGGAGGGAAGTAGTACGCAAGAACCAGTACTCGCCGGGAGGCCCTGGTGATCATATCACGGTGGCGATCTCCTGAATGTCCTTGCGAGATAGGTCCGGTACCCTGGCGTCAGGTGCGGCGTGTCCCACAACCAGAATCAAAAACGCCTGCTCCTGCTTGGGTCGGTTGAGCAAGTCTCCGAGAAAATTCATTGGACTCGGCGTGTGAGTAAGGCTGGACAGACCGGCCGAGTGCAGGCTGGTTATCAGCATGCCGGTAGCAATTCCCACCGACTCCTGAACATAGTAGTTCTTGTACCGGGAGCCGTCTTGGTCTACTCCATACCGCTCGGCAAAAATCACAATGAGCGCGGGGGCAATTTCCAGAAACGGCTTCTGGGCATCGGTGCCAAGGGGCGCGAGCGCCTCCAGCCAGTCATCGGGAGCCCGCCCGCCGTAGAACGCCTCCTCCTCCTCCTCTGCCGCCGCCCTGATCTTGGATTTGGTCGTCCCGTCTCGGACGATCACGAAATGCCAGGGCTGCCTGTGGGCGCCGCTGGGGGCCGTCCCCGCAGCCCTTACGCACTCCAACAACACCTGTGTCTCTACGTCCCGATCGGAATAATCGCGAATCGTTCGCCTGCCGTCCAGCAGACTGGCAAATTCCCGCGCCCGAACAATGCGCTCATCGTCCGAACACGGATGCGGATGACTGAAGGGAACCAGCGAATACTCTCGAGCCATGGTCTTACAGAATGATTAAGTCTCGAGACAAGTTGGTTATGCGATCAACCCCGCCGGTTCGAATCACGAACATATCCTCTATCCTGACGCCGAATTCGCCGGGCAGATAGACTCCTGGCTCCATGGTAATCACCGCGCCATCGGGCAAGACGTCGCCCGAGCGAAACGACACCGGGGGCCACTCATGGACCTCAAGACCGACTCCGTGCCCCAGGCCGTGACTGAACGCTGCCCCAAAGCCGACGCCGGTCAGGTAGCCTCGTGCAATGGCATCCAACTCTCTGGACGTCATGCCCGCTTTCGCCGACCCCGCGGCTAACTCCAGTGCACGTTGCACGTGACCCGCAACCGCCCTCTCTTTCTGACCGGGCTGCCCAATGCACACCATGCGCGTCATGTCGCTGGCGTACCCGCCAAAAAAGCAGCCCACATCAATCAGGATCAGCTCACCCGGTTCGATCTTCCGGGTCGTCGGCCTGGCGTGGGGTAGCGCGGCACCTGGACCCGAGGCAACAATGGGGTCAAATGACATCCCGGTCGCCCCCCGCGAGAGATGTGCGTGTATCAGTTCTGCCGCGACCTCCAGCTCCGTAACGCCGGGCCGGATCACCTTCAGGGTATCCTGAAACGCCGCCTCGGTAATCGACTGAGCCCTCCGAATCAGATCAATTTCTTCTTCGGTCTTCGTTCCCCGATGGGGCCGAATCAGGTTCTCGATTTCAAGCCACCTCGCGCCGGGCACCATCCGCTTCAGGCTCGAATTCTTGGCAACGGTGAGATGGTCAGATTGTACAGCGATTGTTAGGGGGCCGGATAGGATCTTCTCGGCGGCGTACGTCAGCAGATCTCCCCTCGCTATGTGGACGCGGGCCCCCAATACCTCGCTGGCAGCCTGCTCGCGGTATCTCCCATCCGTGATGAAATGGGCCTCGTCCCCAAGCAGTACCAACAGCCCATTCGACCCCGTAAAACCAGTAGCCCACCTGATATCGGCGGGAGCCGTTACCAGGATCGCATCGGCCTCAGCCACAAGCCCTGGAACACGCTGTAGCCGGCTCGCCGCTTCGCTCGCCGGACTCAACGTCTCGAAGCGTAGTTCGGAGCCTCTTTCGTGATCTGCACGCTGTGAGGATGGCTCTCCAGGAACCCGGCGGAAGTGATTCGGATGAACTGAGCCTTCTCATACAGATCCAGCACCGAAGAACATCCCGTGTACCCCATGGCCGCGCGAAGCCCGCCAATCATTTGGTGTACGACTTCATGGAGGGTTCCTGAGTAGGGCACTCGCCCCTCTATGCCTTCGGGAACGAGCTTTTTGATATCGTCCTCAGCGTCCTGGAAGTAGCGGTCCTTGCTGCCAGCATCCATCGCGCCTAGCGAACCCATCCCACGATAGCTCTTGAACTTTCGCCCCTCCAAAAGAATGGTCTCACCGGGGCTCTCCTCGACACGCGCAAACAACCCGCCAATCATCACGCTCTCCGCTCCAGCCGCGAGTGCCTTGGGAATATCCCCGGTCACCTTGATCCCGCCGTCCGCGATGATGGGAATGTCTGCGGCGCGACCCACGGAGGCACACTCCATGATGGCCGTCAACTGGGGAACGCCGACTCCCGCAACGATCCGCGTCGTACAAATGGAGCCAGGGCCAATCCCAACCTTTACGGCGTCTGCACCGACCTCAATCAGATCCGCTGTGCCTCGCCCAGTAGCAACGTTGCCTGCAACTACATCCAAGTCCCCATACGCCTTCTTCACGACTCGAACGGCGTTCAGGACGCCCTCTGAGTGCCCGTGAGCCGTGTCGAGGGTCACAAAGTCCACCCCGGCCGCAACCAGAAGCTCCACCCGATCCAGAATGTCTGGAGTGACACCAACAGCCGCACCGACCCTCAGTCTCCCGTGCTCATCCTTCGAAGCATGCGGGAATTGCCTCTTTTTCTGGATGTCCTTAAACGTGATCAGACCTTGAAGCCGCCCATCCGCGTCGACTACAGGGAGCTTTTCGATCTTGTGTTCCTGCAGCAGCGCTTCCGCTTCTTTTAGGGTCGTCCCCAGCGGCGCTGTGATCAACGGCTGGTGAGTCATGACCTCGGCAAGGTGCACGGATCCGTCCTGCTGAAAACGAAGGTCCCGGTTCGTGACGATGCCCACCAGTCTCTCCTCTCGGTCTACCACTGGAATTCCGCCTATGGAGAACCGAGCCATTTGAGCCCTGGCATCCGCGATAGTTTGCTCCGGACTGATCGTGATGGGGTCCATTATCATCCCGCTCTCGGAACGCTTCACCCGTCGGACCTCCGCGGCCTGCCGTTCGGCCGTCATACTCTTGTGCAGGACGCCGACCCCCCCTTCTCTGGCCAGGGCGATCCCCAGGTCCGCTTCGGTCACCGTGTCCATCGCCGCGGACACCAGCGGGATATTCAAAGTGATAGCGCGGGTCAGCCGACTGGCCGTTGACACCTCCCGGGGCATAACACTGGAGCGGGCCGGGATGAGCAGTACATCGTCATAGGTCAGTCCGTCGCCACGAATTTTCTCGCGGCGGGCTGTGGTGGCTTCTGACAGGAAATCCATGGACTGCATAGTACTCACACCTTCATTTTCACCGCCCTGTACAGGCGCTCTATCTCCTTCTTCTCCAGGCGTCGCCACTTTCCACGCCTCACGCCCGATGTTGTCAGCCCGGCATACCGTACCCGCTCAAGCGCCTCAACTTCGTGCCCGAGGGATTCAAACATACGTCTGACAACACGATTTCTTCCCGAGTGCATGGCAACTCCGACCTCGTGCTTATTCGGCAAGTCGGTATACGCCGCCAGGTCGGCCCGGGCAGTACCATCCTCGAGCTCGACGCCCTCAAGCAACCTCGTAAGCTCTTCATCTCGGACAGGGCCCTTGGTCCGGACCTTGTAAAGCTTCTCGATCTCGTAGGAAGGATGCATCAGCCGATGCGCCAGTGCGCCATCGGACGTAAGGAGCAGTACCCCGCTGGTCTCGCGATCCAGGCGGCCAACGGGAAAAAGAGCCGCCTTCTCAGCCTCATCCAGTTCAATCAGGTCCAGTACGGTCGCTCGTCCCTTTTCGTCTTTCTTGGTCGTGATGGTGGCCGTTGGCTTGTTCAAGAGCAGGTAGACTCCCGTGATGGGACTGATCAGTTTCCCGTTTACATGAACCTTGTCCCCCAGGACAACTTTCGTCCCAAAGTTCGTGACGGTCTCGCCGTTGACCTTGACCTTGCCGTCACCGATCAGCACATCAGCATCCCGCCTCGAGGACACGCCGGACCGAGCGATGAACCGGTTAAGCCGGACTGGATAGGTGATTTCGGGCATACCGTCGGACCCGCGGGCTCCGGACTCACCCGTCCCAGTTTTTCGATTTCGAGGTCGGGCTTGCTTCCGTTTCATTCTGTCGGGTCCCGGTCCGAGGCGGCCTCCCCAACAGAGTCGCCACTTTGTTTGAGCTCCGGCAGGCCACTTCTCATCATGAGTAGCGCTCGCTCCCGATGGAATTCCGGGTCATCCAAAATGCTTTCGATTTCCCTCAAGTTCGGCATGTCCGAAATAGAATTCAGGCCGAACAACTCCAAAAATCGGCGGGTCGTTCCATACAACAACGGCGTCCCGACCGATTCCGACCGGCCGACCACGTCTACGAGTCCCAGCTCAAGCAGTCGGCCTACCGCGTAGTCGCAATTGACCCCGCGCACGAACTCCAATTCGGGCCTGGTGGCGGGTTGCCGGTACGCCAAAATCGCGAGCGTTTCGAGTAGAGAACGACTCAGCCGACGCTTCTTCTCGCTTTGATACAGCTCTTTGATGTAGGGCGCAACCTCCGGGGTCGTCGCCATCCTGTATCCACCCGCCCAAGATTCGATCCGAAGCGGACGGTCCTGCTCGACGTAACGCTCGTTCAAGCCATCGACAGACCGTACGATCTCCTCCTCCGCCGGACGATCCTGACCAGTTATTTCGCCATATATCTCCGCAACCCTAATCGCCTCAATGGGGTGATCTGCAGCGAAGACGAGAGCCTCCACGACCTGGTCCAGGCGGTTGCTCCCGACGCCGCCCCAACTCCCGCGATCTGTTTGTTTGTCCCCCGTCATTCGATTACCTGTTCTGCTATCACATCCGCCGTCCCCGCAATGTAGAAATCAGCGGCTGATCGCTCCACAAACAGCTCGATCCTTCCTGTACCCGCCATCTCCAGGACGGCGAGGAAGGTCGCAATGATGAACTCCTTGCTTCTCTTCCTCACAAGCTCCACAAACGAGTGACGAATCCCATCCGACAGGGCCTCGTGGAGATACTGCTGTTGGCCTTCCACCGACCACCGTTCGGCCGCGACCGAGTGGACAGCTTCCTCGCGCGCCTCGGTCAGCACGCGCCGGAGAGCACCAATCAGATCGAACACGGTTGCTTCGACGACCTGCTCTTCTGTTTCAGAGAACTCTGGATCTACACCAAGCTCGACGCCTCTGGTAAACTGATCCTGACGCTGGTCATGCGCAGCGGACAGCGCTTCCGATGCCTCCTTGAATCTAACATACTCCAGCAACCGCTCTACCAACTCCCGACGCGGATCGATGGGATCCCCGTCATCATCCACCTCTGTGGATGGTAAGAGCATCCTCGTCTTGATACTGATCAAGAGGGCGGCCATGTACAGGAAGTCTCCCACACCGTCTAGATCCACCCGCTCCAGCACTCGCACGTATTCCAGAAATTCGTCGGTGATGGTCGAAATAGGAATATCATAGACGTCCAGTTCATCCCGTCGAATGAAGAACAGGAGCAAGTCCAGCGGTCCTTCGAACTGTTGTAGACGAACCTGATACATGTTATTCGACGGGGGACCTCTGTCTTTGTCTAAACCAGTCGAACGTGGTTCGAAGTCCGTCCTGCATGTTGACCGAGGGGCTCCACCCCAGGACACTCTTGGTGTGCTTGTAGCACAAGACGGACCGCTTCTGCTCTCCAGGCTTCCCGTCCACGTGTACTTCCTCAGTATCAGGGTCGACGAAATCCCGGAGCGTCCGGTACAACGTGTTGACATCGGTCTCGACTCCGGTTCCCACGTTGAAAATGCCAGACTCGCCATAGTCCATGGCTGCCAGATTCGCGGCCACCACATCCCCAACAAAAACGTAGTCGCGAGTCTGTAGACCATCCCCGTTGATGACTGCTTGCTGGCCAGCCAATAGTCGCTCGGCAAATATCGCGATGACCCCCGCCTCGCCGTGCGGGTTCTGGCGCGGGCCATACACGTTTCCGTACCGAAGAGCGACGTACGAGATGCCGTACTGCTCGGCGTAAAAGAACAAATACTTCTCGCACGATAGCTTGGCTATTCCGTAGGGAGACAACGGCTTAAGCGTGTGCGATTCGTCTTGTGGTACGTACTCGGGCTCTCCGTAGATGGCGCCCCCGGTGGACGCAAAAACAACTCTCCCGAGCCCGCCTTTTCGCCCGGCCTCCAGGAGGTTGATCAGTCCTCCGATGTTCACATCCGCGTCGTACCGCGGATCGGAAACACTCCGCCTGACGTCCATCTGAGCCGCATGATGCACCAGGACATCGAACCGAGTCGCTCGCAACAATTCCGCGGCATCGGGTGATCTAACATCCATCACATGGAGTGCCGCGCCGTCCGGCACGTTCTCGCGTCGGCCCGAAGACAGGTCATCCAGGACATGCACTTCGTGCCCGTTCTCCACCAAGGCATCGCTGATGTGTGAGCCGATGAAACCCGCGCCGCCAGTGACCAGAACCCTTGCCATAAACTATCGGGATGAGTTGGGAAGTAGCGTAATACGGGAAAAATCCTCGCCCCGGAAAAGGTCTTGTGCCATGGATAGCACCTCCTCGCGAGTCACGGCTTCCACCTGCTCAAGAATCTGGTCCAGCGTCACGTTGGTGCGGTAGTACAATTCCTGGCGGCCGAGTCGCATCATCCGCGACCCCATACTCTCAAGGCCGAGCATTATCGAGCCCTTGACCTGACTTTGGGCCTGTTTGAGCATTCGATCGCTCACGACATGCTGCGCGAGCTTGTCCAATTCCCTGAATATGAGCTTCGTTGCGCGGTCCACCTTTCCAGGATCGGTGCCCATATACACGCCAAACTCGCCTGTATCGGAATAAAGATTGCTGAAAGAATAGATATTGTAACAGTAGCCGAAGCGCTCGCGAATGTTCTGGTTAAGACGGCTGGACATTCCACCACCCACGATCGTGTTCAAGACCGAAAGTGGGATACGCCTGGAATCATGGACGTCGATAGCACGACGGCCGACCACCAAGTGAGCCTGCTGGGTGCTTCGGGCCTCGGACACGTTCTTCACTGTCGGAGACGACACGGGCTCGCGATTCTCCACCTCTGGACCGGGACCCAGGTCATCAAACGCCTTTCGAACGAGCTGCACCACCTTGCCATGAGACGCATTTCCCGCGACCGCGATCACGATGCGGCTGGGTGTGTATCGACGCGCGATGAATTCCACCAAACCCTCGCGTGTGAAGGATCGAACCGTCTCTTCGACCCCAATAACCGGCCTTCCCATCGCGTGGTCTGGAAATAGGGCCGCCTCGAACCGATCGAAGATCAGCTCCTCCGGGGCGTCTTCATACATCCGCATCTCTTCAACAACGACGCCCTTTTCTTTTTCGAGCTCCTTTTCCGGAAAGCTGGGCCCCAGAATCAAGTCGCACACGGTGTCGACGGCCCTCGCGAGATGCTCATCTAACGCGCGGGCGTAGAAGCAGGTGTATTCCTTTGCCGTGAAGGCATTCAGGTAGCCCCCAACCGACTCCATTCGCTGCGCAATCTGATGCATGCGCCGCTGCCGAGTACCCTTGAACACCATGTGCTCGATGAAGTGGCTGATCCCGCTCTCTTCAGCGGACTCGTCACGACTTCCAGTAAAGACCCAGGCACCCACGGACACCGAACGTACAGATGCTATTCGCTCGGTAACCACCCGTACACCGTTCGGGAGGATCGTTTTTTCGAAAGCGGGACGGTCTGCCTCGGTCACTCGTTTTCCCCTACCCGGCGGGTTCAAGGATTTTACAAAAAACGACGGAAGGCAGAGACGCGCAGCCTCCGCCTTCCGTCGATGCAATATATGATTCCACACCCCCGGATTGGGGATGCGCGAATCGCCTAGTCTTGGCTTCCTCCGCCGCCGTCGCTTCCACCGCCGTCGCGATGCTCGCGAAGCCTGTCAGCACGACGATCACGGTAGACGGATCGTGCGCGTGCAAAGCCTCAACGCACGCGAGACCGGATTCGCCGTTGAGCTTCAGATCGACGACCGCGTAGCCCGGCGTCCGCGCCTCCAGGATCGCACTCAAGGCCTCGCGCCTGGGCGCAACATCGACAACGTAATCGCGCCGCTCGAATGAGCGCTTCAGCGTGGTCGCGAAGGCGGCATCGTCTTCGACGATCACGAGCGTGCGTTTAGTGTCCATGC
>CAYXSE010000160.1:0-8869 GCA_964466675.1 uncultured Rhodothermales bacterium | reverse complement strand
CGACGTAGGCCTGACGCGAGAGGAGGCAGACGCGATCTACACCCTCTCCACCATTGCCAAATTCGACCAGCGGTTTGTGATCCCGCCGGCTCACCGGGAGCAGGCCATCGAAATGCTGGACTTCACCGGGGACGCCAAGGGCTCCACCGGTTTTGGATTCCGCGAATCACCGACCCGAGGCAACTAAAGATGGACTTGAGCCACTACAACCTCCTCGCCGAGCTTTTTCGATATCCGGGTGCTGACTTTCCGGAGACCGTCGCCGAGGCGCAGGCCCTGCTGGACCGGCAATTCCCTAAGGCTGCGCTCGCGCTTCAGCCCTTCACCGATTTCGTGGGACGGGCCGACGGGTATGCGCTGGAGGAGCTTTTTACACGCTCCTTCGATGTGCAGGCGGTCACAACGATGGACCTGGGTTATGTGCTCTTCGGGGATGACTACAAGCGAGGTGCGGTGTTGGTGCACCTAAACGAAGAACATCGGGCGGTCGGGAATGATTGCGAAAGCGAACTCGCCGACCACCTCCCGAACATCCTGAGACTCCTCCCTCTCATGAAGGACCCAGTCCTCAGGGCGGAGCTGGTCGGCAGAATTGTGGGCCCATCACTCGAAAAAATCCTGCTCGAGTTCGAACCCGCTCACTTGGCCGCGAAGCGCAAGGTCTACGAAAAGCATCATCGCACCTGGATCGAACGCTCCGAAAGCTACGGGACCATTTACCGCCACCCGCTTCTGGCCGTGTATACGGTTATCGAGAGTCAATTCGCCATCCACAGACGGGAAGAGCCGGGACCGACGTCGGATTTCCTGCGCAACATCGGCACCGAAATCGCACTCGAAGCGCAATAGGGGACCAATATCATGTCCGTACTCGACACTTTCCTGTTCGCCGCTCTGCCCTACGTGGCCATCGTCGTCTTTCTGGTGGGCACCATCTACAGGTATCGCGCCACCAGCTTCGAATACTCGTCGCTGTCGTCCGGCTTCCTGGAAAAACGAACGCTCTTCTGGGGGTCCATGCCGTTCCACTGGGGAATCATGATGCTCTTCTTCGGACACCTGATCGCCTTTCTTTTCCCATCCTCGGTCCTCGCGTGGAACGGAGACCCCGTTCGACTACTCATTCTCGAGGTGGCGGCGTTCGCATTTGCCCTGTCCGTGCTCTGGGGGCTTGCCATGCTGATCGCACGGAGAGTCGCGAGCCCCCGCATCAGATCGGTGAGCAGCTTCACGGACTTTTTGATCCTCGGGCTACTGGTGGCGCAGACCGTCCTCGGCCTTTGGATCGCGTGGTCACTCCGGTGGGGGTCATCCTGGTTCGCCGCAACCTTGTCGCCCTATCTCTGGTCCGTTTTCGAGCTTCAGCCCGATATCGCAGCCGTGAGTGCCATGCCCTGGATCGTGAAATTGCATATCGTCGGGGCCTACCTGATTGTGACGGCCATTCCGTTCTCGCGCCTGGTCCACATCCTCGTCGTCCCGATCCACTACCTGTGGAGACCCTTCCAGCTTGTGGTCTGGAATTGGCGAAAGGACCGGGTACGTGACCCCGAGTCGGGCTGGACCGTGACCCGACCCCGCAACAACTGAAACGACGCAGCCCGATGTCCACGATCAAGGATTGGAACGTAGAAGACTCCGAGTTCTGGGAATCCACAGGTAAGAAAATCGCGTTTCGAAATCTCTGGATTTCGGTCCCGTGTCTGCTTCTGGGATTTGCCGTCTGGCTGATGTGGAGCATCATCATTGTCCAGATGGAAAACCTCGGGTTCCGTTTTGACCTGGACCCGGCCAAGCACACGGCATTGCTCTACACATTGCCCGCCATAGCGGGGCTCGCGGGTGCCACACTACGCATTCCAAACTCCTTCCTGATCGCGGTAGGAGGCGGTCGAAATGTGATCGCCACAACGACGGCGCTGATGTTGATCCCGGCCGTAGGCGTCGGGATAGCCCTCCAGGACACGGCAACGCCGTATATGAGCTTCGCCACCTTGGCGGCGCTTTCGGGCTTCGGCGGTGGAAACTTCGCCTCCTCCATGTCCAACATCAGCTTCTTCTTCCCGAAGAAGGTGCAGGGGTCTTCTCTCGGCATCAATGCCGGTCTAGGCAATCTGGGCGTCTCCGTGATGCAGGTGTTGCTTCCTTTGACGATGGGAGCAGCGGTATTTGGTACGCTCGGCGGTGACGGACTGGCACTTCCCGCGGCCATCGGTGACAAGGCTTCTGGCACGCTCGTCTGGATTCAGAATGCCGGTTTTACCTGGGTACCACTCATCGCAGTTTTTGCCGTCGTGGCCTGGTTCCGAATGAATAACCTGGCGACGGTTTCTCCGAGTGCACACAAGACCGGCCCAGCACTCGCCAAGAGCCTTTTCTTGATTTTCCTGGGAATGGTGGGTGCAGCCACAGGCCTGTACCTGCTCCTGGGGCTTGGTCTGAACATGTGGGTCGTCCTTCCCATCACCATTGTGCTGACGGTGATGCTGATGAAGTATCTCTCACCTGGTGAATTGAAGGAAAACCTGAACAAGCAATTCGCGATTTTTGGGAACAAGCACAATTGGATCATGACCATCATCTATACGATGACGTTCGGATCCTTCATCGGGTACTCGGCGGCTTTTCCGAAACTCATTCAGGATGTGTTCGGTAGCCTACCGGATGGGTCGCTGAATCCCAACGCGCCCAACCCCTTCGTCTATGCATGGCTCGGTCCCCTCGTTGGATCGCTGATTCGGCCGCTGGGCGGCTGGGTGTCTGACAAGGTCAAGAGTGGCTCCAAGGTCACCCACTACACGACACTTTCCATGATAGCGGCAGCGCTCGGAGTTGCCTTTTTCGTGATCAAGGCGCGCGAAAGTGCGACCCCGGAAACCTTTTTCTTCCCGTTCCTGGTACTCTTCCTGATCCTGTTCATCACGACCGGCATCGGAAATGGTTCAACCTTTCGGAGTATCCCGTACATCTTCAAGCCCAGCCAGGCTGGACCGGTGTTGGGTTGGACATCCGCTGTAGCCGCATACGGGGCCTTCATCATCCCACGGGTGTTTGGGCAGCAGATCGGAGCAGGGCACGCAGAATATGCGCTCTATGGCTTTGCCGTGTACTACTTCGTCTGCCTGCTCCTGAACTGGTGGTACTACTACCGCAAGAACTCGGGCATCGTCTGCTAGCGCGGTGCCGTCTGCCCGTTGGCGGGCGGCCGCTACAACACATCGATTCTCTCCAACAACAGCTACGCCATGCTTCCGCTTCAAGAACTGAAGGTGATTGACCCGCTGAACGTCAAGGCCGAAAAGACGGATCAGCCCGAGTTTTCTCCCATGGATCCGCCCGAGGCCTACGAGCCGCCCGAAACGGACACTATGCCGTACGAGGACATGCACCCTCTGCTGCAGAAGTTCATGGACGAACATCGTGCCTGTGAGAAACGGCTGGACGGCTTCGAGGAGGTGCTGAACCTGATGCGGGGCAAGGGCCCGAGTCGCGAGGCTTTAGACGGCCTGAAGGATTTCTACGAATTCCTGGATGGCCAGATCGTCAAGCACAACTTGAAGGAGGAGAAGGTTCTCTTCCCCCTCCTTCAACCCCACCTGCTCGAGTCCGGAGCTCACAGCAACGGACCGTTCCCGAAGACCGTGATCGACATGTTGGAGGACGACCACAGTCAGGTGATGCAGGCGGCGGCCGTCTCGTTCAGCTTCTTCGGAATGGCCGCGAGGCTTCCGGATGCAGATTCGCGCGCGGTGGTCTTCGATGCGGCCATCGAGCAGGGCAAGATGCTCGTCGAGCTCCTTCGGCTTCACATCTTCCGGGAGGACAACGTGGTCTTCCCGCTGGCCCACAAGAACTGTTCGACCGAAGAACTGGACACTGCCCTTCCCGTGATGGAGCAATACGCCGCCTACTAGCGCTGGCGTTAGGAGAGATGGCGCTGCGAGGGATCGCGCTTACACGACGCATTCAATCATGAAGAAACCAGAACTGATAGACTTTAGCCAAGAGCGCATTCGCGTCCTACACTATACGTGGATCGCGTTTTTTATCACCTTCTTCGTGTGGTTTAACATGGCTCCGGTAGCCACCACCATGTTGAAGAATGTAGGCTGGTTAACGCGGGAGCACATTAAAGTACTCGCCATCAGCAACGTGGCTCTCACCATTCCAGCCCGGATTGTCGTTGGGGCTTTGATTGATCGTTATGGGCCGCGCATTGTGTTCTCCGGGCTTATGGTTACGATGGCCATTCCCGTCTTCTTTTTTGCTTTTGGGAATACTTTTCTACAACTGTTGATCTCCAGGTTGATTCTGGGTTCCATCGGCGCCGGATTCGTCGTAGGCATCAAGATGGTCGCCAACTGGTTTCCGCCGAAGATGATTGGCCGCGCTGAAGGGTTCTACGCCGGTTGGGGAAACTTCGGCTCCGCGTGGGCGGCCATGACACTGCCCTGGGTTGCGATTACGTTTTTCCAGGACTTTTTGGGCTTGGAACAAGATGCCTGGCGTTGGGCACTGGCCGTCAATGGGTTGGCTTCGCTGATCTATGGAGTCTGGTACTACTTCCTCGTGACCGACGGCCCCGACGGCAAGCCGGTGTACCGGGCAAAGAAGACGGAGCCCATGATCGTAACGTCCTGGGGAGATTTGATCCAGTATATCGCCTGGTCATTCCCGCTTGTGGGCGCCATGGGCATTCTTGCCTGGCGCATTGGAGACGTCGCCATTGACGGTGTGCCCCTGATCACGCAAACGACGACATACTTCATCTATGCCTTTCTCCTGGTCATCTATGTGGCACACGTCGCGAAGACCCTACAGGTGAATCTGCCGGGTTTGAAAAAGGGATACCCTGAGAATGAAAAATATCATTGGGGTAGTGTTGCCGCTTTGAATAGCACCTACTTCGCCAACTTTGGAGCTGAGCTGGCCGTGGTGTCTATGTTGCCCATGTTCTTTGAGACTACTTTTGCGAATCTGTCGGATGGCTCCGGCAACATGATTATGACGGCAACCATGGCCGGATTGATCGCAGCATCCTTTGCGTTTGTGAACTTGTTCGCGCGCCCGCTTGGAGGCTTGATCTCGGATCATATGAAAAACCGAAAGCGAACGATGCTCATCTACATCGTCGGCATCATCGTGGGATTTTTGGGGATGGCTAACATTGGCGCCTGGGGACCTGTCGTCGACGGGGTACAGACGGTCGTGCCCATGTTCAGCGGCATATGGTGGGTTGTGGTGTCCGTCATCATCACCATTTTGTGCTCCATCTTCGTGCAAGGCGCCGAGGGTGCCACGTTCGCCATCATTCCGATGATTAACAAGCGCATGACAGGACAGATTGCTGGCATGGCCGGGGCCTACGGAAACGTTGGCGCTGTTTTCTACCTGGTTCTCTATTCGCTCGTCGATGCCAGGACGTTCTTTTTTGCCATCGCTGCAGGTGCGGCCATCAGCTTGATACTTTGTGCCTTCTTGCTTGAAGAGCCCGAAGATGCCTTTGCAGAGGCCTAAGGAGTTCCAGGCTGGTTGTTGGCGGCCTCGAGCTCAACCGGGGTCATGTAGCCGAGTGACGAGTTAGGTCTCGGCCCCGGGAGCCAGTAGGTCCTCCAGGAAGAACGCAGCAAGATCGGCTCGGCCGGACAAGCCCGATTTCTGGTAGATCATGCTGGAATGCTGCCGGACCGTCCGTTCGCTTCGACTTGAAAGTGCGGCAATCTCTTTGTGACTGAATCCCTTCAACAGGAGCAGAGCCACATCGCGTTCAGCCCGGGTTAGCGACCAGCGCTCGAACTGCACCTGTATCTCTAGGCTCAGACCATCCAGGAATACCTGAGCCTGTTTCTTCCATTGCCGAGCTTCCTCGCTCTTGGAGTGAAGCCGGCCAGTTACTTCGACAAGGGTCTTTCGATCGCGTCTGGTTCTACGGAACAGATAGACAAAGCCGACCAAGCTCATCACGGCAATTACACCCTCGGTCACCGCGTGCAGTGACAGCAAACTTCCTTGATCTTCGAAAACGAGGTCGATGACCATCGCTGCCGCCAACACCAGCAGAAAAGCGGCGAGGAGTAAGTCTGCCTTAGTATTGGAGTGAGAATCCATGCCTCGGTGAGCAAAGAGCCCAAATAGTGGTAAAGTCGAGTCTATATCCGGCAGATGTCGGATGCGCATGTACCTCGAGAGGACCTAGAATTCGGCATGACACGCCCAACTTTGGGTATCCACTAGATAGTCACCTTCGTCCATGATTCCCGACCCTTTACATCCCGCGATTGTACACATCCCGATAGCGATCGCAATAGTTCTTCCTTTCATCATCATCATCGCAATTTACCTAATAAAACCAGGGGTCCACCACCGCATCCCGTGGCTGCCCGTAGTTGCTCTCTCCGTTTTCCTTTTCGCCGGTGCGCTGGCCGCCAAGAACACGGGCGAAAGCGATGAAGAGGCGGTCGAGCAGGTCGTGCCGGAACAATATATAGAGGCCCACGAGGAAAACGCCGAAACGTTCACCCTGCTTGCGGGCCTGTTGCTGGCCCTTTCACTCGCTGGCCTCTTAAAGGAAAAACCGGGTTCGTATGCCCGCCTGGCTACTGGTGCTGCGTCGCTGATCTTGGTGGTCCTTTCGTTTCAGACGGGACACTCAGGGGGAGAGTTGGTTTATACCCACGGTGCTGCTTCTGTCTCGACGGCTGCCGCAGAAGGGCGCACGCAGGAAAAAGCCGTTTCGGACGAGGGCGCCGACCATGACGATGACGACTGAGGACCAATCTGCAACTAGGAAACCTTGGCGTGGCGTACGCGAGTGGCGTACGCGAGTGGCCTCCGGGTACCCCAGGGGGGAAAGCTCGACTCGCATGCCATGGTCTTCGAGGCCGCCAATTAGCGAAGCAAAATGCCCGGTCTGATTTTTTATGCCCAGCCGTCACGCCTTCGCATCACGCCCGTTGCTCTCAACTCCCTCCGCATCGACACCTTCCACGGCTTCCCCGGTAAGGAGACCCTGCTTGCGGAAGTAGATCATGGTCGTGTCCAGCGTCCCGTGTCGCATGCGCTGGCGGACTTCGTCCAGATCCATCCCGTCGTTGAGCCAGATCAGCGCCGCAGTATGTGTCAGGCTGTGGGGTGACACACCGGGCCGCTTGACTTTGGCCTTTTTCAGGGCCTCATTGATGCGACTCCGGACGGACCGTGTATTGAGGCGTTCTCCATGGCTACGGTGGCCATGGGATACAAAAAGGGGTTCTTCGGGACGAATCCGGCCCCTGGCGTCCAGGTACAGCCTGATCGCATCCATGACCGGAGGGTCCACGGGTACATGTTGGTCCTTGGCCGTACGCCCCTTGCCCTGAACTCGGAGGTACCAGCCCATGAGCGTCTGCTCCAGGTCCTGCACATCGCACCGAACGATTTCGATCTCAGACAGACCGCCGAACAGCATCGTATACACCATGGCCCGGTCCCGCCGCAAGACCTCATCGTCCGTGGACAGAACCGCCAGGAGCTGGTCGATGTCCACCTGAGACAGGACCTTGCGGGAATGGGTGGAAGGCCGGCGGTTGCCCTTGACGCCTTTCGCAGGATTCGTTGGGAGAAGCCCAATCTCGACGAGGTATTGGCAGAATCGGCGAACGGCAGTCAGATAGGTCGATACGGAGACCTGATGGAGCTCGCGCTCCTCCATCAAATAAGTCTTGTACGCCCGCACGTCCTTCTCCCGAAACCGGAACCCTCCCTTCTCCCTGACAAACCAGCGCTCGAATTCGTTCAACGACCGTCGGTAGGTGCCCACCGTTTCGGGACTTCGGTCTTTCAGGTATTCTCTGAGGAACTCCTGAATCCTGAGGCGAAGTTCGGCGAGGGAGAATGACAATCCGAGGGCCTCATCGAGAGGGTCCTGGGAGGGCGAGGAATTCGAGGATTCAGGCATGGGTGCTGACGGCGTTTGGAGCCGCATAACGGCTGCATGCTCCAATATCCCAATCAAACCCAGATCAGGCACATTGTCAATAACGGCTGTCGAAAACTGAAGATGATTTCTGGGTCGCGGACGGTGGGCCCCCTTGAACTCGCTACGGAGGCCTACATTGCCCATCGGACTCACCTCCCGCTTCATGACCATCCTCCGCCCGATCAGAATTCCCGTCCTGACTGCCTTATTGGTGCTCTCCCTTCCCTTTGATGCCAACGCGCAGGACCAGGACCGGCACCGGGTGCAAGACCGGGCACAGGCCGAGGCCCAAGAGAAGCACAAAGCCGAGGCTCGGGCGGAGCTGATTTTTAACGGTGTCGACCTGACGGGCTGGGTCGGAGACACGGATGGGTACGCCGTCCAGGATTCCGCCATCGTCTGCCTGGAGGGCAAAGGACGCAACCTCTATTTCGATCGTGAAATCAGCGATTTCGAACTCTCCCTTGAGTTCAATCTCTCGCCGGGCGCAAACAACGGAATCGGAATCCGAGCGGAGAGAGACAAGGACGCGGCCTATTATGGCATGGAGATTCAGGTCATTGACAACCTGGCACCACGCTGGGCCGAGATCGAAGACTGGCAAGCGCACGGCTCCATTTATGGTGTTGTGGCGGCCAAACGGGGACATCTGCGGCCAGCCGGTGAGTGGAATCGGCAGATCATTCGTGCCGAAGGCAACCAGATCACCGTCACTCTCAATGGCGCGGTGATTGTCGATGTGGACATCGCGGAGGCCAGCTCGAATGGCATTCCGCAAGGAAGAGAGCACCCCGGGCTCTTCAATGAGTCGGGATATATCGGCTTCCTGGGCCACGGCGATCGGGTAGCCTACAGGCGAATCCGGCTGCTGGAGCTGGTGAAGGCCACTTCAGCCCTCGATCAGGGCCGTTA
>CAYXSE010000159.1:0-8873 GCA_964466675.1 uncultured Rhodothermales bacterium | reverse complement strand
GGCCCTGGACGCAGAATGGCTCCGATTCAAGGCCAGCGAATTTGACGACCACGCGCTCGAAGAAGCGCTTCAGTTGAAAGAAGAAGGCGGGGGTACCGTCACCGCCATCGCCCTCGATGCCGAAGACGTAGACAAGAGCCTCTACGCCGCCGCCGCCAAGGGTGCCGATCGCCTCATCAAAATTATGGGGGGCGATTCGACCTCCAGCCACGGAGCCGCGAGGGCCTTCGCGGATGTGATCCAGGGATTGGACGCGGATCTGATTCTCACCGGGGTTCAGGCCGTGGATGATCGCGACGGTCAAAACGCCGTGTTGGTTGGGCGTTACCTGGACATCCCACACATAAGCGTGGTAACGGGCGTGAGCGCCAGTGGCGGTACCGCGATGGTCCTGAAGGAATATTCCGGCGGCGTCATGGGGGAATTCGAGGTCACGCTTCCGGCGGTGCTGGGAATTCAGTCGGCGAGAGAGACCCCCCGTTACGCCCCTGTGGGCAAAGTGAGACGCGCCATGCGCAGCTCGACCATCGACGAGATTGAAGCCAGCGGAAGCGCGGACGCGGGATCCACGGTCACGCGCCTGTTCAAGCCGGAGAAGGGCCAGGGAGCGAAGATGATATCCGGCTCGGCCGAGGCCATCGCCGATGAACTGATAACGATTATGCGAAATAGTGGGGTGTCCGTATGAGTGCAGACGTATTTGTAGTAGCCGAGCACCAGAAGGGCAACGTCGAAGACATCACGTTCGAGATGCTTGGAAAAGGCCGCAGCCTCGCCTCCGCAACTGGCGGAGAGTTGGTGGCCGTCCTCATGGGGCATGGCGCCGATGCCCTCGCTGGCAGCCTGGGTGTGTGCGACCGCGTGATCTATGTGGACCACGCCTCACTTGCCAATTTTAATCCGGCCACGCATGGATCCGCGCTCGCCGCGGTAGTCGGTGATCGGTCACCCAAGATCGTCTTGGTCGCGAACACCTCCATGGGGATGGATCTGGCGGCGGCCTTGTCTGTCGATGCGGACCTGCCGCTGGTCGCCTACGCTAACGGTATCGAGAATGGCGCCGACGGCGTCAGCGTGACGAGCCAGCTCTACGCCGGCAAAATGAGCGTGGAGTCGCTCGTTTCCGGAGGCCGGTGCGTGATATCGATTATCGCCGGTTCGTTCGATGGGGACGCGGGGCGCGCCGATGGCTCTCCCGCCGTGGACTCGTTTCCGGCGCCCGCCACCCTGGACTCGGCTGGAGTGAAATTTGTCCGGCTCATCGAGCCCGAAGCCGGAGACGTGGACATCACCCAGAGTGACGTCCTGGTGAGTGTTGGGCGCGGCATCCAAAGCGAGGACAACATCCCCATGGCGCAGGAGCTCGCCGATGCCTTGGGAGGCGCACTTTCTGCCTCGCGGCCTATCGTGGACGCCAAATGGCTCCCCAAGAACCGGCAGGTGGGCAAGTCTGGCGTGAAGGTCACGCCCAAATTGTATCTGGCGCTCGGCATCAGTGGCGCCCCGGAACACTGGGAGGGTATGAAGGATGCAGAGCTCATTATCGCAATCAACACAGATGCCAATGCTCCCATTTTCGATTTCGCGCACTATGGGGTGACGGAAGACCTCTTCGATGTCCTGCCGGCACTCATGGAAAAGCTGGGTTAAGTCATGGAGCCGACGCGAGAGATCTTTCGAAACTTCCCGTTCCTCATGCAGGTCGCGTTCTACGTGGTCGCTTTCGGGGCCATGGGGGCGTTCTTCTACGGGTTCTGGCGCCGCATAGCCAAGTACAGGAAGGGATCGGTAGCTCCTCGCTTCGACAACATTGGCAGGCGACTCTCTCGGGCCGCTGGGCTCATGGCCTCCAATTCCACCATCTGGAAGCGTGACCCCTATGCGGGATTGGCGCACTCCCTGATTTTCTGGGGGTTCGTGGTTCTCTTCATCGGGACCACCATTGTGGCCATTGACCACGACATCCTTCGGTTCTTTGGCGTTCAGCTGCTAAAGGGATCCTTCTACCTGGGCTTCTCGCTCTCGATGGACGTTGCTGGGGTGCTGTTCCTGGTGGGCCTGGGGATGATGATGGTTCGCCGGGGCGGCATGAAGCCGGCTCAGCTGGACTACTCGCGATCCGACAGAAAGGGGCAGACGGTGGACCGCTCCGGGTTCACCACGGACGACAAGATCTTTGTCTGGCTGCTATTCATGGTGGCGGTGACCGGCTTTCTGCTAGAAGGGTTGCGCATTGCGGCAGACCGGCCCGCGTTTGAGGTCTGGTCGCCGATCGGCTGGGCGGTCGCCGGGATGGTCGACGGGGTTGGTTTGACGCCGTTCGCGAATACCTGGCATATCTGGACATGGTGGATCCACGCTGTCATGGTTTTGGGATTCATTGGGTACATCCCCTACTCGAAGGCCATGCACATCCTGGTCGACTTCGCCAATCTTGTCTTCACCGATGAGAGCGCGGCAAAGCGGCTGCCTCGTGTGTCCGAAAAGCAGATGGACGCCGGTGCGGGATACGCTTCTATCACCGATTTTTCGTGGAAGGAATTGTTGGACTTCGACGCCTGTACGAAGTGCGGTAGGTGCCACGTGGCGTGCCCGGCCAATGCCTCTGGCGGCCCCCTGTCTCCGCGTGATCTCATTCTCGATCTGCGGACTTACGCGGATGCCACCATCGGCGCGCCCGAGTGGTTTGGGCAGTCCTTCGGGGACGGCGCCAAGTGGCCAGGGGACAAGCTGGACGGAGTCTCTGTAGCGGGAGACGTGATCAAGCCCGAAACCCTCTGGGCGTGTACCACCTGCATGGCATGCGTAGAGACGTGCCCTGTAGGCATCGAGCACATTACGAGCATCGTCCAACTCAGGCGCAACTTGGTCGAAGAAGGCGAAATGCCGGACATGCTTCAGGATGCGTTGGCCAACATCGGAGATTACGGAAACTCGTTCGGGCAGTCAGAACGCGCCCGCGCAAAATGGACGCGCAGCCTGGATTTCAAGATCAAGGATGCCCGCAAGGAAGAAGTGGACTTCCTCTGGTTTGTCGGAGACTACGCGTCCTATGACGCGCGCGGCCAGGAGTTATCCCAGTCAGTAGCGCGCGTGCTCCATAGTCTGGACGTTGATTTTGGTCTTCTGTATGAGGGCGAAAAGAACTCGGGCAATGATGTACGCCGGGTTGGCGAAGAGGGCCTGTACGAGATGCTCGCGGAAGACAACATCGCGACCTTCGAGAAGGCCAAGTTCAAGCAGATCATTACAACGGATCCTCACTCATATAACACTATTCTCAACGAGTACCCGGACTTCGGCGGGGAATACACCATTCGGCATTACACCGAGGTTCTGGCGAGTTGGATCGCGAAAGGAACGCTCAAGTTCGATACGAAGCTGAATGTGCGGGCCACGTATCACGATCCGTGTTACCTGGGCCGGTACAACGGCGTTATTTCGCCGCCGAGACAGATCCTCAAGGCACTCGGGGTGGACTTTCGTGAGATGGCTCGGTGCGGTGCGAATTCGTTCTGTTGCGGGGCCGGTGGCGGCCGCATCTGGATGGACGATTCGGAGCTTGAGGAGCGTCCGAGTGAGATTCGGATTCGCGAGGCGCTGGAAATTGAGCGCGTGGAGGTGTTTGTCGTGGCCTGTCCCAAGGACTACACCATGTATTCCGACGCCGTCAAGACTTCGGGGAATGAAGGTAAGATTGTGGTGAAGGACATCATTCAACTCGTGGAGGAGGCCTTGTTGGCTTCCGCTTAGCACGCTGGCTGGCGGTTTTCGAAATACCCTCGGCGTCTATCTGGAAGACCCCTTCCTGGCACGGCTCTATGACGAGATCCGCGCCGCCGGGCGCATGCGCTCCGTCTCCGTTGACCTAACGCACGATTGCAATCTGCGGTGCACGGGGTGTTACTACTTCTCGGAGGGGATGGATCAGTTTCGGGCTGCGAAGGGTGATGACTCGTTCGACGATTTTTTGGCTTCGGAGGCCGATCGTGGTACGAACTTCATCACCGTCGTGGGCGGGGAGCCCAGCTTGGAGTTGGGGCGGCTGAAGAAAGTCTACGACGGCTTCAAGATGAATGTGGCCACCAACGGCATCAGGAAAATTCCCATGGATGGGTTCGAGAAGATGCCCATCGGAGTGTCCGTTTGGGGCGATCACGAAACGGACCGTGAACTGAGGGGGGCCGGACAAACTGACGTCTTCGCAAAGGCGCTTCGCAACTACAGGGATGATCCGAGGGCGTTTTTTTACTACACCGTCTCCCCGGGCAAGGCTCACGAGATTGAGGTGGTCGTCAAGACCTGTATTGAGAACGGCAACAGGGTGTTGTATAACTTTTACAGCGACATCGATGGGCTGGGCGGCGACCTGGACTATCGTCGCGGCTTCTCGGACGTTCGCCGCGCTATTGACCGCACGATTGAACTGTACCCGGAGAAGATCTTCATGACCTCGTATTTCAGCGAGATCGTCTCTACCGGCAAACTGTTCGATCAGCAGTGGGGGCACGACGTGTGCACCAACACCACGTTCGACCACCCCGTAAATGCCGAGAGGATCAAGAACGGAAACCCGTTCAACCCTCATTTCAGAGCCTACAACTCCGACTTCACATCGACCCGCCGCTGCTGCACGGGAATAGACCGCGATTGTGATAGCTGCTTCGACGTCTGGGAGCACTTCTCATGGGTGATGCTCAACATGCGGAAGCATCTGGAGAGCAAAGAGTCGTTTACGAACTGGCTCACCACGATGTATCTCTTCTACTTGATCAACCGTGTGGTGGACTTCGAAGGTGGGATTGCGCTCCTGCCAGAGATTCATCGGCGGTGTCGGCAGGTTGAAATGGCCTGAGACTGAGCCTGAGCGCAACCGAGGCTGCCGTAGTCCCGAAGGTATAATCGGTTATGAAAAGTCTTTGTTGCCCATCTTCCTCTGGAGCCACGCGTTCATTGGAGGGCCAATCAACGCGAGAGCCCAACCGGACAAGGCTCCTCCTCCTGCCCCGATGAGCAAAAGAAGTATATCCCAACCATAGTTTCGGCCAGTCGATACCGCACCAATGATGGCACCGATCACGGCGAGTACGAGAAAGTGCTTCGTGGTTAGCTTCATCATTCTACAAGAATACGCCGAGCCAAGTTTGTTTTGGTCTGCCGTCTTGGTGACAAGCGTCTAGTATCAAACCCACTGGTCGGGGAGCAGCCAGCTGAAGCGTTTGCCGATTCACGATCAAGAAGGATTTGTTCGGCAGATCTGTTGGTTCGGCCCTGATAGTTCCAGTATATTGGAACTATGGAAACAACACTCGCCGTACAAAAACTGTCTGCCTTGGCTCACGAAACCCGTCTCTTGGCGTTTCGACGACTGGTTGCTTCTGGCGACTCGGGCTGTTATCCGACCGATCTAGCGGAGGAGCTTCGGGTGCCCATGCAAACCTTGTCGTTCCACCTCAAGGAATTGCTTCGAGCAGGGTTGGTGCAATCGCATCGGCAGGGACGCTCCATCCTCTATCGCGCCGACCTGGATCAGGCGCAAAATCTCCTGGAGTACATCGCTAGCGCATGCTGCGAAGTCCGCCCAGCTCCCGCAACAGAAACTGCCCAAAAGTAGCATGGAAACGCATCCTCGATCCGTTGCCTACAGAATTGCTCAGGTGACTCTATTCCCTGTCACTCTGGTAATCACCGTGGGTTCGATGTCGTGGTCCTTGGAGCATGTTGAAAGCGGAGAAGCCGCAGCCCTGGTCATTTCTCTCGTTGGCATTCTTGTCGTTGCGGTCGCGGAGCGGTTGATGCCTCGGAACAGTGCCTGGAACAAGAACCAGGGTGACATGGTGGGTGATTTGCTTTCTCTGGCGACGATCGTAGCCATCATGCAGCCCCTCCTCCGCCTGCTCACACCATTGGCGGCAGTCCTGGTTCTACGTGTCATCGGACAGCCCGACGGACTCGGCTGGTTTCCCACGGATTGGCCGCTCTTGATCCAACTGCCTCTACTGGCCATCGGCGTTGAGTTTGGGAAGTACTGGATGCACCGCCTCGGACACGAGCATCCTTGGTGGTGGAGGTTCCACGCCATGCATCACAGTCCGAAGCGGGTCTATTGGCTGAACGGATTCTTGATTCACCCCTTCAATTTTCTCTACGCACATGTCGCGGGCGTCTTTTTGATGATTCTGACCGGGGCAGGCATTGAGGTTTTACTACTTCACTCTGTGTTTGAAGCTGTCGGAGCTGTTTTCCAGCATGCGAATGTGAAACTGCGACATGGCTGGTTGAGCTACATCTTCAGCACGAACGAATTGCACTTCTGGCATCACTCTCTGGCGCTGAATGAAGCGAACACCAACTATGGCGCCGTTCTGATTGTGTGGGACCTCGTGTTCGGAACGTATTTTCGGCCGTCCGGCAAGGCTCTGCTACCCGAGGGCCTGGGCATCCATAATCCGGTGGACTATCCGGTTGGGCGATTCGTCCGACAGGTCACCGCACCTTTCATTTGGAAACGTTACACGAAGTGAGCCAGCCCGGGGGCCGCGACTGTCCCGCCCTCTGCTTATTCTTTGAGGGTGAAGTCCACGTTTATCGGTGCGTCATGGATGAAGGCAAGGATGTGGTGCTTGCCGCCACGATACCACACACTGAAGTTCATCATACCCGGCCCCTGTGACTTCTCTAGGTGGAACTCGTTGGTGTCTTTGTAGACGACAGTGGACCTGGTGTCATCCAGGCGCCGAGGAGTCTGTTGTTCGTCGTACTGGAGGGGTTCATCCTGACCGTTCACTCGAAAAACCATCTCAACTGACCCGGGAGGCGTCAGAGAGTCCCAGAATACTTGGCTGGTGAGGTAGACATCCTCGCCGGTAACAATCCCCACCATGAACGTAAGTTGTCGAGCTACCTGGGGGAAGTAGGTCTCCTCCAATACCTCGCTGCCGCGCAGGATACTGAGCGTGACGTCACCCTCGAAGAGCAGTGTCTGGAAGCCCTTGTACCCCTCGAACCACGGAACAGATACCTCCCAAACCTTGGGGCCAGGCTCGTAGATGTTTGCCGTGGCAGGGTCGTCAAACATGGGTCCGGCGAGGTCTTCGTCGAACGCCGCGATGTAGTTGACACCAAGGGCGGTCGGACTGCCATGGAATTCCATCCGGTATGTCAACATGGGCTCCGCCATGTCTTCCAGGACAGAAGAAGATGAGTCACACCCCGCCACCAGGGTGGCCAGAAAGGAAAGGGTCAGGAGAACACGCAAGGGTACATCCTCGTATTTAGCTCAGTATCGACCGGTTGCGAACGATTCTCAACCCATAGAACGTCAAGAAAAACGAGTCTTGCAAATCCGAGGTCTGGGCTCGCGGTGCAAACCGGACAATGGCCGTATTCGATTTCGCTGCCTTTTTGCTCTTGCCCGGGGTCAAGCTCCGGGTCGCAGCCACTCGCTTTTGAATTCTCTACTACTCTTCCACAGAGAACATCCTTGTCAAGTCCGTTACATGGGACGCACTACGCTAGCGTTTAGCTTACGGTTGTGAACGCGATTCTAGACACCATCGACCATCTGGTCTACGGCACTCCGGACCTGTGCGCCGCGATCGCAAACCTTGAGCGGCTGACCGGCATTCGTGCGACGGAGGGGGGCTCACACCCGGGGAGAGGCACCCGGAACTACCTCATGGCCCTGGGCCCGAAGACCTATCTGGAAATCCTGGGGCCGGATCCAGACCAGTCGCCTCCCGGCGCGCCGAGGTGGATGGCCATCGACGACCTGAAGGAGCCGAGACTTGTACGATGGTGCGCTACCCATTCCAACCTCCAGGAGCTTGTGGACTGCTCCACGGTAGCGCTCGGTGACATTGTCCCCGGGAGCCGGCGGCAGACCGACGGAAGCCTGTTGTCCTGGCGCCTCACTGATCCTGTCGTGGTGGCGGGAGACGGTCTTTTGCCGTTCTTTATCGATTGGGGCGAGTCGATTCATCCGGCCGAATCCGCCGCGGCCGGCGCCACGCTTGTGGGACTTCGGTTTACACATCCCCAGCCTGGCCGAATTCGAGAGAGTCTCGAACGGTTCGGACTGAATCTGCCGGTGGAACTGGCTCCCAGGGTCCGGATCATTGCCACCCTGGCCACGCCCAATGGCGTCGTCGAACTCAACTGAATTACAACGAAGCAAGCAATGGGAGAATACCAGAAGCGTGGTGTTGACTATCAGGTCCCCGGCGAGATGTACACGTTGTCCGGCGAGTACTATCACTCGGAAGATATTTATCGCCAGGAGCTTGAGAAGATTTTCTATCGCCGCTGGCAGTTGGCGTGTCGAGAGGAGCAAGTTCCGGAGCCCGGCGACTTTGTCGTTGTGCCGGTTGGCGATGAGAGCATCATCGTCGCACGGACGAATTCCGGTGAGATCAAGGCCCACTTCAACGTATGTCGCCATCGCGGGACCAGATTATGTATGGAGGAGCGGGGCCATTTCCAGAATGGCATCATCCAGTGTCCCTACCACGCATGGCAATATGATCTGTGCGGCGTCCTGAAAGGCGCTCCGCTCATGCGCGATACGCCTGGGTTCAATAAATCAGACTACGGCCTGTATCCAGCGCATGTGAGACTTTGGGGAGGGTTTGTCTTCCTCAATTTGTCCGAGAGTCCTGACGCGTTTGAAGATGAAATGGGCGCGCTGATCGGTCGATTCGAGGACTGGAACCTCCCCGAGCTTCGTATCGCTCACCACATCCCCTACCGGTTGAAGTGCAACTGGAAGCTGATCCTGCAGAACTACCAGGAGTGCTACCACTGCCCAGGCGTACATCCACTCCTATCAGACTGGACACCGTTTCAAAACGCAGTTCACGATTGTATGGAAGGAG
>CAYXSE010000158.1:368-8923 GCA_964466675.1 uncultured Rhodothermales bacterium | reverse complement strand
AAGATTCCCTTTCTCTTGAACAACCGGGTGTTGTCAACGAAATAGACTTGAAGCCTGATGCCAGGAATAGAGGCAACCTTGACCTTCAACGCTTCGGGTTCACCTCCTACAGAAATTTCAGAGCCAGACAACCGAATAACTTCGTGAAGGCGGTTACGGCGTTCGCTCACGAGCCCGTAGCGGGGCATCATTATGCGGGTCTCGACGCCGGCACCTTCATGCAAAGATTCCGGTAACGTGCGGACCAGGCTTGCCAGTCCTGAGATATTCGTGAACGGTGCGACTTCGTCTGAGACAAAGAGGACCCTCATAGTGCTTCCGGGTTCATGGACAGAATGGTGACCTCAACTCAGGAAAAGCCGCTCAGCTGCTGTCGGATCCACCTTATCGATTCGTGAACGTTTGCGGAGAAACGCGATCCGCTCTTGGCATCCGGGTAAGGCCAAAACTGCCTGAAAACCGGTGTTGATTGTGCCTAGTTCTCGACGGTAAAGCTACACCAAATTCTCTTCGCTGGATATTCCTGACGGCCCTAGAAAGTACGATTATGTTGCTGTTTTTTCAATCGTTTAGGCGAAATATCAACAACAAATCAGCGTAACCCCTTGGGTAACAATGCCTAATCCCGTTTCTGTGGTGATTCTTGCTGTCCGAGAAGGTCGAAGTAGCGGCGAATGAGGTCCTCGTAATCCGGAGCATAGCCCTGTTCCAGGGCCCGAATCAGGTCTCTTCTCAATTGATGCGCCTGTTCGGTTGGACTCAAGGCATCGGGCCCAATTCGCGTGAACTGGTCGGCGCTCTGGCTTTCCCGCCTGCGCTCACGACCACGTTCCTGCATAGAGCGGGAGGCCTCAAGCAGTCTTGTGAGGATCTGCTGCTGCCGTTGGACGGTCCGTCGAGAGATGCGCTGCTGCTGCAACTCGGCTATGGTCTCGGCCATTTGTTCGGCTACACGCTCCAGGTCTCCGAGCGCACGGTTCCTCAGGGATCTCTCCCGACTCATCTGTCGCAGGTCGCGCCGAATTTGCTCCTGTTGGCCACCCAGTCGGCGCAGGCGGTCCTGCATGTCCTGGGTCAGCCGGTTGCCTTGCATATCGTTCAGCATCTGCTGAAGCTGTTGGTTCAGCTGTTCTTGCTGGCCAGCCATGTCTTGGAGTTGTTGCATCATCTGCTCCATGGACATATTGCCGCCGGACCCCTGGCCATTCATCATTTGGTCCAGCAGATCGGCGAGCATCAGCGCCAGCTCGTTGAGGTGGGTCATGGCACCTTTCTGGTGCCCTGCTGCTCGCCGGGCGGTCCGATCGGTCATCGCCTTCGTGGCGTCTGCCATTTCGCGCATCGACTCGCCCGCGTGTACCTGGACATCGCGACCCATCTGGGGGATTGTCCGGGCCAGCGACTGAAGGGAATCCGTCACGGTGGTCAGGCCCTCGGATAACCTCAGTTGCTGCTGCGCAGTTTCGCGCAGTCGAGGGCTGTCGGCGGCCAGAGTCTGGACTTCTGAACGAAGCTTCTCCTGATCGATCGAGAGGCCCAGCACATCATCGAGCGCCTGGCGTAGGCCATTCATGTTCATCTGCATCTGGCCGCCTTGCATGCTTTGCTGCATTTGCTCCAAGTCCTGCTGAAGCTTCCTCAGGTTCTCGCTCATCTGCTGCTGTTGCTGCTGGGCCGGCTGGAATTCCTGTTTCCGCATCTGCTCTGCGTTCTCCCTCATCTCTGACGGCATGTCCTGATCTCGAATATCATCGGACAACTCATCCATGGCTTGATCCGGAGTCCTTTCCAGTTCATCCATTCGATCGCTGATCTCTTCCATCTTTTCTTCCAACTTGGCCATTTCCTCAGCAGCCGCCTCCTGTTGCGCGGCCAGAGCCTCGGCCTCGCGGGCGCGATCCTCTTCAGACATGTCGGGATCGGTGGCCAGGGGCTCCGTCCGCTGGGCGATCTCCTCTTCAGTTTCGGCCAGGTCCTCGGCTCTCCGCGCCGCTTCTTCCAGGTCTTGCTGGACGCGCAGATTCTTGAACAACTCCAGGGTCCGCTCCATCCTCTGCTGATAGAGGTTTTCCGCGAACTCGAAATCTTCCATGGATTCCTGCATCTGCTGCAGGTTCATCTGCTCCATCGCCTCTTGCAGGCTATCCAGGGCCTCCATGAGTTCCGGCGTACTGATCTCATCGGCGACCTGCTTCAGTTCTTCGAACAACTCGAGGGTTTCTTCGCTTACCAAGTCGTTTTTGGCCATTTCATCCGTCATGGCTTCGATTCGATCGGCCATCTCCTCGACGGAGTCCTCTAGCGCCTCCTGCTCTTCCTTGAGCTCTTCCAACGCGCGCTCATCCTGCCACTCGGATTCAGACTTGGATCGCAACTCCTCCCGCAGCGCGTCGAACTGCTCCCTGACCCGGTTCGCCTCTTCCACGAGTTCTTCCAGGTGATCCTGCGTGTCATCCTCGGCCCTGTCCAGGGCTTCGTAGCGTTCCGCCAGCGAGGGCATCCTCAGTCGATAGAGGGCGGTTTGTGCACTGGAGAATCCTCCGACGGCGTTGTTGTCGCTGGTCCGCAGGAAGTAGGTGTAAACATCGCCGGGTACAGGATCGAGGCCGGTATCTTCTACGAGCCGCCAATTAACGGTGCCAGTTTGATCCAATTGGTAGGCGTCATCCAGGGGAAGGGCCATGACCGAGAAAGAGTCGGAGGGCTCTCCGAACCGGCTTTCTTCGAGTCTATAGTGGAGGGACACTTCCGAGAAACCGTAGTCGTCCGTAATCCTCCAGGCCACATCCACACGGGCCGATTCATCAAGTTCGACAGAGGGTTCTGGAGCCAGGAAAGAAATGGAGGGAGGCTCGTCCGGGGTCGCCCTCAGCCGATACTCAATCGGATTGGCATTGCTGATTCCTGCTGACGACTGGAAGTCCATCTTCCACATATCGTTTTGTCGAACGCGAAACCGGCCCTCCCACGATCTCCCCGCACCAGACAGGGCCACCTCTCTTCCGGACGAAAACAGAATGCTCCCCGACGCTACCTCTGTGCCTGTCACGACCGAATTGAGAATCACCTGTGTGCCGATGAGTGCCGTTACGGTGCCGTCATTGTGAGCGAGTTGCCGCGCAGGCAGCCGGGTGTATGCTGGAAACGAAAGAGCGACTGCGAGTTCGGCCACCACGGGTCTATCAATCACCGAAACCTGAAACCAGTCAGTGACCACCCTTCCGGCCAGAACCCGGTACTGCAGCGCACGCCTTACATTCACAAGGCTGTAAGCGGCCTCTGGTGGCGAGGACATGGCCACCGATTCCGAGACACTCTCGCCTTCATATCGAAATTCAAGGACGAGTTCTTCGGGAAAGCCGGTGCCACTGACCGAGGCTCTTATGTCCACGTTGCTGCCTTTTGCTACGGAAACATCTCCCGGCAGAAGCCGCAACGAGTACGGTACCGCTACTTCGAAGGTGCTCCTTGGAGCAAGGATTCGGGTCGATGCGTCGAGGAAGGGCTCCCTGGCCAGGAGCGCAAAGGCGAGTAGCCCGACAATCGGAAGCGTCGCCAGTCGACCTGCTTTCCAAACCGCCGAAAAATCTTCCACGCGTTCTACGGGGATCGTGGACATACTGCGCCCGAGGACCCTGGAAGCCTCGTCCACCAGGGACGCCGTTGATTCGGTATGACGCCCATCCAGAAGTTGGAGGAGATTCAGTAGTCGATCTCTGATTTCGGGAAAGGCCGCTCCGATTCGCGTGGCAACAGCGTCATTCGAGAGCCCCGGGACAAGACCGAAGAATCGGAGGACCGGTAACATCGCGTACCGCCCGATCATGACGAAGGCACCAATCAGAAAAACGATCAGTAGGGCTGTCCTCCCGGCCGTCGAGAACCGGTAGATCGACTCGGCTGCGGTGGCGAGAAGCCACATCGCGGCGACGCCCGCGGCGATCCAAACCGAGCCTGCCAGGAATTCTCCGGCGGCGAGCCTCACTTTCGCGCGCCTGATTCTTGCGTAAATGTTGTGGCTCGGGTCGGACGGGCTCATGGACTTGGTCGTTTGCAGGGCTTACAGGCCCGACGAGGATCAGGTTTCGTAGCGACACGAGGCAATTCTCGCGCCCAATTGACGCAACCATCACGCCGGTCACTTGAAGAACGAGGTGGGGCCGCGTAGACTAAGTAGATTCAGCAGAACCAGTGAGCAATCGAGATGCAGTCCACCGTGGCCATCATTTTGGGAGGAGGAGCCGGGTCGCGCCTATTCCCTTTGACCCACCACCGTTCCAAGCCGGCCGTGCCGGTGGCCGGGAAGTATCGACTGATCGATATCCCCGTGTCAAACTGTATCAACTCGGATATCACCAAGATTTTCGTTCTGACCCAGTTCAATTCGGCCAGCCTGAACAGGCATATCGCCCAAGCCTACCGATTCGACAGGTTTCGCCACGGTTTCGTCTCGATTCTGGCGGCGGAGCAGACCCCGGCGTCGCAGGATTGGTTTCAAGGCACCGCGGATGCTGTCCGGCAGAGCATGAGGCATGTCAACGCTCTGAGGACTGACAACGTGCTTATCCTGTCAGGGGATCAGCTGTATTCGATGGACTACCGAGACCTGCTCAAGCATCACAAAGAGACCGGGTCTGATATCACGATCGCCACGATCCCCGTCGACGCCGCGGACGCACCAGGGTTCGGAATACTCAAGACCGGTGATCAGGGGCGGATTTCGGAGTTCCATGAGAAGCCGTTGGCGGAGGAATTAGACGGGAAGGAGAGTCCGGTCTCGGCCGAGATGACCGCACAGGGACGCGTTTATCTGGCATCCATGGGAATCTACATGTTCTCTTCTGGTGTCTTGCAGAGACTGCTGGATGAGGCTCCCGACGCCCATGATTTCGGCAAGCAGATCATTCCTGGGGCTATTCAGGACTTGAGGGTGTCCGCCTATCCGTTCGAGGGCTATTGGAGCGACATCGGGACGATCCGGAGTTTCTTCGACGCCAATTTGATGTTAACAAAGCGGCATCCGGAATTCGATATCTATAGCCAGAAATTCCCGCTGTACACCAACGCTCGAATGCTTCCCCCGGCGAAAATCGAAAGTTCGTTCATTCAGGAGTCTGTGATATCGGAAGCCTGTGTGATCGTGAACAGTCAGATTTCGAACTCAGTAATCGGGCTGCGGTCGGTGATCGGGAACAACACGACCATAAAGAATACGATCTTGATGGGCTCGGACTACTTCCCATGGCACGACCCGGCCTTGCGAGAATCGATCGACGGCCCGGAGCGACCCGGTGTGGACGAAGAGTCGTACATCGAAGGGGCGATTATCGATCGTAATGTGCAAATCGGAAAACGCTGCATCATCAAGAACCGAGACAACGTCGATCAGTTTGACGGCGAGAACTTTTACATCCGAGATGGCATCGTAGTGATCCCCAAGAACACGACGATTCCTGACGACACCATAATCTGATTGGAACGCCCCAGGCGGAGAGTCATGCGAACGATTGGAGTATTCTGCGCCGTATCTCTGGTGCTGTTGACCGGCTGCCAGACCTATGGAGGCCACGGGAGCGAGGAAGCGGCTCAGGTCGAAATTCAAAATGCGCTGGATCGCTACGCTCTTCGCGCGGATAGAATGCGAGGAGATCAACGGGCGCTGGCGAACGCGGCCGCGGAGTCACCCAGGCTGGCCGTTTTCGCTCCCAAACTTGCGCGCATCATTGAGGCGCAGGAAGCCACCATGAAGTTCAACCAGTGGACGGCCGACAGGCTGACGGGCTCCCCGGGATATCGGGAATTGAGCCGGGCTCTGGGTGGCATCATCTCCGAGCAGCAAATCGTCGATGACCAGTACGGTCGCCTGTTGGCGGAGGTACAGGCAACCCTAAGACCCGGTTTGTCAAAATCGCCGACGTCTCACTACTCGTTGGCTCCCGCGTTCTATGCGAGAATAGAAGCTTCTCTAGAGCAGGTTCCAATTCGAGACGCCGTTCGGTAATTAAGGACGGAACAGGTCTAAATGGTGTCAGTACGGGCACTCAATTCCCGAATGCCGACGTCCATTGTCTAAGTCCCTATTTGCGTTCGTCGGCTTCACCATAGCTGCGAGTTGCGCCGATCCCGCCTATTCTCAATCGGGCACTGCTTCTTCCGACTCGCTGCGGCACTACGAGCTGTCCGAGGTGGTCGTGGGCGGTGAGACCGAAGACGGCCGCGTAGTTCAGGCGGGGGCGGTGAGCCGTGTTTCTTTGGCTGCAATCGCGCGGGCCGATGCGTCGAGTGTTGCCGGTCTGGCAAGATTGTTACCGTCGGCTCACGTTCAGACGAATTCCCGAGGCGAGTCGCTCATCTATCTCCGAAATGCCGGGGAAAGGCAAGTCGGTGTATTCCTGGACGGGGCGCTTCTGAATATCCCATGGGACAACAGGATCGACCTCGTGGGGATTCCGGCATCTATTCTCGGAGGGATGCGCGTCACACACGGTGCGGGAAGTGTTCTATACGGCGCGAACGTTCTCGGTGGAGTCGTGAGCCTGTCCACGAGGTCTCTGGATAGGGAGGGGAGTGTCTCCGAGGTCACGTTGTCAGGTGGGTCGGGCGAATCCTCACGGCTTGAGGCGATGCATATAACGCGCCGTGGTCGGAATACGGTTCTGGCCGCAGTCGGATACAGCCGATCTGCCGGAATGCCGGTTGCGGGAGACGTCGATCTGACATTCGGACAATCGTCTTCCGCGCTGAGGACGAATACGGACCGCCGGTTGGCGCACGGATTCGCTCGATGGAGCCGCGCTGGGGACCGGACCACCGTCGGAATCAGCATCCTGCACGTAGAGGGTGCTATGGGAATTGCCTCAGAGGCGCATCTGAATCCTGAGCTGCAGCGCGTACGATACTGGAGGTACCCCAGCAAGCGGACGACGATGCTTTCCGCCAGCCTGGTCTCCAACCCGCTTGCCGGGTTGACCGTGCGCGGAACCAGTTGGGGGACCATATTCAATCAGGCTATCGAGCAATACTCCTCGGAGGAGTACCTCTCTATCGCCCAGGTTCAAGACGACCGAGACTTGACGGGAGGCTTTCGTCTGGTGGCGGAGCAGATCCTGCGTGCCGGGACTTTGCGCGCTTCCGTGAGTGGACTGGTCTCGACCCATCGCGAACGGGAACGGGTTGGCGAGCAGGGCGGGCTCAGCGAGCAGGCCTGGAGCAGGTACAGGAAGGCCACATGGAGTATCGGAAGCGAGTACCAGACTCATTTGGGGCCGGCGACGGTGGCGGTAGTCGGCGCCAACCTGGATAGAATGAGCACGCCGGTCACCGCCGACAAGCCCCCCCGCGACGCGACAAATGCCTGGGGGGCGACGGCGACCCTCGACACTCGGCTACGGAATGGATGGTCCATCCATGCGACGGCCGGGAGAAAGGTCCGTTTTCCCACCATGCGAGAGCTGTTTGGGACCGCCCTGAACCGATTCCTGATCAACGATTCGCTCCGACCAGAATCAGCCTGGCTTGCTGACGCGGGACTGAAAAGGGAGTGGGATTCGGGCCGGTTGACCGTTACTGCCTTCGTAAACAGGACGAAGAATACCATCGACCAGCTCAACGTGACTGTGGGCGAGGACAGGCTGAGGCAACGCGTGAACCTGTCCGGTAGTCGGGTTGCTGGAGTCGAGCTCCAGGGCGCGATACGTCCCGTTGGAGGGGTTACCGTTGACGCGGCCGCCACCTTTACAAACCCAGTTGTGCTGGGTGAGTCTGAGCGGGTTGTGCTTACAGAAAAGCCCGAAGTACTGGCCACTCTGACCGTTACAGTACGGCCCGTGAGGTGGAGTACGTACTCGGTCGAGACTGTATACACGGGCCGAGCGTTTGGACTTTTACCGGACAACACGCTTGAGGCTCTGCCCCGCGTGGTCCAGATTAACGTCCGCGCGTCACTCCGACGTTTTGTTCGTGGGGCCGTCTTCGGAGAGGCTTTCCTCCGAATAAACAACCTGACCGACAGATCGGTTATCCCTCAACTGGGACTGCCTGGGCCCGGCCGCCATTTGCAGATTGGCCTCAGCCTGGCGGTCTAACCTAACAGTCTTGAGCCCGCGGCGAGCGCGCGTTCTGGCGAGTCTACTCGCTGGCGCGAAGAATCACGGAGTGACTGGCGGCGAACGGTGGCGCGGCAAACATCTCGCGGGCCACGGACCAGTTTTCCGCGAAAAGATCTCCGGCACGATAGGCGTTCAGGGCCTCGGCGGACTCCCAGCGAGAGTATGTCGTCATGATGTTGGGGTAGCGCCTGTCCTTCCACAGCTCCAGGTGAAGGCAGCCCGGAGTGGCCCGAACCTTCGGTGCCACTTCCTCCAGAACCCGCAAAAAGTCCGAGACGCACTCGGGCTTGAGGGTCATTCGTACGATTCGGATGAGGTGATTGTCTTCCATGAGAGATCAGGATATGAGTAGCGCTTGGGCGGCATCAGCCGCCGCCTTCGCCGCGGCCGGTGCAAAATCGGATCCCTGGGATGCGTATGAGATTCCGCGGGACGAGTTCACAATCG
>CAYXSE010000158.1:0-296 GCA_964466675.1 uncultured Rhodothermales bacterium | reverse complement strand
AATGCGGCTTTCGGGGCTATCCGCCGTAGTCGCCTAAGCGCGTCAAGATCGGATGCTCCCACGACGAATCCGATCTCGCCAGATGCATCATTGGCCCAGGAGAGGCAGCGACGTGCGACGTGTTCAAACAAAGACGCCCCATCGACCTCCAGATCCTGAATGTCCACCCGGCCCGGGTTGGACGTCCGGACAAGGACAAAAGCCATCGATCCCGGGCGCTTCAGGAACGGAGAGACGCTGTCTTGGCCCATGTACGGGTTGACCGTGACCGAGTCGAATCCGAGGTCTTCGAAAAC
>CAYXSE010000157.1:6059-9009 GCA_964466675.1 uncultured Rhodothermales bacterium | reverse complement strand
CACTCGATGACAGCCTAAGCGCAACCCGGCGCGTCACGGGGACTGCAACGCAACACCATCACCTCTCTGGTGACCTTTAACAAGTCCTGATAGGGCGCCAGGCGCCGCTTACGATTCGGGGCATTCATGATCTCCAATGAACGCCTCTTGGCCCGCGTAATCCGGCGCGAAAAAGAAACGGGGCAGAAGGTGCGAGCCTCCCCCAACAAACGATCAAAAACCCGGACACAATCGAAGAGTAGTTTATCGTCGGTCGGCGGATGGATGTTCGTCTCGGTCACCGTGGGATCGATCCGAACCCGGGTCCCATCCTCGATCTTCTGAGCCTTCGCATAGCCCAGCAAAATCCGGTTAATCTCTTCCCAAGTCTCTGCCTTGATCTTCTTGATATTACGGGCCAGTGCCGACTTCTTGGGGACCTCATCAGGGCAATGATAGCCGCAAAAGAGCCGGTTGGTTTCCGAGTCGGCCAGGTGAAAAGCCAGGTCCTCGTAGCTGTAGCTGTAGGTCTGTTTGATGATCGCGGCCCGAAGCACCTGATCGGCCGACAGACCCGGACGACCGGTCCTGCCGCGCCGCCCGCGGAGATCCCTCCAGACGGCTTCGGCAATCTGCGGATTGGCCACCAGGATCTTATCGATCGCGGCCAGTTCGCGGGCCCTCTTGTGAGTCAGCTGACTGGGACGAAACAGGTCGGGCTCGGCAGTAATGCGGCGCATTGGGGCGAGGTGTTTTCCGGGAAACTGTCTTGGGTCGAGACCGGAATCTACGGATATACCACTACAAAAGCGACCTGTAAATCACCACAACTTAAAGGGCCACATTAACTTACCGGTTTATGGATGGGAACTAGCTATAGGAGTGCTGGCCGTCGGCGTACTGGGTTCGCGATTGCTGTGGGCAGGCTTCGTTGGGTATGAGCTCGTTTCGATCCCAGATGCATTTGCTTTCTACCGCGGATCGGCATGGCATGCCGGGTTTGTCCCGGCCATTCTTGTCTTCTACGGAGGCGCGAAGTTCCTTAGGCTGTCGCCTATTCGTTGGCTCGATACGGCATTCTTGGCGACAGCGTTTGGCCAGGTCCTAGGGCGATTGGGATGTTTCCTAGCTGGGGATAGCTGCCACGGTATCTACACGGAGCTTCCTTGGGGAATGGCCTTCCCAGGTGGGGTCTCCCCAGTTGACGTGACCGTTCACCCCGCGCATTTGTACGAGGCGCTGCTTCTGTTTGCCCTTGGCCTGTTTCTGATTCGGAAACGGCCCGCCGGCCTGAATTCGGTGGCATACCTAATCGGAGCCTCGTCGATCAGGTTTCTGCTCGAGTTTATCCGTTTCAATCCCGTCGCCGGATTGGGGTTGACTTACCCTCAACTGATAAGCCTGGGAGCGGCTGCGCTTGGCGGCGGGCTCCTGGTCTTCCTTTTGGCGCCCTCAACTCGGGAGCGTCACACCAAAATGGTTTAACAGTGTCATTTCCGGCTGAAGATGTCCGGATAGTTCCGATTGAAAATGTCCGGGTTTTGGCGGCAGACTAGTCAATCTTAATAGACGCCGGAGCCCTCAAAAACAGCACTTCCCTCAGATCTGGGTGGTTCTCGAAGACTTCCGATCTCCGCTCAACCAGTCCGGCCAATTCGAAGCCGAATATAGTCAGATCCGCGTCGCGAGATCGCTTTGCCACCCGCGCCCGGAAGTCCTCCTGAGAGTCCAGAGCCAGGTATTCGATGTTCTTGCCCGATACCGGAAGCCGCCCTTCCGCCACGAATGAATCCAAGCGCGCCTTCTGCTCGCTCATGTCCTCCGGGGGTAACGCCACAAAGACCTGGATCTTGGCGTTGGCCCACTCGGGGTGGCCGACCAGGATGTAGGCCAGGAGAATCATGAGGTTGGCGTTGTCCGCGTCATTCCAGGTCAGCCAGATGTGAATGGAACGGCGGTCTCCGAAGAAATGGTCTCCGTGGCGGAGCACCATCAGGGTCATGTGCGTCGATGCGGCGAAAAGGCAGGCGTCGACGATTTGTTCTCTCGTGGCCTTGTCGTCGTGGACCGAGATCTCGAACAGAATTGTGTTGTTCGGTAGGCCAGAAATGCCGGGTAGTTGGAGACTTTGGGCAAGGGCGGAGGTCATGGATGGGCTGACCACGGTATCCATGTAGACGGGGCTCTGCTGCTCGGTGGCCAGCTTGATAAGGCGCTTCCTGACCCGCTCGCTCTCCAGAAACGAGTCGCGGTTGAGCATACCCGGGATAAAGTGCAGGTACGTCCCGAATCCCTGACGCTGGCAGATCCACCGGAGCATGGCCAGCGGGGCCTGCCTCTCGAACGTGTGTTCGTTTACGGTGATGATGCTGGGTCGCCATTCGTCCACTTCTTTCGTCGGTTTTCGCCGCTGAAGTCGAAGGTGGAAGTTCCGGTTCAGCTGGGTCATCACACCTTCGAAGATGGCGGCGAGGTCGTTCCCATCCTTGCTTTTCCTGGAAATGATCGCGTACAAGCCGATCATGGCGAAAATGGACACGATGGCGAACACGGGGTCCATCTGAAACATGAGCAGGAAACACATCACGGCTCCGAAGAGGCTGATGTACCATCTGGACCGGAATGATGGTCGATATCCGGGTCTCGCGGCGAAGTGTTCCAGGAACGAAATGGCACACAGGGAGCCATACGTGATCATAAAAAACATGGAGATGAGCCGAGCCACAAGGTTCACGTCGCCGGCCAGGACAACGATTGCGGCCACCACTCCAGTCACGATGGTTGCATTTCGTGGCTCGTTGACGGCGCCAAACCCTTTCGCCAGCCACTTGTTGGTCCCGGGAATGGGGATTCCGCCGTCGCTACCGAGGGCCTGAAGCGTCCGGGGCGCAACCAACATCGAGCCGATAGAGGAACTCAGCGTGGCAGCGATGAGGCCAGCGGTAATGACGAAGGGGAAGAGAGCGATCCG
>CAYXSE010000157.1:0-6040 GCA_964466675.1 uncultured Rhodothermales bacterium | reverse complement strand
CGGCTCATGACCAGCTGATCCGTCGCCAGCAGTTCCGGTGGCGCGGAGGCCGCAAGTTTCCATACGATGGCCACATAGACCAGCATCCCGCCGATCGTGGCCAGGAGCGTGCCTTGCGGAATGGATTTGCGAGGGTTTGCGAGGTCGCCCGAGAGCCCCACTCCCGCTGTCATGCCGGTGAAAGCGGGGAAACAGATCGCGAACACCACGATGAACGGGTCGGCATCCTGAATGGCTCCGACGATGCCCGAACCGGGATCGAACCCGTCTACCGGACCGCCGGCAAAAAAAGCCACCAACGAGACGCCCAGAATAGCCACGACGAAGTACAGAACTCGCACGCCCAGGTCGGCCCCTTTGGTAAACATCAGCACCAAGAGTCCGGCCAGCGCGGGTAGGGAGATCATTCGAGGGTCGTACGGGATGACCGTCTCCAGATAAGGCGCGAGGAAACTGAAGGCCTCCGCCAGCGCGATCAGGTAGAAGGCGACGGATACCGCCTGGGACAGGTACAGGAACATCCCGATGACACTCCCGATGGACGTCCCGAACGAGCGCGAGATAATGAAGTATTCGCCGCCTCCCTCAACGCGACGGTTGGTGGCTATTTCCGCCAGCGCCAGGGCAGTCGGGATAGTCACCATGTGCCCGATCAGGATGATCAGGAGGCCGCCGCCCAGGCCGACGTTTCCAACGGCGTAACCGAATCGCAAAAACATGATCGCACCGAGTATGGTGCTGATGCCTGCGAAGAAGACGGGGGCCGTGCCGAAGCCGTGACCGCGGTCAGATGTTGCCATTTGGGTCGATCGAGGGGTGGTTGCTACGGTCGAAGGACGATTCTGGGCTCTATTCGGGTTGGCTTGGATTGACCCACGAGGTCGTCTTTCGATGGGCTCCTCCAGACGTCCTCCAGGCCGCCGACGTCGATCCGATCGAACATGAAGCGCAGCTCGTGGGGAAGATTACGGCCCAGGAGGCGGAAATCAATGTGAAACCAGCCGCCATTCTTCCGATGCCAGACTGACCATGGATGGCACGATGCAGACGGCCTGCTCTATATTCCGACGGCATTCGTGCTTCACACTATCCAGCTTAGATGAAACGCTTCTTTCTTGTTGCCGCAGCGGCAGCGCTGCTCACGACCCTCTCCCTTCCCAGCATTGCCAACGGCCAAGTACGGATCGGAGTGCATGCGGGTCTGAACACCGAAGGTGCGGACCTGTTTATTGGCGCGAGTTCGCAGTTCCCATTGACTGTTGCCGACCGGGATATCTGGGGCTCGGTTGGGCTGGAGATCTATCCGTTTATCGACAACGCGTTCATCACCCGGATCAACGCCAATGGCCTGTTCCCTCTGCTTGCCAGAGAGAGTACCCAGATCTATGGGGGTGGCGGCCTCATGATTCAGGTGTCCAGTTTTGACGTACCGGCGGGGCTCAATATTGAGAGTTCGGACACGGATTTCGGCATCAACCTCGTGGGCGGAGTCTTGATCGGCGCCTCCGAGAAGTACCGCCCCTTCCTGGAACTGAACCAGACCATTGGCGGCGGGACTGACTTCGCCATCCGGTTCGGCGCGTTCTATCGGTTGGGAGACTAACCAGATGCGAGGCATTTTTCTCGCGCTCGCGGTCGTCGGTCTGGGCGCGGACATTAGTTCGGGCCAAGACTGGTTGGAGCCGCACCGCGCGGTCGCTACCCGGTTGATCGAGGCGGCACAGTCCGACGAGTCTTCGTATGACCGGCTCGCCTATCTGACGGACACCTTCGGTCCCCGGCTCAGCGGGAGCCAGGCGCTGGAGGATGCCATCGATTGGATCTTGGGCGAGATGGAGGCCGACGGGCTGGAGAACGTCCGTGGGGAGCCGATCATGGTGCCGCGCTGGGTTCGTGGAAATGAATCCTTGACCCTGATCGAGCCGCGAAACGCCAATATGGCCATGCTGGGGCTTGGGAACAGCGTGGGTACGCCCGCGCATGGGGTAACGGCGGATGTTCTGGTGGTGAAATCCTTCGACGAACTGACGAGGCGGGGGGACGAAGCGAGAGGGAAAATCGTGCTCTGGAACGTCGAGTTCACAACCTACGGGGCCACGGTCCAGTATCGGAGCCGGGGAGGCATCGAGGCCGCACGTGTCGGTGCCGTGGCGAGTCTGGTTCGAACGGTCGGATCGTCCACGATGTATACGCCCCACACCGGGCAGTCCGGCTACGAGGATGGCGTACCCCGTATCCCACAAGCCGCCGTCACGATTGAGGACGCCCTGATGATGCAGCGGATGCAGGATCGCGGGCAGCAGGTGCGGGTCAAGTTATACATGGAGGCTCGGAACGAACCGGAGGTCGAGTCCCGGAATGTGGTCGGCGAGATCGTCGGCTCGGAGTTCCCGGATGAAGTGATCGTATTCGGCGGGCACATCGACTCCTGGGATGTGGGTACAGGCGCCATGGATGACGCCGGCGGGTGTGTGGTGGCCTGGGAGGCCCTGCGCAGGATGAATCAATTGGGGATCGTTCCTCGACGGACCATTCGCGTGGTGATGTGGACCAACGAGGAAAACGGATTGCGGGGAGGCACCGGGTATCGGGACGCCCACATGGACGAACTGGACAATCACATCCTGGCCATGGAGTCGGACGCGGGAGTCTTCAAGCCTCGCGGGTTTGGTTTCACCGGTTCCGATGCGGCCTTTGAGATTATGCGCCAGATTGGGACACTGCTCGATCCGATCGAGGCCGGTCAGGTTACGCGTGGCGGCGGCGGCGCAGACATCGGCCCCATCATGCGCGAAGGCGTGCCGGGAATGGGCCTATCCGTGGACGGCCGGGAGTATTTCTGGTACCATCATTCTCATGCGGATACGATCGACAAGCTGGATCCTCACGAAGTGAACCTCGCTGTGGCGACGATGGGGGTGTTTGCGCTGACGGTGGCGAATATGGATGAGCGGTTGCCTCGGGACTGACTGGTGGTGCAAGGACTGCAGTCAGACACCAATCTGGAGTCAGTCACTCTTTCGAAAGCTGTGCCCAGCGGGCGAAGGGTGATGCGCCGTCATGAATTGGATGACCTTTGCGAGGCCATTCGCAAGGATTACCAGCGGACGGTGGGCCCTGGAGAGCGGGGGCGTTAGCGTCCGTTGTAGCCGAACGCAAAGTCCAGTTGAAATGGCTCCGAAGTGGTCACGGAGTAGATATGCCTGACATATCCAACGGGCGAAAGCATACTGACCCCGAGAATTCCACGTTCGGCCCCTTTGACGAACGTGAGCGTATCGCCCGGAAGGACAACCCGGCCACCTCGGATGGTCCGACCCGCTTGGCTGACGTTTTCCTGGTACGCGCTGAAAGAGTTGATCGAAGCGCCGTTTAAGAGGATGTCAAGCTTAGTGTAGGGGGCCAATGCGGATAGGATGAACTGAACATCGTACTGAGGCAGTCCGGCCACCGCACCTACAATGGAATTGGGCTCCGCCCCGACTTCGGCTGGAGAGTAGTAGTTCCTTGCGACGATCTCTCCATCGACGAGGATGGTGACTATTGCATCCACGTTGGGTATTTGGGTCCCGACATTCTTCAAGCCCTCGAAGTACGGTACGGTGACTTCCCATGGAGTCACGACATCGCGTTCCGACAAGTCTGGGTCCACTTGTGTCGCACTGGTTAGGTAGGTCACACCCAATAGAACCACGGGTGGGTCGGTCTCCACTCGGTAGGTGATGGTACGGCCCTCTACCTCGGCCGGACTCACGGGATTCGAGTCGCAAGCGGCAATCGCCAGGAACCAAAGCAGAAAGGTATATCGCATAAGGGAGAGGGAGGCCGGGCCGGACAGTTCCTGATTCGGGATATCGACCACTGTGTTCTAGCATTAAATCCGTGATCTTCGACTCCAGTCTCAGATGGGACCCCAACGCGCGGGAAATTGGGCGTTTTCCAGTTTTTTTTTGGGGGGCGGGAGGCGTCCCCATTCAGGAGCCGAGGACCATATCCATCACAAGGGTCCGCTATTTGGCGGCAAGAATTATGAGAGAGCGGGTGGTTCTACGTTACTTTCAGTGGAACCAGATCCCGAACCAGGTGGAACCGACGTTTAAATCGTTGGTGAAGTCTGACTTCTCAATAGCGCTCCCTTATGCGATAGGCACTCTGGCCGTCTCCGTCGGGATTGTCTATGCCCAGCGATACCTTCTGACGGAGCCGTGGTATTCGCCACCAGCTGGCTTTTTTTGATGGCTGCCGTCCGAAAGGCTCGGACATTCCCGAAACTTCGCAAGGAAGAGGTCGACTAGTCGCATCTTCTTGATATAGTTCTGTGGCGACACGGAGCCCACAACAAGAGACGTTCCGTCTGCTGAGATCGTGATCCCATTCGGTCTCGAAAACTGGGTCGTTGCCAGGTCTCCATTTGCGTTTCCCTGCACGCCGCTGCCTGCTAACACTTGTACTGTGCCATCGAGGCCGATCCGTCGTATTTGATGATGACCGATGTCCGTCGCGTAGAGCGCACCGCCGCCGAAGACTGCCGCTCTCCTGGATCCTCCCCCGTAACAACCCCGAGTTAACCTGGTTGAATTCGGAACGAAGTACCGGATTTAATATTCTATCCTAATCCACAATGCTGAATAACCATGCCCGATGACGACCGCTTTTATCGTTGTGACGCCCGAGACATGCCAGCATACAGTCTCTCTGACGCCGCACAATACCTGCAAATTCCAACAGCCACACTGGCCTCGTGGGTAAGGGGGCGTCAGTATGACACATTCGATGGCCGGGCCGAATTCGCACCCTTGATCGAGCCGCCTATTGGTGCCGATCGGAGTCGTCTCTCGTTTAACAATTTGGTGGAAGCGCATGTACTCCGGGCACTGAGGGTAAAGCACTCAGTCCCGATTCAGGTTGTTAGAGAAGCGTTGACGGCCGCCGAAGAGACGCTCAACATCTCGCGGCTCCTGTTGTCTCGTGATCTTCTCACCGGTGGTCAGGAACTCTTCCTGCAACGCTACGGAATGCTCTTGAAGCTAGACCGCTCTCGGCAGATCGGAATGAAGCAGCTTCTGATAACTCACCTCAATCGCGTAGAACGAGATGAGGAGATGCTCCCCAGGAAGCTATTCCCGTTTATTCCCGGATTCGCATCCAGTCGCGCAGTTGTCATAGATCCTCGGGTGTCCTTCGGCAAGCCGACAGTAGCCAGGTCTGGCATATCCACGCAGGCCATTGCCAGAAGAATCAATGCCGGAGAGTCGCTGAGGTCAGTCGCCTTAGACTATGCTATTACCGAGAACGACATCAAGCGCGGCTTGATATTCGAGACCGCTGCGTAGGTGACCTTCTTTACAGACCGGGATCTGGGCGTGGAGTTCGCAAAGATTCTCCGGGCAGCGGGGTTGCAGGTTGAGGTCCATCGCGACCATTTCGCCCCGGAAGCGACAGACGATGTCTGGCTACCGCAAGCCGCTAGCCAGGGCTGGATCATTCTAACCAGCGATCAGAAGATGCTTCGGAGAGACAATGAGGTCGCAGCCATAAGAAGGTCATGCGCGTCTGTCTTTATCCTAATCGGTGGTCATTCTCCAACGCCTGAATTGGCTGAGAACTTCATTAACACGCTTGCGCATGTGGAGGCGATGCTGGAGGCGGAGACGCCGCCATTCGCAGCGAAGGTTTATCGACCAAATCCCGTTGGTAAAGTAGTTGACGGGAAGCCTGGACGGGTCGAGCGGAAGCTCTAACCATTCGCCCCAGGCCTGGTACCTCCAGGTAGTCTTGTCTCAAATCCACTATTTCGAGTAGAGGCTTGGGGAGTTCCCTCCCGGTGGCCGCTGCGAGGTGGATCTCCTTGATATAGTTCTGGGGCGACACGGAGCCCACAAAAAAAGACGTTCCGTCTGCTGAGACCGTGATCCCATTCGGTCTCGAAAACTGGGTCGTTGCCAGGTCTCCATTTGCGTTTCCCTGCACGCCGCTGCCTGCTAACCCGCTTTATTCACGCGTCTCGAGTTTAGGGCTTTCCTCGGCGAGTTGAGACGGA
>CAYXSE010000156.1:0-9046 GCA_964466675.1 uncultured Rhodothermales bacterium | reverse complement strand
TCCTTGACGGTCTTGCTGTCGTCCAGCTCGGGCTCCTGGGACAGGTAGCCAAAGGTGACCCCCTTGTTCGATTCGATGTTGCCCAGATAGTCGGAATCCAGGCCAGCGATGATCTTCAGGAGCGTACTCTTTCCGGAGCCGTTCAATCCCAAAACGCCGATTTTAGCGCCGTGGTAGAAGGATAGATAGATGTCCCGCAGGACCTGCTTGTTGGTCGATCGATAGATCTTCCCCACGCCCTGCATGGAGAAGATAATTTTGTTGTCAGCCAGGACTATTCCTCTTCGAGTTCAGTTGGTTCTTGACGCATGCGTTCCCGCAGCGCCACTACAAGATGTCGGGCATCGTCTCGGCGGTTTCTCCACATCCGGAGACAAACCTCCCCCAGATGGTTCCCGGGCATTGCGCTCAACAGATCTACCGCCTTGGGTCGGATGCAGATCTGGTCTCGAACAATTCCCTGGCGAAGAGAGATGGCGGCTATCGCCCTCGGCTCGATCTTTATGGTTCGTTGCTTCTTGCTCAGCCCACCCATCACCGCAATTTCCAGGTCAAACACCAAGAACTCCTCATCCAGGTAAATGGCTCCCTTGACTTCGGTAAATCCTCCGTGGAGATCGGGCAGGGTGAACTTGACGATTGGGGAGGACATCTATGCGGCTGGCTCGGCGGCCGAACGTTGGAGGGCCTGTTCCATGCGCCTACGGGCTTCTTCGACCTGAGGTTGTAGGTCTTGGTCTGCGTCCTGCCACAAATCGATAAACCGCTGGTAGCGTTCGATGGCGTTGTCCCAGTCTCCGAGTTGTGCGTAGGCCTCGGCTTCGAGGCGGTAGGTGAAGGGGAGCAGGATGGGGAAGAAGACCAACTGCAGTCCATCGTGTACCGACTGCGACCATCGAATCGCGTTTCGGTACTCTCCGAGTTCGAACAGAATCCTGGCCCGGAGGAAACGGGCGTGGAGGCCGTCGTGATTGGAACTGAAAGCCGATGCAGCGACGGAAAAGCGGTGTTCGATCTGATCGAGGGCGGTCAGGGCTTGTCTCGGCGAGCCCTCAGCAAACAGGACGCGCGCCTCCATCTCGTGAATCAGATTCTGTGTGAGGCGAGGTGGATCCGTGGTCTGACGAAGGCTTTCCCACTCGGTGCGCATCGCACCAGTGTCACCCATGCGCTCGAAAAGGGCCATGCGCAGGTGGGCGAGGAAATCCCGGGTATCGCCGGGATACCGGATCGCCTCGAAACCCCCCTCCAGGAAGTCATCCTCGAGGGGTCCGCGCGGGAAGTCAGTCTCGAAAGCATCCTGTAGGAAGTCAGTTCGCACGGAATCCAACGCTGCAACTACCCGAGTGAGCGAATCGGTACTCGCCGGCAGGTACGGTTGAAAGGCCGCGATCTGGGCCCGCGTAAGGACGGCCCGGTCAGGGTTCGTCCGACCGACGGCGTTCAGCATCTGAGCCAATCCCGTATGCTGACCGGCGATCGAGCCAACCCGATGCGCCATCCGTAGCAGTCCGTTGCCGGCCTCTCCGAGACGGTCCGCCCACCCCTTCAGTTCGCTCAGGGCCGCATCCAAGTCGTGGGCCAGGAGTTCTGCAAACACCCACCTCGGGGGTCCCGCAATCAGCGAGTCAAGGTAGCTTTCGCGATCCGGCGAGGAGAGTCGATAATAAAGGGTCACCTCGCGGGCTTGGGGCACATCGGGACTCTGAGCAAACGACTGGTACAATGAGGAGAGTTCCTCAAACCGCCGGTCCCGATAGAGCAGGTGGGAAAGATGACTGAGGTATTCCCCATTGTCCGGGTCGAACTCCAGGATGCGATAAAAACCCGGTATGGCCGCCGTCGCGGGCTCGCCCTTCCACGGTGCCCTGTGATAGGTTTGGTCGGCTAGGAAGGCAATCGCATCCATGTCGTCTGGATAAAGGGCCAGAACGGCCCGCAGTTTGCGTAGCACCCCTTCAACATCCTGCTCCAAGACCTGGGCACGCGCTTCAATTAGCATCTGCAATCGGAGCGGGGCATTTGCTGCGTGCCGACGGGACCCCATTCTGAACCGCCGAGTATCGGGCCGAGACCACTCAGCCCGGGAGTTGGCTCCCAGGTACCAGGCGGCGGCAAAGGTGGAGTCGTGTGCAAGGGCTTCGGCCGTCAGATCCATGGCTTCCTGGAATCGGCCGGCACCGTGCGCCTCCTCGGCCAATAGATACGCCTTCGTTGCCGGGAAGGAGTCCGACATACCGCCTCCCAGGGAGGTCAGCCCCGGGGCGGACCAGTCAACCAGGCTGCCCAGAAAGGCATTGAGCAGTCCTCCGGCAGCCGCCAGTATCGAGTCCTCTGATGGGATCATCTGGACGTTTTCAACCAGTAATTCGCCGCTTGTGTCGTACAGCGAAGCGCTGACCTGGAGCTCTTGGCCAATTTGAGTCAGGCTCCCAAGCACGAAACGGCTCGCCCTGAACCTCTCTGCTATCCGTCGGCCTTCCTCGGGGTCGATGATCGAGTCGTCCCTTTGCTCAGACCAAGCACGGCCTTGGGATCTACGGCGCGCATCCCGGCAATACCGTCGATCATGGGGCTCAGCATGGAAACCATTCCCCGTTCCAGATACGCCAACTGGGGACCGGCCTGCACATCAAACGGCAATACCACGATGGCGTCGAGTGGCTCGGTCGTGGCCGCGCCACTCGGAGCCAATCGGGTCACGAGGAAAGCCGTGATCGCAACCAGGAACACCGCTACGGAGACCTTTGCCATGAAAGGACTGATGAGGGGCTCCGGTTTTTCGTCTCGCGGCGATTCCCCCATCGCCAAGAGAAGTTGACTGACTGCAGCAGCGGAAACCGGCCGAGCCTCCGCATCCTTCAGCAAGAGTGAATCGACCAGCGCAGCAAGGTCATCGGGCGTCGAATCCGGGAGCGCCGGATGGGCCTCGTTCACAATGGAATAGCCAACTGCGGCTTCGTATCCCCCACCAAAAGGTCTCTCTCCAGAGAGCATCTCATACAGCAACACGCCCAGAGACCACAGGTCGCTCTTTTCAGTCGCCTCCTCTCCGCGCGCCTGTTCCGGGCTCATGTAGGCCGTCGTCCCGACCGTCGATCCGTCCTTCGTCAGATCCTCGCCAGCACCGAATTTTGCCACCCCGAAGTCAAGGATCGTGACCCGCCCGTCCTCGGCCGCGATCACGTTGGCAGCCTTGATATCCCGGTGGACAATTCCAGCGTCATGGGCCGCCGCCAATCCTTCCGCTACCCGCTGTGCCACGGCGCGCGCCTGCTCGACCTCCAGTGCGCCCCCCTCGAGCAATTGCTCGACCGTGCGTCCGGAATAGAACGGCATCACCAGGAACGTCCGCCCGTCCTCCGATTCTCCGATGTCGTGTATCGAGCAGATCGAGCGATGGTGGAGGGCGGACGCGGCCTTCGCCTCCTGTACAAATCTCGCTCGCGCCGCCGAATCAGAGGACAAGTGATTCGGCAGAAACTTCAGCGCCACCTTCCGGTCCAGCCTGCTGTCCGTAGCCAGGTAGACGACGCCCATCCCGCCGCGGCCCAGCTCTGCCTCGACCAGGTAGTGCGATATGCGCTTTCCAATCATCTGGTAAGAACCACGGGGACGCCAGATCGGTTCGTCCTGAGAAAATAAAGACCGGGGGCGAGGTCATCGGAGCTGAGTCGGGAGGCCACGCCGCCCCGTACCGTCGGCACCGATCGCACCGTCTGTCCCAGGACATTCACCAGTTCGACGAAACCGGACGCACCCACCATCTATGAGGCTGGCTCGGCGGCCGAACGTTGGAGGGCCTGTTCCATGCGCCTACGGGCTTCTTCCACCTGAGGTTGTAGATCCTCGTCCGCGTCCTGCCACAACTCGATGAACCGCTGGTACCGTTCGATGGCGTTGTCCCAATCTCCGAGACGGACGTAGGCTTCGGCCTCGAGACGGTATGTAATCGGCAGGAGGGTTGGCAGGACAAAGAAGCGAAATCCGTCGGTCACAGAGCGTGACCAGTCGATTGCCTCCTCAAAACGACCCATTTCGAAGAGGACACGGGCCCGCAATAGCCGTGTCAAGGGCCCGTTGTGTAGAAAACTATTGGCGAATTCCTGGTTGTGGATGTCGGTTTCGACCTCATGAAGGACCGACAAGGCCTCGTCCAATTTGCCGTCATGGAAGAGAACCCGCGCCTCCAGGTCGCGGACCAGGTTGCGTGTGACGATCTCGGGGGAATCGGCAGCGGCCAACTCCGCCCAATCCTTGCGGAGGCTATCTACGGCTCCCAACCGGTCGGCGACCATGGCTCGCGCATAGATTCGGAAGTCTCGAACATCACCCGGATATCGGTGCGGAGCGGCCCCCAGTATCAGCGTATGGGATCCCAGCCAGGCGTCTACCTGTTCGGCTCGCAGCGCACGCGCCATCTTCAACAGCGAGTCGGCCCGAGAAGGGAGAAACGGCATAGACATGTACGTAAAAACCTGTCTGAGCCCCGATTTGTCGGGAGTATCTGCCGTGATTGATGACGATCGTTCGAACAGATCTTGCCTTTGACCGCGAATGGCGGAAATCCAATGAGACAGGTCTTCCGGGCTCCCGAACCCGGTCTGGGATAGTCTTCCCACGAGCCAACCCGGTAGAGCGGGGCCGCCCTGACGTTGAATGGCCCTACGGACTAGCGATTGTGCCGTCGTGATATCGTCCGACAACAAGAAGTTGTATGTGGCAATAAACCATCCTGGATCGGCCGCCAGAGAGTCAAGGATTGCTTCCCTATTCTGAGGTAGAGCGAGCACGATTTCCACGAATTGGCCTTGCCGGAACTCATCATCGTCGGCCGGTGAGAGGTAGAGGGAGTCCAGTGCCTCGAGGTTTCTGTCTCGGTACAACAAGACGGCAAGGTGACTCAGGTACTCGCCATTGTCTGGGTCGACTCGTAGCACTTCCTGAAAGAGGGGAACAGCAGCTGATGCGGGCTTGCCGTGCAGCGGATTCTGATGGTAGGTTTGATCGGCAACGTACTTCATCGCATCCAGATCACTCGGGTACTGAGCGAGGATCGCCTGCATGGCGGCGAAGTTCTCAGCCCCGGTTCCGGCACGAGCCTCGATCAGCTTTCTGAGACGTCTGGGTGCGCCCTCCATATGGCGAAGGGCTCCTTGGCGAAATGACCGAGTGGGAAGGAAGGCTTGACTATGTGCGTTACCCGTCAAGTACCAGGCTGCCGCGAAGGTGGAGTCGTGCCCCAAGGCCTCTTGGCCCAGATCCCGGGCTGAGTCAAACCGCCCGGCGCGATAGGCCTCCTCGGCGAGCAGGTAGGCCTTCATGGCGGGGAACGATTCGGTTGAGCCGAGCACGGCCTCGGTCAATTCCGCATCTGACAGAACAATGAGTTCCGGGATGAGAACCTGCACGGCAGACCCTGCGGCATTCAGAAGCTCTTCTTCGCTGGCCAGACTACGGATATCCTCCACCAGGATCTCACCCTCGAGTCCGTAGAGCGAGGTGGTCAATTGAAGCCCTGACCCCAGGCGCGCCAACGTTCCGAGCACATAGTGGCCGGCGCCGAAGAATGCGGCGACCTCGCGCGCTTCTTCAGGGTCCAGGAAAGGGTCCCCCCGCTGCTCCAGCAGTCCGAGCAACGATTTGTGGTCTACCGCGCGTATGCCGGGGAGGCCGTCGAACATCGGCCCCAGGAGCGACACCATGCCGAACTCCAAATACGCCAGCTCGGACTCCGCCTGGATATCGAAGGGAAAAATCGCGATCGCGTCGAGAGTACGGTCAGGCTCCGCGGAGCGGCCGAGTTGGGTCCAAAGAAACGCGCCAACAACAACCATAAAAACGGCTCCAATGACCCAGGCCATCACCGGGTTCACGAGCGGTTCGGGAGGACTCGTCGTCGGTGCGCGTAGACTCAGCGCCTCGACCACCTGGGCAGCGTCGGGCCTCTCCTCAGGACTCTTCGCAAGCAAAGCGTCCACCAAGCGCCGGAGGTCTTCGGGTACTGAATCCGGCAAGGCCGGCGCGTCCGCATTAACGACAGCGTAGGCAACGGCTGCATCATAGCCGCCTGCAAACGGCCTCGCTCCCGACAACATCTCGTGAAGCAACACACCGAGCGACCACAGATCACTCTGGGTCGTCGCCTCCTCGCCCCGGGCCTGTTCGGGGCTCATGTAGGCCGTGGTACCGACAGTCGATCCGTCTTTCGTGAGGTCAACGCCGGTGCCGAATTTTGCTACCCCAAAATCAAGGATGGTGACTCGTCCGTCCTCGCCCACGATCACGTTCGCAGCTTTGATGTCGCGGTGCACAATTCCTTCGCGGTGCGCCGCTTCCAGACCCTCAGCAATCCGTTGGCCGATGGCAACGGTCTGTTCGACGTCCACCGGGCCGTCTACGACTAGTTGCTCGATGGTCTGACCGGAGTAGAAGGGCATCACCAGGAAGCCTTGGCCATCCTCGGATTCTCCGATGTCGTGGACGGAACAGACCGATGGGTGATGCAACGCGGAGGCGGCCTTCGCCTCCTGCACGAAGCGGGCTCGTGCGACTGGGTCTGCGGACAAGTGAGGGGGCAGAAACTTGAGCGCAACCTCTCGGTCCAGCCTGGTGTCCGTAGCCAGATAAACCACGCCCATGCCTCCGCGGCCGAGCTCTCTCTGTATCTGGTAGTGCGATATACGTTTTCCGATCATCCTGAAAGATCCGGTTTCGATCGGGCGCGCGCAATCCGCGCGCGGCTAGCGGGTCAGTATTATCGGAATACCCGAGATTCCAGTCCGAAGAAAGTAGAGGCCCGGGGCAAGCCCATCCGTGCTGAGTCGAACGAAGGCGCCGCCGTGCGCGGTTCGAACAGTCTGGCCGAGGATGTTGACAAGTTCGATCGGTCCCGACCCTCCCATCAGCGTCAACGGCTCTCCTGCAATCGCGGGATTGGGATAGACCTGGAGTTGCGATGATGAGGCCACCTCTGGTTCATTCCCAGCCACCAGCGCGCCCTCGAAATACTGCTCCGCCAACTCGAACGCTCGAACGCCAAGTCGCTCCCCGAGAATCCGCCCCGGAAGGTCATCCACCGGAGGATGAATACCGCCCCAGATTCGGGATAGGCTGGTCTGATCGGAGGCGTCGCGGTAGGTAGCCCATTGGAGAACGATGTCCTGACTCGGTCCCTCCTCGAACACCAGGAACTCGTTTTTCGGAGCAAGAAACTCGCCGAGCCCTCCAGGGAAATATTCATCGCCCGTGAGCATCGTCATCACCTCCGCAGCCGCCCGCGAGAAGGTGGAATGCCCAGAGATGTACCCGGCGAAAGGCGGCGTCACAAACGTCGGTCTCTGGTAAGGCCACCAGTTCTCGGCCAGAATCCAGTCCACGCCTGCCTCGTCTGTGTCCGGATCCTGGATGAATTCAGGGCCCTTCCAGGCATACAATTTGATCTTGCCGACATGCTGGCCGACTACACCGGCCATGGGATCATCCGCCTCGACCACCTCGATCAGGCCCGGCACCAACGGTAGGCCGTGGGGCGCGTAGTTGCCAAGAGAGGAGTCAGAGCTCTGGCCACGATCCGCCATACTCCGTATTGCAGAGATCGGGCGGAGATAGTCGTACCAGCCCTTGATACCCCAGGCTGCGACGGCCGAGTCATGGACCGCGCCCGCAAGTGCGAAATAGGCCTTTACATCCCATTCCAGGGGGTCCAGTTCGGGATCCTGGCCGCGGAATCGCCGGGTGGAAAGTGGGTGGTCGTTAACAGTATTGAGGATGGTGAACCAGTGTCCGGGAGGCGTCTCGGAATCCGGGCCGTCCGCCCAAAATTCCGCTAGTACCCTCGCGTAGTCACCCCGCGGTACCATCTGAGGCTCGTAGGGCATTCCCGTTCTCGGATTGACGAGCCAGCCAATACTGGAGTCGCCACCGTCGAGAAAATCGTAGAAGTCGGGATACTCCCGCGGCGTTCGCGGGAAGTACTGCACGTTCCCGAGACTGGCCGGCGAGATGTCCACCATCACTCCGTCGGTGGGATCCAGGTGCGAAGACCAGGCCGCCACCAGGGCAAATCCCCACTGGTAGCCATTCGGACCATCGATAGACGCCTCTTCGAGATAAACCGGGTCTCCCGGGTCATGGTAAACCCAGAAATCGTTTCCGTCACGAGAGAAAATGGTCAGGTCCTCGGGGCCGAGCGCAAAAGGTGTCACCGAGCCCCACTCCGGGCCAAGAAACCCGGGCGTATTGTCATCAAGCTGGTTGTTGCCCTGGTCGATGAAGACTTCCAGCGTGAGCGGCTGCCAGCGGTTCGGGTCCACAAGCTGAGGAGTGCCCGGTCGATCGGGAAAAAGGGGCGCATTCACGGGGACGTAGTACTGGCTGTTGTAGTCGTCAGCCTCGTTGGCCCCATCCTGCAATCCGAAGTCGATGAGGCACCGCGCCATGTAATTTCCGAGAGCCGCCGGGTCTCCGCTGGAATAGTCCGTCGAAGAAAAACCGACGTCAAGGCCCAGGTCGGCCATCAAGGCATCGAGCGCCGGGAGTGTGGCATCCTTGCCTGGCGAATCGGAAAACCGATGCCGCAAGAGCCCATACACCGCGTGGCTGATGGCTTGAACCCTGGCCGATTCGAGATCGAAAGGAATGCCGATGCCTTGAAAGGCACAGTGGTCGCCTCCCATCATGTAGGGCCCGGCGGCGGGATCGTATACGGCCCACATGTCATACATGGCCACGGAGGCGTGGAAGAGGTTTCGCGCGTGCACGGTAGGGCGGGCGAAGTCGCTCCTGATCGCGTCCAGCATGACATCATTCCACTGCCGGGCTATGGAATGATGGGCGGTGGAGTGCTGGGCCGATGAGGGCGTGGCAACCAGGAAGACGGTCGCGACGATCAGTCGCAGCATGAGGCTAGGTCCGATTCTCACTGAGGCCCTCCTGGGTATGGTCAATGCGGGCGATGATGGGCGACGCCATCGCAGTCAACAAGAAATAGGACGCTACAATCCACTGGATGCCAGGCAGAACAGTCTCAACACCAAACCAGCCT
>CAYXSE010000155.1:0-9069 GCA_964466675.1 uncultured Rhodothermales bacterium | reverse complement strand
CATGTGAGTATCATGGCCGCATGCGTGCATCACGCCCACTTCCTGGTCGTTATAGAGCCCGACGGCCACGGATTTGAAGGTCAGGTCGACCCGCTCGGTGACGGGAAGCGCGTCCATATCCGCACGCAGCGCGACGACGGGTCCGTCCAGGGCGCCACGCAGAATGCCGACTACGCCCGTGTGGGCAACTCCGGTCTGCACCTCCATCCCCAATGACTCGAGATGCGCCGCGATCACACCGGCCGTCCGGAACTCCCGGTTGGACAGTTCTGGATTTTCATGAAAGTCCCTTCGCCATTCAATGACCTGGGCTTCGATCGCCGACGCCTCCCCGGGCACGTCAATGTCCTGGGCGGCCGCGGTGGTCAGAAAAACCAACGCAATCGAGACGCCTGCGAGCCTTCGAAGGAGGTGAGTCATAGCGAATTCGGGAGGGTTAGAAGAGCCGAATAATACGCCCGAACCCACAAAACAAAGCGGGGCAAACGCGTCTAGTAACGCTCCGCCCCGCTTCGGTATACGACCCTCCCTAAGTCGCACGGGCATGGAACGCCCGCCGGGAGTCAGTTAGTATGTTCCGGCCGCTAATTCATACGGTCCCAATTCCAGGTTTCTGCGTCAAAGAAGCCCTCATCTCCCAGGTGCTTCTCCATGTAGCTGAGCACGTCATGAGTGCCTTCGGCTTCATCCAATTCATCGAAGATGTCATCGTCCACAAAACTCACGATCAGCCGATCATTCTGGACCCGAAGACGGACAAAAAGGAAGCCTCGTTCGTCATCGTCCTCGCAGGCAAAACACTGCACATTGGCCAAAAGCTCACCGTTCACCTCAGATTCGAACGCTCGCAGTACCAGATCTTCCTCACCTTCGTCCGTCGAGGTGAGGTAGCCGAAGTACTCGTGGCGGTTGAACGCGAACAGGTCCAATCGGTACGTGTCCCCCTCGTCGTGGTCTGATGAGGTCCATGACCCCAAGAAGTCCTTGTTGATGGGCGCGTCTCCGGGTTCCGAAATGGGGAACTGCGAGGTATCGCAGCCGGTCACGACCAGGGTTATCAGAATCACAGAAAGTCTCAGGGACTTGGGCAGCGTCATGCTGGATTGCGGTCTGTTAGAAGGACTCTTCCGCCCCCCAAGCCGCGACCAGGAGGCGTGGGGTAACGGACCGCAGTCCGAATTCACGCATGGGGGGATGCGGACCGAGCGTTGGTTGACGTTGGCCCGCGGCCTGCATGTGGAGGCGCGCCGCAGTAACCGCCGACCTGGAGGCTATATCAGTCCACGGGCTCGAAGCGCGCGGAGAAATGCCGAAGCCGTTTGGGCTGACTCACAATCCGTACTCCCTCCATGGACGCCTTTTTCTTGTTGAGAGACTCGAAGACGTCCACCACATAGTCTATCTGACTCTTGGTATAGGTCCGGCGCGGAATGGCCAGGCGAACCAACTCGAATCGAGCGGCGACCTCTGCGCCCGAGGCATCCACTTGACCGAACATCACAGAGCCAATCTCCACCGCTCTGATTCCGCCCTCTAGATAAAGGCCGATGACCAAGGCCTGGCCCGGATATTCGCTACGGGGGATGTGCGGGAGCATAGATCCCGCGTCTACATAGATTGCGTGCCCTCCCGGAGGCTGAACCACCGGTATGCCCGCGGCGGCGATTTGAGAACCCAGATACTCCGTCGAGGAGAATCGGTACTCCTGATAACTGAGATCGAGCGCCTCGTACAGACCGACGGCAATGGCCTCGAGATCGCGTCCGGCCAGGCCGCCGTAGGTGGAGAACCCCTCTGTAAGGATCAACAGCTCGTGCTCTTGTTCGGCGACCCGGTCGTCATTGGTACAGAGAATGCCGCCGATGTTGACCATCCCGTCCTTCTTGGCGCTCATGGTGCAGCCGTCGGCGTAGGAGAACATCTCTCGGGCAATGTCGATGAGTTCCTTGTCCGCGTAGCCCTCTTCCCGCTTGCGGATGAAGAAGGAATTCTCCGCGAATCGGCAGGCGTCGATGTAGAACGGGATCCCGGCCGCCCGGGAAAGCTTGGATGCCGCCCGAATATTGGCCATCGAAACGGGCTGCCCGCCACCGCCGTTGTTGGTCACCGTGATCATCACGAACGGAATCCGTCCCTTGTGTTCGTCGATGGTGGCTGCGAGCGCTTCGAGGTCAATATTACCCTTGAAGTCGGCCGGCTCGAACAGGTCCATCGATTCCTCGCAGGGAAGGTCGAGAGCGGTGGCGCCGGAGGCCTCGATGTTCGCACGGGTGGTGTCGAAGTGGGTATTGTTGGGGACGATGTCCCCCTCGGAGACCACAGTTGCGGCGAGAATCCGCTCGGCGGCGCGACCCTGGTGAGTCGGGATGATGTGGCGGAATCCGAAGATGTCTCGGACCGCGGACTCGAACCGGTCGAAGCTCGGACTGCCCGCGTAGGACTCATCGCCCCGCATGATGGCTGCCCACTGCTCCGCACTCATCGCGCCCGTCCCTGAATCCGTGAGCAAGTCAATGATGACGGACCGCGACTTGACCTTGAAAAGGTTGTAGCCGGCTTGCTCCAACACTTCTTCCCGTTCTTCGGGGGTCGTGAAGTGGATGGGCTCCACAACCTTGATGCGAAAGGGTTCGATGACGCGCATGGTGGCTCTCGGGTGGGTGTCGCCCAAAATACCCCCTCGCGGCCCGCCGCCGCGTGCGCGTTTCATCAAATTGGCCTACCGAGCGCCCGTGATTTAAAAATTCAACGTCTGAAAATCGGTGGCGTGTGAGTATCTATTTCGGCACCTTGTGGGAAATGCCACACGAGCGGAATGATTGTAACAGGGTTGCCCACCGAATTGGCCATGAGAGAGGCCTTTTACAGCCGGGATGCGTCGTTCGATGGCCTCTTCTATACAGGAGTCAGGACCACCGGGATTTTTTGCAAACCCACCTGTCCTGCGAGGAAACCCAAGCCGGAAAACATCGAGTTTTTTGCGACGACCGGTGATGCCCTGTATTCGGGGTACCGTCCCTGTCTGCGGTGTCGTCCCATGCAGCACTCGGGGGTCACTCCTGACTGGTTGGTCGATCTTCTCGACCGGGTCGATGCTGCCCCAGATCATCGCTGGAGAGACCGCGACCTTCGCGACGCCGGGCTCTCTCCGGAGAGGGTACGCCGCTGGTTCCAGTCCAATCACGGCATGACGTTTCACGCGTACGCGCGCGCTCGTCGCCTGCATCGGGCTCTTGTGCAGATCAGGGAGGGCTCTTCGGTCTCAGACGTGGCTCTCGAGAACGGGTACGAATCTCTGTCGGGATTCGGATCCGCGGTCAAGCGTTTCACCGGCAATGCCCCGTCAACCCAACCGTCCATGATTCGAACGATTCAACTCTCGACCGCCGTGGGGCCTATGATGGCTGCGGCCGATGAGACTCGCCTGCTCATGCTGGAATTCGCGGACCGGCGGATGCTTGAGAAGCAGGTGGAGCGAGTGAAGCGGCGCTTCGGAAGTGCCATCGCACCCGGGACCAACCACATTCTCGCGCAATTGCAGGAGGAGTTGAAAGCCTATTTCAAGGGAGATCTGCGTGATTTCACGGTCCCGCTTGGGCTGTGCGGGACTCCGTTCCAGGAGTCGGTATGGAAGGCGCTGATGGACATCCCCTACGGGACCACTACCCACTACGGGGCCATCGCAGAGGCCATCGACAATCCCAAAGGAGTCCGAGCGGTGGCGCGTGCGAACGGGGACAACAGACTGGCCATCATCATTCCGTGTCACCGTGTCATTGGAAAGGATGGCAGCCTGACCGGATACGGAGGGGGCCTGTGGCGGAAGCGGAAGCTCCTGGATCACGAGCAGGGGCTATTCGTGTTGGCGGTCTCGGCGTAATATGGGGGATGATCACGGTCATCTTCAACGCTCAGGCTCGCGGGGGGCGAATCCGCGCGCAGCGCCGGCGACTGAAGGCCGCGTTTGGTGCGAAGTTGCCGAACCACCTCTGGGTGGAAACCTCTTCAGAAAAAGAGGGAATGGAAGTGGCCGCAGCGGCGGATTCGGGAGACTTGGTCGTCGCGGTCGGCGGCGACGGGAGTGTCCACACGGTCGTGGAAGGGCTCTGGCGAAGCGACTTCAGGGCGACCATGGGAATCATCCCGCTCGGTACCGGGAACGATTTTGCCTTTGGAATCGGCATTCCGATGGTTCTTGAGGAGGCCGTGGCTCTGCTCGGGCGGAGAGCCTCCAGCCGGGTTGATGTCGGAGTGGCCGCGCTGGATGGTGGCCCCGAGTTCCCTTTTGCCAATGCCCTCGGAGTAGGCTTCGACGCCGCCTCGTCCCTCCTCTCCAAGAGGAGAAAATTTCTCCCCGGAGTGCTTCGATACTTGGTATCCACTCTGGAGACGCTGGCGACATGGCAGGCGCCCATGGCCCACCTGACAGGAGAAGGACTGACCTGGTCGGAGCCGTTGATGTTCGCGACAATCGGCAACGCATCCCGTTCCGGCGGCGGCTTCTATATCACTCCAGCGGCCGATCCAGCCGATGGTTTCCTCGACGTCTGCGCGGTTAGAGAGCTTCCGGCGTGGCGGGCTGCGACCCTGATCCCAAAGGTAATGGCCGGCAAACACGCCGACTTCCCCGAGGTGCAGATGGCATTGGGTACGGAGTTTTCCATTCAGGTGGACCACCCGGTTCCGGTTCACGCGGACGGGGAGATTGTCTCCCTCGCATGCCGTCACGTGAGGGTCGTCGTGCGACCTGATTGTCTTGGCGTGATCGGTCTCAGCCCAACCACGTGACCGGGGGAACATCACAGCAACTTTCGGAGATTCAGGGCCGATTCCTCAACGCACTACCGGTTATGCGTCTTTCTGCTCTCTTCCCGCTCGTCCTAGCGGTCTTCGCGTTCGCGGCCTGCCAAAGCGAGGTCATCGACAATAGCATGATAGTCGACCCAGGTACGGCGATCAGTTATTCTTCCGATGTGCAGCCCATTTTGACCGCCGGTTGCGGCGGGTCTGGCTGTCACATCGGGGAGGCAACGAACGGCGTCAATCTGACGACGCACGCGGACGTCACGAGTAGCGTAGGGCTCCAGTATGGGGCGATTGTCATCGCCGGTGACGGCGCAGGCAGTCCGCTCATCGACAAAATAAGTGCCGGCCCGAGCCAGGGTTCTCGTATGCCACTGGGACGGGGAGCGCTCTCGACCACAGATATCGCCACGATTCGGACCTGGATCGACGAAGGTGCGGAGGCCAATTGAAATGAAGCCAATCGGACTTTTCCTTGCACTGATCCTCACACTGGGGACGGTCGGCTCGGTTGAGGGGCAGAGCTTTGCCGCCGAGTCGGGCACCGTGGAATTCCTGTCCCGGGTCCCGCTTCACTCGTTTACCGGCACCAGCGAACGCCTCGTGGGCCAGATTGCCCTGACAGATTCGACGCTCGACTTTTACGTGGATCTGGAGACGCTTGACACCGGCAACGGAAAGCGTGACAAGGATATGAGGAGGACGTTGGAAACGAAGGATTTCCCTTTCGCCGAGTTCTTCGGCAAGTTGACGTCTCCGTTCGATCCAGACGGCGGTGTCCAAGCGGCGACGGCCCGCGGCACCTTCACCATTCATGGTGTGGGGAACGACATCCAGGTCACGGGCACTCTGGAGCCTACCACAGAAGGCCTCGTGCTCAGGGCAGAATGGGAGATTCGCCTGGAGGACTACAACATCGTCCCGCCCAGCCTTCTGTTCATCAAGGTAGACCAGGTTCAGCTCGTGAACATTCAGATCACCCTTCATCCCGTTGCCGGCTCCTGATATGCGCCTTTCTACGCTGGGTGTAACCACCCTCTTGTTTGCTCTCGCAGGTCAGTCCGCGACCGCTCAGATGTCCCGCCAACGGGCCGACGCCAATCGCCCGGTGGCGGAGCTTTTTTGGGCGCCCTCCGTGATTGGAACCTCCTCGGTTACAAACCTGAGTGAGGGCGATTTTAACTTCACCATCAAGCACAGTTTCGGCCGGGTTTCCTCTGGGGTCGAAAACCTGTTCGGGCTGGACGGCGCGGCCAACATCCGATTCGGTCTGGACTATGGAGTCTCGGACAGGCTCTCGATTGGAGTCGGGCGCAGCCGGTACGACAAGACTTACGATTTCAGATTCAAGGCCAACATCCTTAGACAGACCGTCTCTGGAAGCAGCCCTTTGGAGATTGCTGTGATGGGCGATGTAGGGATCACCACCCTCGAGAACGGGTTCGAGTTCCAAGACCGCCTCTCCTACGCGGGGATGGTCATGTTCGGCCGGCGCTTCTCGGACAGATTCTCTCTGCAAGTATCGCCGATTGTCACACACTTCAACACAGTATTTATCGAGCGCAACGCCCAGGGCGAGATCGTGGCCGAGGAAAGCACACACTTTGCGGTGGCTTTGGCTGCATCTATTCAGTTGAACGAAATATTCGCGCTCCTGGTCGAGTATGTGCCCGTCATAGGCGATCGGTCCGACGAGACCCAGGACGCCTTCTCGGTCGGACTGGACATCGAGACCGGAGGCCACGTCTTCCAGCTCTTCTTAACGTCTTCCCAGTGGCTCACCGAACAGCACATGATTGCCCGTAACACCGACGATTTTTTCGCCGGCGATTTCCGATGGGGCTTCAACATCAACCGCGTATTCGCGCCGTAGCCGCACCCGTATCTCTCCCCTTGATTCCACGTATCAACACGTTACTTACTACACCAATCCCCCAAGACATTGCGTATTTTTTCCCTTATTGCAGCCCTGGTTTTTACCCTGATGGTGGTCGACAACTCCTCGGCGCAGCGGGCCTCATCACCACGAGGCGAGGCCTCAACACAAATTGGCGCAGACCACGATCAATGGATCGTTGTTGACTACAGTCGTCCGATTCTTCGCGGACGGACGGGTCTCTACGGACTTGGCAATGGCAACGGCATTCTGTCCGGCGCGGACGTCTGGCGGGTCGGAGCGGACAGATCTACAAGTTTTTCGACGGAGACCGATCTCATGATCGGCGGCCACATGCTGCCGGCGGGCGAATACACCCTGTTCATGGAGATGGGCGAAGAAGCCTGGACGATCATCTTCTCGGACCACAAAGGCAAGTCCAACTTCCGCAGTGAGGAAGAGGGGATTTGGGGCGCCTATGGCTATAGTATGGACAAAGATGTGCTGCGTGCACCATTGATGCTCGAGGCCATTGACGTTTCCATGGACCAGTTCACCATCGCCTTCTTCGACGTCACCGCGGACTCGGGGATGATGGGCTTGGTTTGGGAGAACACCCTCGCCATGATTCCCTTCTCCGCTCATTCCATGGACGACTGATATCCGGGAACTCCCGCGCCAGAGCAGCATAGGGCGGCCCTGCCAACTCCAGTAGGGATTGCAACCCCCACAACAGCGTCGTACAATTCGACGGCTGCTGCCCCATAGCTCAATTGGCAGAGCGCCTGCCTCTGGAGCAGGAGGTTCAAGGTTCGAATCCTTGTGGGGCAACTCGCATAAGCGCCCCGTATTGGCATGTTTGGCTGGTACGGGGCGTTTCTCGTTGTGTTCGATGAGCGAACATCGGGGCCCTGGAAGGGGGCAAATCGCACGATCGCCAACGGCCGGCCCGTGTCACCCGCCGCGTTCGTGGGGCCTATCGTCAGCTGACTTACCGGCCCGTTGTGCCGCCAGTCAGGGGTTGTCCTTGTGATGGCTCCTCAACTCCCCAAAGCAAGGATCTCGGGCGCGACGAGGTGGCTGCGCCAAGACTGCGCGCTTGTGCAGATGAGCCTACGTTACAAGACGGACGACCACTTTTGGTTCACGTTCTTTCATGAAGCGGCACACATCCTGTTGCATGGAAAAAGGGACGTTTTTCTTGAGGACGGCGACAACGAGGGGAGTGCCAAGGAGGTTCAGGCCAACCAGTGGGCATCGGAGTTTTTGATTCCTGGGCATAGGCTGAACGAGTTCATGGCCGACGGGGAAAGAAGCCGCGAGTCAATCGTTTCTTTCGCCCACGAACTCGGAATTGCGCCTGGAATCGTTGTTGGGCAACTACAGCATAGAGGCTATCTCGAATTCACAGCCTTGCACGATCTAAAGCGCAGGTTGGCCTGGGTCGCAAGCTCCAAGGACTGATCTCGCGAGCCGCATCAGATCCTCTCCCTCCCTCCTTGGAAACCACCGAATCTGATCTTGTGGGAAGGCCGCTTTGAGAGAATGCGACTAGGGACGAGCCCCCGAGCAACCGCAACCACCACCAGATACGGGGCGTGCTGGGTCTGCTCATCCACCGTTCCTAACTCCACCTGGCTGCAAGCCTCCAACCGGCAGAGGCAGATCTATGAACTGGCTGTAGGAAGCATTCCGGCCGCTCTGTTTGTTGGGACCGCCAATGCATGCACGACCGACCACCAACTGGTCCCCTTTGCCCTATCAACTGCGCACCGCAACGGGTATGTTAGTCGTCTAAAGACCTTGATTCAGTGATATGAACTCGACGTTGCAGTATAGTCTGATCGCATGTGCATGGATGGTGCTCGTAGCGACAGGTTGCAAAGTATTTGGGCCTAGCGACTACGGCCCCAACGGAGAGATCACCTTTGTCAACAAGGCAGACCGCCCGTTTGCCGTCCTTGTCTTTGAGCGAGAAGTCGAAACACGCACCAGCCCGACACCGGCTTTTTCTGAAGCGGAGTTTGAGGAGCGTAAGATCGAAGTAGGTTCCTCGGGCGGGTCAGGGGTGATATCAGCATATGAGCGCGGCGACGATGTGGTCGTTTGGATCTACGCGGACTGCGGCTGTGAACTGAACCCACAGATCGTTGCCATCGTCGGTCCGAACGCAAAAGGTGTGGTAAAGAGGTTCACGCTGACGGCAGACGAGCTGGGGCAAAAGGACTACCGCGTCACCATTGATGAGTTGTAGGCGGGGTGCTGGCGTCGAGAGCCTCACATCTGTGCAGCGCCTCTACGTTGAAATCAGTGTTCTACCGAATGACGCAGGCTTGGTGGGGTACATCACGATCGGCCTGAAGGCAGCGGATGGGCGCCAAGTGGAGCAA
>CAYXSE010000154.1:2766-9108 GCA_964466675.1 uncultured Rhodothermales bacterium | reverse complement strand
AGTCGTAGCGCTCGAACTCTCCAGTCGCGGGGTCCAGTGAGGCGATGTAGCCTGCGCGCTGCCCACAGAACCACACGAGTCCATTTGGAGCCACGAAGGGATCCCGAGGCCGGGACTGGGAGAACGGCACCTCCCACTCATCGATGGGGACGGGCTGCGCCAGCGTTGGCGACGAACCGAGTAGAAGGGCTGCCACGAGCAGGATCGATTTCATGAGACCATCCGGTTTTCTGCGCGCGTCTTGAGCGCCTGGTTCATTCTCTGGAAGTCGGCTTTGGTGCGCTTGTTTAGCATGCCTCGAAGGAACGGCACCAGAAGGCCCCGGAAGTTCTCTCGCTGCATGAGCCGCGTAGCCACGAGGCTCAAGGATTCCAGTTCGAATACACGCTCTCCATCGAACAGGTAGGGAAATACAAACCGCCCGCGCCATCGAAAAGACTCCCCGTAGGTCATTCGGGTTACGACGGGGGTGAACACCCTTGGCTTGCCCACCGACGGCGCCAAATGCACTTTCAATCGGTTGCCGGCCGCAAACGTCCCCTCCACGTAGACCATGAAAGGATTCCAGTCGGAATAGCCCGCACTATTGGCCAAAATGGTCCAAACAGCATCCTTCCCGGCCGCTATATCGATACTGGTATGTATCTGGTGAGTGAACAGCGTGGTCAGTGCTTTCCGTGGTACCCGCGCAGCATATTGTACGAGCGGACTTGGCCTTCGTCAAGGATTTCAATCATGCGCAGATGCGCGGCCAGGTGCGTAGCCCGCAACGCCGCTCTCTGTTGACCGATCTCTCTCGTCAGGTTTCTAAGGGTTTCTTCGTTGATCGAACGGTTGCTGAAAGCCTGGTCAAGCTGCTGCTCGAGTCCGACGAGTCGCTCTCCCATCATCTTGGACTCGATGTTCATCCTTTCGAACAGTGCCTGGGTCGAGCCAAGTTGCTCGGCACGCAGCTCCAGCTGATCGGCCATGTCCAGCACGTGTCGAGGTCCTGGAAATCCATTCAATTCGGCCGAAAGGGCTAGCCCCATGCCTTCTCCAGCAAGGAGACTCGTCGTCTCTTCGGCACTAAGCGCTTTGATGGTGCGGTCCGTGAGATTGGTATACGGCGATTCGGTTTGGTGCTGTTGGTGCTGATGCTCCTGGGCGGAGGAGGGCAGAACCGTGGCGGCGGCCAGGGCGAGGACTAAAAAGCGCATCTGTGATCCTGATTGAGGTTTCAGGGTGCACGAACAGGAGATGTCGTACGTTCCCGTCGGTGGGTGGTTGTCCTTCATTGGACCGGGTGACAGGCCCACCCAGCGATACCTGTCGCGCCCTGGCAGTTCACCAGTCGTCAACGCCCTGGATCCGAATCCACACTTTAATAGGGAGCTAAGCTGGCTGGCCTTCAACGGTCGTGTCTTGCAAGAGGCTGCGGATCCGAGCGTGCCTCTGCTTGAACGACTCCGATTTCTGGCCATCTTTTCGTCCAATCTGGACGAGTTTTTCCGGGTTCGTGTCGCGTCACTTCGCAGCCTCCTGCGTCTGAAGAAGAAGACGTTGCGTCGTCTGGACACCCGTCCGAAACGACTGTTGCGCGCCATTCACGAGGTGGTCGGCGAGCAGCAGGAAAGGTTTGGAGAGCTCTATCGATCGCAGCTTCTCCCGGCACTCCGTGACAGAGGGGTTCGCATTCTCAAGCCGCCGGACCTCTCGGTGGAGCAGCGGGATTTTGTGAGAGACTATTTCGAAAAAGAAGTCGCCGAGCTCGCGAAGGGCATCATTCTGGGGGGTTCGAAGGACCCTCCTTTTCTGGCCAATCGTGCCCTGTATTTGGTGGCCGACTGCTCCGCGGTCGATGGGCTGGACACGGGGGCCTCCGGGGACCGCCGGTTCGGGCTGGTTCTTGTGCCATCGCCGCCGCTCTCCCGATTCGTGGAACTGCCCGCACAAGGAAAAGACTTCCCGGTCATGTGGCTGGACGATGTTCTTCGGGTAAATCTGGATCGAATATTCCCGGAGCATGAGGTGGGGGAGGCGTACTCCATCAAGCTCTCCAGGGACGCGGAGTTGTACCTGGGCGATGAGTTCACCGGAGATATCAACGAAATGATCAGAGCAAGCCTGTCCAAGAGGGATACCGGTCTTCCGACGAGGTTTCTCTACGACCTGCGGACTCCGTATTCGTTCATAGAATACCTGAGCAATCAGTTCAATCTGGATCCGGATGATCTGGTGGAAGGAGGACGCTATCACAACTTCAGCGACCTGTTCGCTTTTCCGACACGTGCATTGGAGGGCGACGAGTTCGAGGCCTTCCCTCCGATACACAGGCCCGACCTGGATTCCGCCTCCAGCATGTTTGACGCAATGCGGGAACGCGATATTCTGCTACACTTCCCCTACGAGCGCTATGACTATGTGACTCGATTTTTGGAGGAGGCCGCGGCCGATCCGGACGTTCGCAGGATTGCCATCACCCTATACCGCGTGGCTTCCGATTCGGCTGTCTCCAAGGCCCTCATTCGCGCCGCAAAAAAGGGGAAAGAAGTTCTAACCTTCGTTGAGGTGAAGGCCCGGTTCGATGAGGCCTCGAATCTGGCTTGGGCCGACCAGATGGAGGCGGCCGGTGTCCGGGTCCTGTCCAGCATGCCCGGGATCAAGGTGCACTGCAAGGTAGCCTTGGTAGAGCGGGAAGAGTCCGGAGTAAGAAAGGCCTATGCCTACCTGGGCACAGGCAATTTCAACGAAAAGACCGCCCGGATCTACGCAGACGAGGGCTTGCTCACGAGCGATACCCGACTCACGAAGGACGTGAGCACGCTGTTCGATTATTTGGACGGTCGAAACGATGCCCCCGTTTTTGACCATCTGCTGGTGGCTCCATTCCATCTCAGGAAGGCCTTGTCAGGGTTGATTGCCCGCGAGGTTGAACACGCCTTCGCCGGGCGCGAAGCCCGGATGATTCTGAAGATGAATAGTCTGGAAGACCATCAAATCATTCAGGAATTGTACGCGGCCAGCCAGGCGGGTGTATCCATCGACGCTATTGTTCGCGGGATCTGTGGCGTGGTACCGGGGGTCGAGGGTGTCAGTGAGACGGTCCGCATCCGAAGCATTGTGGACCGGTTCCTGGAGCATTGCCGGGTGTACTGGTTCCACAATGCGGGTAACGAAGAGGTGTACCTCGCCTCAGCCGACTGGATGACTCGCAATCTCAGCCACCGTGTCGAGGTGGCCTTCCCGATCTATGATCCCGCGCTCCGAGAGGAAGTGAAGCATTGGATCGGCCTACAGCTTCGGGACAACCAGAAGGCGCGGGACATAGATAGTGAGCAGATCAACTCATTCGCTCCGGCAATCGGAGAGCCAGAGAGGGCCCAGTATTCCATGTACCGGTGGCTTGCCGCGCGAGCCACCGGTCAAGACTAGTTCATTCTGAGTCCGCTGGGGAGTGTCTGAGCGGCAAAAGCTTCTCGCCAGTGGTCGAGGTCCGCGACTTCATGGGTGACAAATAGCCGATTGCACATAAACCAGAGCCCGATATGCCCCGCTACGCACCTTGTGGCCTTGTGGGCCGCCAGGTGCCCGTAATCGCTACCAAATCAGAACGAGACAATCATTCGTCGAATGACTGGCACACCCCCCTGAGCATCTCTAAAGTAGAGCCTTCCGCTCGAGTCCTGATGGCGAAGGATTGCGCTACCGAATTCCCATCTCTCCGCCGTCGCGGGCGACGTGGCCAAGGACTGATAACCTCGAAAATCCCCGTTCCGCTCAAACACTTCCACTCCAAATGTCGCTACTTGATCGCCTTGTTGTAGAGTGAAATGCAGAACAGTGCCGCCCGGACCCCTAGCCAAACCGCGGCTTTGACTATGCAACTCCACCATCAACAACCCGTATGGGCCGCTCAACGTGAATCCCTCTCGTGGGAAATCGTAGGCTAGGAGTTCCGCCTCGGTCTCCGGGAGATCTTCGGTCGATCTCTGGGTATACACGCGGTCAACCCTGAGGCCAGCCCACCTATTCCGAACGTGCCACGTTCCAGAACTAGCCCTGGAGTAAACGTTCAATCCTCCATCGTAGAGCGTAGGCGCTGTTACAACGGTCGAATCATCTAAGACTAGATACTCGAATCCGGGACCAAACTGATAAATCGCCCGCATCATGCGGTCCTCGGGGTCGGTGAAGTCTGCAATGTGGCCAAATGACGCCACAATGTGTCTAAGTTCGATGTCATACTCGTGCAGGAGAGGAGAATCGGGCTGATCGTCGCGATGCCGTTCGAGATCCAAGTTGAAATGCCGAATTAGGAAGGATCCCCCCGGAAGCTGCCGAATACCTGTTGGCCGAACCTCAAGAGGAAACGGATGAACCGAGAACGAGTCGGACCGCGCATCATACCAGCTGAACCTGTTAGTCCGTGCATCCGCTATCACAATGCCGCGTCCAGCTGCCTGCCCGATGATGTTGATATCCACGAATTCGCCGGGTGCCCGACCCCACGCGCCAATCCTTCGCATGAATTGACCGTCCTCTCGATACACGATCACCTCAGACGATCGGCCGTCGGCAACGAAGATATTGCCCCATTCATCTGTGGTCACATTCTTCGCATCTCGGAACAGATCGTAAGTATTGTGATGCCTTCCGAGTCCCAGGATCAAGTCCTCGGTCATTCGTAGTCCGATCGTCTCTTGCCCGAGCGATGGCAGGGAGAGTAATGCGCCCGCTACAACTCCCACGCAACCTCGACAAACCATGCCGAGGATGCGCAGGAGAAGAGATGACATTGGAGTGGGCGTCGTGCGGCGACCGGCGACCATATCATTAGAGACGCAAGCTGCGCCTATTTGGAGGCGTAACTCTCACTACTGCGGCCCACCACCGGCGTCGCAGTCATCCATCCATGTGCCCAGCTCGCACGTTGGGGGAGAACCAGGACTGTATAGGCACGAATCGTAGCCCGACTGCATTCCCGGGGGGGACCCGAGAATACAATTCACGGCCGAACCACAATCGTGACATTCGTCGTGGGAACGAATTGATGAGGAGGAGAATGAGAACGCGGCCACGCCCAGGAATAGGACCGCGAGGGCGGTTGAATCGAGGATCCACTCGCGGTCAAGACCCGTTTATTCTGGGTCGGCAGCCTGCGTAACGTCCGTCAGGAAGAGCAGCGTTGGCGTGCTCGTCACGCCCGCCTCCTCCATGACCGAGGCCATTTCGGGACTCGACAGGAATGTCTGAGCGGTATCGATATCGGCGACGTGGAACATCATTCCGACCAGGTTATGATTGTTCTCGTCTATGCCCATCCCGAGTAGAGTAAGACCTGCCTCCATCCGCGCCTCATGGTGTTCCTCGAAAGCTCCTCGCCAGTGGTCGAAGTCAGCGACTTCATGGGTGACGAATAGCCGATTGTTGGATGCGGGCTCCACGTCCCTCATGTCAATTGCGCTAAGAACCGATACCGAAGGCGGCCCGTGAACTCCGGCTTCCTGCATGGCCTCGTGAAGAGCTGGGTCATCGGCAAATGCATGAGCCGCGCCTGAGTCATCGAACATTGCGAAGACGTGGACCATGTTGGGGTCGTCCACGCTCTGCAGGACGAACGCCTGCCTTACGCCGGCATCGGTTTGCATCTGCATCGAGGCGTCGTAGACCTCTCGCCATGCGGTGTAATCTTCGACGGCATGGGAGATAGATAGGATGGTGCCCGGCGCGGAGTCGGCTGCGGCCTCCTCAGCGGCGGTCTCTTCGGCGGCGGCCTCCTCAGACTCGTAGGTCTCGGCGGACTGATCCGCACATCCGACGAGCAGAGACGCCAGAAGAAGCGAGGGTAGAAACTGGAAAAGTTTCATGACGTGTGTTCGGTTGGTGGGATCCCAATGTAACATCCCAGAGCGCGATTGCCATCGGGCGGGATCACGCCACGAACGGTGGCGGTGATCAGATATCGATGTAGGCTCCCGGAGGTGGCTCGGGCGGCATCACCGGGGCCCTATATCCTGCCAACTCCGCTCCGAGGTACGCCATGGGGAGGGAGACAACCGCTCCGACCACCCGGAACCACCAAGGCGCCATGGATTCCGGTGCGAACAGGCCCACGACGAGGATGACCAGCGCGAGGAATCCTACCAAAAGGCCATGACCGCCGGGTGCCCTCCCAGCGAGTTTTCCGGCCATCGCGCCTCCCGCGACGAGTGAAGCGAGAAGCAGGACCACCGCTGCGGGGACCAGGACGGCGGATGGAGCCTGAATCCTGTCTCCCCAGGCAAGCATCATCGCACCCGCGAGAAGGAGCGAATGGACCGCATACCCCACGAGTACGGCGAGTGCCGAACGGAGGACTGC
>CAYXSE010000154.1:0-2756 GCA_964466675.1 uncultured Rhodothermales bacterium | reverse complement strand
GGTCGAAATCGAAGGGCAGAGCCGGGGGGTGGAGGCATGGAGTTGCTCGTGTGCGCGACCGATCGCAAAAGGTACGGCGCTAGATGGCCTCAAACGCCTGACGCAGGTCTTCAACGAGATCTTCTGGGTCTTCGAGGCCCACAGATATCCGAATATCGCCCACCGAGATCCCCAGCTCCGCAAAGCGTTCTGGCGGTTGCTCCCTCAAGTAACTGATGGCCGGGGCATAAACGAGGCTGTCGTGGCCTCCCCAGCTCACGGCTCTCCCGAACAACCGAAGAGAATCGAAGAACCGTCTGACGGAGGGGACGTCGTCAGTCTTCAGGACGAAGCCCAGAAGCCCGGTGAAACCGGACATCTGGCGTCGAGCCAATTCGGCCTGCGGGTGAGACTCCATCCCCGCCCATCGAACCTCCGCCACCGCGTCGTTTGAGTCCAGGTATTCCGCCACCACGCCAGCATTCCGCTGGTGTCGCTCCAGCCTCGCCGAAAGAGTCCTCAGGCTTCGGAGCATCAGCCAGGCCTCGAAAGGAGCCATCTTGGCGCCGAGCAGCTCGCCCTCTCGCACGGCGATAGAGTCGATGTCTTCCTGCGAGCCGATTACCACTCCGGCGACCACATCGCTATGACCACAGAGGTACTTGGAAGCGCTGTGCACCTCCAGGTCCGCGCCCAGGTCCAGCGTCTTCTGGTAGATCGGCGTGGCCCAGGTGTTGTCCACGATGACACGGATGCCCCGCTCGTGAGCCATTTGGGAGATGGCGCCGATGTCCTGGATCCCGAAAACTGCCGAAGAGGGAGACTCCAGGTAGATGAGTCTCGTTCGCGGCTGAATGACACGTTCGAATTCTGCCGGATCCGCGCCATCGACGAAAGTGACGGAAGTGCCGGCTTTCTGTGGTAGGTAGGAAGCGAGAAACGTGCTCGCGGGCCCGTAGACGTTGTTGATCGTGATGATGTGATCGCCGTGATTCACCACATGGAAGACGGCCGCACTGATGGCTGCCATGCCACTGCCGAAGAGCCTTGACGCTTCCGCGCCCGCCAGAGCAGCGAGCTTTTGCTCCGCCAGCCGGACCGTAGGGTTGATCTGCCTGGAGTAGATGGCCGTTCCGGTTCGGTCCTCGAAGGCGGCGTCCAAGGCTTCCCAACTCTCGAACCCAAACGTGGATGTCTGGTAAAGCGGCGGCGCGACGGCCCCGAACGGGTAGAGATCGTCATGATTCAGAATCGTGTCGTCGCGCATGGGTTAGGCCTTTTTCTCATTGTAGAAACACCCGATGCCCGTGATGGCCAGGATAGGGGCCACCACGAAGTTGGCCAGCGAAAGGAACTGCCAGTGCCAGTAGTCCGCCACAGGAACGCCCAACGTAGCCACCATAAATAGAGCGGTCGCGTGCCAGGGGACCAGGCTCTCCAGCATCGTGCCCGTGTCCTCGAGGCTCCGGGACAGGACGCGGCGTGAGATGAGCAGATCATCAAACCTGCGCCCGAAAGCATCGCCCACAATAAAACTGGTCGCATACTGGTTGGAGGTCATCGCATTGGTGACCGCGGTCGCTCCGAGCGCCGACAAGATGACCGCGGTTCTTGTGCGGGCGAAACGGAAAACGCGGTCGACAACGACGGGCATGGCGTCTATCCGGTCGATGGCTCCGATGAAGAAGAACACCAAGAAGGCCGTGAATATGGCCTGCTGCATCGAGTACAATCCACCCCGGTCCACAAGCGTCCGCACGCCTTCGGGAATCTGGTCCATCCAGGATGCCATGTCTGCTGAAAACCCACTTTGAAGCGCAAGGAGGGTGTCTGCCAACGTGAACTGCTGGATGAACAGCCCGAGCACCATCGCCAAAAGAATGGATCCCAGGAGTACCGGGATGGTCGGGTGCTTTTTCAGGGAGCCCCAGAGCACCAGCGCGGGTGGGAGAAGCAGCAGTGGATTGAACACGAACATCCGATTCAGGGCCTCGGTGAATGCTGCGGACTCGGCACTTTCCAACGCTGCGCCAGGAGGGTTCACGAGTCCAACGATTACGTACAGCGACAGCGCGATAATCGCCGACGGGACGGTGGTCCAGAGCATCGACTTGATGTGATCGAAAAGATCTACGCCCGCTCCGAGGGCGGCGAGGTTGGTGGTGTCCGAAAGCGGCGAGAGCTTGTCCCCGAAGTAGGAACCTCCGATGATCGCACCGGCCAGAATAGCGGGATTGGCGCCAGAGGCGATGCCGACGCCCATGATTACCACGCCAATCGTGCCCGCACTCCCCCAGGAAGTCCCCGTCAACAGGGAAAAGACGACAGGAACCAGAAATGCGAGTGGGTAAAGCAGGCCGGGAGTGACCAGGCCAATGCCATAGTATACCAGCATGGGGATGGTACCGGATACCATCCACGACGCGATGAGGAGCCCGATGGCGAACAGGATGAACAAGGCCGGCATGGCTGTCCCCAGCCGAGCCACGACGGATGCCTGGATATCCAGCCAGGAATGGCCAAGCCACCGGAGGTGTGCTACCGCAAAGGCCGCCGCAAACACAAAAACCAACTCCAGAGGGAAGGCAGGCTGCCCAAGGAAAAGGGGCCTGGCCACCAGCCCGTAGGAAATGATGGCCAACAGGAAGCCTACCGGGACTATAGCCTGGGAGAACGGTGGCGACACCAGGAAATTGGCGGATCGTCTCACGGGTGGCTATTCGAATGACTTCAGGTAATCGGGGACGGGGACGTCGGCATGACGGCCCGGGTCCGCT
>CAYXSE010000153.1:0-9163 GCA_964466675.1 uncultured Rhodothermales bacterium | reverse complement strand
CGAAGCCTCGCAACAGTCAGGTCCATGAACACGGTCGGCGGGTCCGTGGTCAGCCCGGCATAACTCCTGGACAGGAATCGTTTCAGGTCTTCCCGTAGGACGTTCATCCGCCGGCCCGACGCCAGAAATTGCCCCACATTCGGCACGAAAATGCGCCCCTCGGCATCGACGGTGAGTTCATAGGCGAATTCGGCCGCGCCCCAGACGATGAGGCGAAGCTCGTCGCCCGCCCCGATGATGTAGCCGTCATCCACGGGCCCCGTCGCGCTCGGCTGAAACGCATCCGGGATGTTGTCGAAGAGGTCGTACCCGAAGAACTCCAGATTCTCATCTTGCGCGGCTTCTTCGACGACTGTAGTCGTCTGCGCCTCCTCGATGTCGCGAAGCTCAGCCGCCTGGGTCGCCTGCTGGACGACCTCGCTTGCGCCCGGGGACACTACCACGGCGGGCGTGGACGGATCGACCGCCGCAACTCCGGTCACGGCCGCAGACGCGGCTCCGCCCTCGTCATCGGCCGCGATCGCCCGAAGCATGTCCTGAATCGTCGACTCGGGTACTCCGAGCTCACGAGCCCTCTGGGCGGCCTGGACCGGGTCGTCAAGATTGATGCCGAGCTGCTGGGCCATCGCCCGGGCCTCTGGCTCGGACATGTTGCGACGATTTAGCTCCTGCTGGATGGCCGGCGGAAGGGTCTGGGCTCGGACCGAGCTCAGGGTCCCCACTACGAGGAATGCAAATAGGAGAAGAAGCCTGGCAGCCTTCATGAACCACTGATCTGATAACTGAAATCTAGACTCGCGCGCGGCCCAACAGGGTCGCGGCGGCCACGAAAGATAGGCGGCCGGATCGTTCGGTGGAAGCCCACCGACCCAATGACTCGCAAGCTCACTGGAGCCCAGGCACCCGCCCTCCCCAAACTTGCATCCCCCCCTCCCCCGACCTAACATCCCCCATGACCCCCCGGCCCCGCAAATCCATGATTGCCGGAGCGGTGGTCTGGGGCATTCTCCTCACCTTCCCAAACGGAGAGCTCCGGGCGCAGACCATCTCTCAGCGGCTGCTAGCGCACAGCAAGAGGAATGTCTCGTTCAGCGGCTCGGTCGGTCTCACCGGAGAGGCCTACGGCACGACAGGAAACAGCCGCCGCCCCCCACTATCAGCGCGAAGTTTCGTCCGAGCCACGATCAACTTCTACGGCATAAAGACCGGCCTCAACCTCCTCTACTCCACGGAAGAAAACCGAGTCCGCCAGTCCATCAACCGGCTAGGCTTCGAGGCCACATGGCGCTGGGTCAAGGTTGGAGTAGGTGACACGAACCCCCGCTTCTCGGATTTTAGCCTCAACGGGTTGCAACTACGCGGAGTCGCAGTGGAATTATCTCCAGGCCCGGCCAGGCTGGGTTTCGCAATGGGAACCACACAACGTGCCACCGGAGAACTCGGCGATGACACGCTGATCGAGAGCCAACTCCTCCGCAGGGCCTACCGTCGAGACGTCAGGGCACTCAGGCTTGGATTCGGAGATGTGAACGCCAATCACTTCCATCTCATCGGAATGTCGGCCCGCGACGACACCCTCGCCGTAAGACCGGCAACAGCAGCGAGGCCGGAAGAAAACCTCAGTCTGACATCGCTCGTTGGGATCAGGCTCTTCCAGAGCCGCTTCACCCTCGCACTAGAAGGCACGGTATCCGCCCACAACCGAGACCTCTTCGCCCGGGAGATCGACACTGACGACCTGCTCGATCCGGACTCGACCGATCTTCCGACAGCCGTGCTACCGCTTGCGAGACTCATCACGAGCCTCTTCACGCCCACGTTATCCACCAGCGTCGGTTACGCGGTCAAGGCCCGGGCGTCTGCGAAGATCAAAAATCTGAATCTTCGCGGACAATACAAACGCATCGGGCCGGGCTTCACGTCGCTGGGGGTGTTTACGGTTCGCAACGACGTCCAAGAGTGGCGCATTCGTCCCAATCTTCGCCTTCTGGGTGGGCGCGCGACGGTCGCACTCAACTACGGGCAGAGCCGCAATAATCTCTCGAACCAGCGGGCCACTTCCCGCAGTCGTGATCAAGTCGGCGTGAATATCAGGACGCAGTGGAGCCAAGCCTTCTCTGTCGGCTCCAGTTTCCAGTTGGGCACCAGCGAAATCAGCCCGGAGATAGACAACCCGGCGCTCCAGCGGAAGCAGGTCACTCAAAACGTGACGCTGAATCCGACGCTGGTCCTCAAGAGGGGGGCGAAGACCCACACGTTCAGCCTCTCGACTACGTTTCGACGCTTCCAGGACAAGCGCGCCGTCACAGACACACTCGCTCAGGCGACCTCTGACTTCAAAAATGTGAGCGCGAGTCTCTCGTGGTTCGGCAATGTCGCTGCCCGATTGAATCTCCACGCGACCCTCAATCTGCTCCAGAATCGCTCGACCAGCGATACGGACGTCCTGGGTCTGAACGCCGGAGCGTCGGGAGATTTCATGGACCGTAAGCTCAACCTTGGCCTGACTCTCGGGGCCACCAGGACCCAAACATCAGGCGCTGGCGCGCTGAGTACAGATATATCTCTGCTCAACCTGACCGCCAACCTGACGGCGGGGTTTCGCATCGCGAGAGCCTACCAATTCCGACTGAGTGTTCGCGGCCTGCGGAGTCAGAGTTCAGGAACGGGTTCGCCCTCTTTCAACGAGGTCCGCACGCAGTTCAGTTTCAGCCGGAGCTTCTGATACGGAATAATGAAGTCGCGCATCACACGATATCTGATCCTGCTTCTCGGCATGCTGGGCCTCTTGATGTCCGGCCCGTCGGCGAAGGCTCAGAACTCCCAGTGGAGCCTGAACGTCATCGGAGTGCCGTTCGATCTGTCGCCGTTCATCTCCGACATCGACCGGCTCTATGACAATGGTCAGGTCACGACGGTCATTCAGTATTTCGGGACCGAGTCGTCTACCGTCTACTTCAACTACATCCTGGTAACGGACAACGGCGGAATCGGAGGGATAAGCGCGGCTGGCGTCCAGGATAACCTCGACCGCATTTTCGCAGACTACGAACGAGTTCTCGCCGTGGGCCATTCCTCGGCCTTCCAGGTCCCTCCGGGTCCGTACTTCCAGAGTTTCACGCCGGAAGATCTGCGCTCGGTCGTCGATTGGTCCGACGACTACAGCACGCAGCTCCTCGCCAGCACCGCCCAGACCAATACGCTGCCGGAGGGAACACACACCCTCTATACCTGGATCAGCGCCGACGCAGACGGGAGAGGCGAACTCCTGGCCGAGGCCACGGTCACAATCCAGATCCAGACCCCACAGCCTCCAGATCTACTCCAGCCGTTCGATGAAGCGACGATTTCCGAGGCCTACCCCTCGTTCGTCTGGTACCCGGTCCTCCTTCCATACCCGCGTCCGATTCGCTACCGAATCCGGGTGGTGGAGGTCTTCGAGAACTCCAGCCCCGAACAGGCGCTGCAGGCGCTATTCGGAGAGTCGGCACGGTTCGAGGCCATCATCGAGAGCGCAAATGCCATCGTCTACCCAACCGAGGGAGAGGCGCTGCCCCTCGAACATGGGAGGACCTACGCGTGGATCGTGGAATCCCTCAACGAAAATGACGAACCGCTATCCGACGACTATCAGAGCGAGGTATGGACGTTCACCTTCGTGGATCCCACGGTCGGCGGCGCGCTGACCTTAGGCAGCCCGGCCGCTACGCCCTACGCCGTGCTCGAAGGGGGGGAGGCGACGTCCTTCTCGTTCCTCACGCTTCCGCCTGTCGTCATAGACCAAAACAACTGGCAGAGTCTTTCGCTCCAGGCAATTCGCACCTGGGCGAGCGATGTGGATCCGGTCCTCTGGTTCCAGGATCTGGAGGACCCGCTAGCATTCGCCTCCCGCGCGGCGGCCCCCGGCCTGGAGGAAGCGTTTGACGAAAGGTCCATTCTCATCGAGGACGGGCAGGAACAGTCCGTTGACTACGCGCCGCTCGATGCCCTCGGACTCGACCAGGCAATGGCCTGGCGCGTAGTCGGCACCCACAACGGACTCCCAGTCAGCAGCGACCCGGCTCTCGCCCTCGTCGCTGGCTCGGCCGAGCCAGCGGCCGAATTACCTCCAGCCGTGGTGGGCCGCATAGTCCTCATCCCGGGTGTTGCCGCGCTTGGGCGATTCGAAGCCGCCCGTATTGAGGATGAGGCCGGGCAGTACCGCATCAACGGCCCGGCAGAACTGGAATTGAACCTCTTGGGCCAGACGTTGACGCTGCCGATCGAAGCCCGCGACCTACTCGTTACTCAAGACGTCCCGCTCCGAATTCTCGGCGGTTCATTCGCCGGCGTCGCGGACGCGTTACGGAACGCCGCCCCGCTCCAGGGCATCTTCCTGGCTCGCACGGTGAGTTGGACGCCCGAGGACGGCTTCACGATGGATGGCGATCTACAACTGCCCGGCGGCGAGAGCATCGAGTCTATGGGAAGTCTTACTCTCACGCCTCAAGGCCTCGCTGGAGTCCTGACCGCGGGCCCCAGAGCCGGTGATCCGCTAGCCAGTTGGGGAGACGCCGCGCTCTCGATTGAGTTGACCACCCTCGAAGCCGGGTTCCCGGCCGCCACGCTCACCGGCTCTGCGACAATAGGCATGTTCGGAGGCTTGTCCGGGTGCGAAATCGATGATATCGATCTCCGTGCCGATCAAGCGTCGTTCGACGTCGATTGCCAACCGAACCTGTTTGTGCACCCCTTCGGGAATCAGATTCCGTTTTCGATGCTGTTCCGATCGATCAACGGCACCATCACCGCCAGCCCGCGCGCTTCCGCGGTAACCTACGATTTCCAGGCCGACGCCCAGGCCCGCATGGCATTCCAAGGCGGCGCACGATGCGAGACGGACGTAACGCTCCAGTTCCAGGATGCCCAGGGGGTCTCCCTCCAGGACATCACTGGCGACTGCGCCGGCATGACGCCGATGCTCGAACTGGACGATGCGCGCCTCTTCCTGCACGATTTTAATTTGAGCTCGCTGTCGTTTGACACAGACGCAGGCGCGAACGGCGCCGGCAGCTGGGACTTCGGGTTCTCGACGGACTTGGAGCTCGCATGGCCGAACCTATCGCTACCGGTCATTCGCGGGCTGACCCTCGGCGGCACGGGACTGACCATACCACTCTTGCAGCTGGACGCGGAAGACTTCCGAGGCTTCGACCCGCTGAGCTTCGGTCTCTTCAACCTCGAATGGCGCGGGCTCCAGACGGACGGCTTCGATGTGCCCTGGCCAAACCTGCTTGGGGGCGCGGGCTTCGCGTGGGATCTCGGCTTCGATTTCGCGCTCACACTCGGACTCACACAGCCCGGCACTCCCGCCTGCCTGCAAGATGCTGACTTGATGATTCGAGGCGCGCGCCTCCAGGACGGCTCCCTACAGGGCGAATTACCCGCCACCGCCATCGCAGCGCCCGGATGTCCGATTCCGCTCGGCCCCGGCTTTACGCTCAATGTTGTTGAGTTGGGCGGTACGCTGGCGCTAGGCGGCGACGCTCCCTCCGGCCTTGATCTGCGGGCCAACTTGCAACTCGGCGCTCCCTTCGCCTGCCAGGAACCTCAGCCCTTGGGGCAAGCCGCTTTACGCCTGTCGCAGGAAGGACTGATTGAAGGCACCGTCGAAAACCTGGTACCCGACTGCCCGCTCCAAATAGGCGGCTTCGAGGCCCGAATCACCGACGCAACCGTCACTTTCGGCAGCGAAGACGGCGCTCAAACCGCCCTGCTAACGGCCACGGCGGTCCTGGACTTCCCCGACGCGCAGCAGGCAGCTGGCTCGATCAGCCTCAACCTGATGACCGGCGAAATCGAGGCCATGGAATTCGAGATCGAAGGCCCCTTCACCTGGAACCTGCCGTCTCAAGATCCTGCGCTGAGTTTCCGGATCGACCGAGCCACGCTGAACCTGGATGGATTCGCCATCGACGGCCGCCAGCAGTTACTCCTCGGCGGAGATCCGCTAGGCGTGACCTTCGATCAGGTGGTGTTTGATCCGCAAGCCTTCGCCCTCAGCGGTGGCAGGATAATCTTCGACGATGCCTTCGCCTTCCAACTCGAACTGGCGGACGACGGCGAGGTGGCCTACCGCGCGGTACCATTCGATGCCGCGCTGGCCGCCAGTCCCGGCGCTCTCTTCGGTCTCGCGGGCGAAGTGGTCATCGACCAAGAGGGACTCCACGCCAGCGGCGAAGCACGAGCCGCCGTCAGTTTCCAAGGCCGAACGCTAGCCGACCTCACGGCGCGGTTCTCGGATGACTTCGTCATGCAGTTCAGGCCCTTCGACACCGGCATCCAGATAGGTGCCGGCCAAGTGGACTGGCTCTGGGACGGAGAGGAGGTCGCCTTCGCAGATGCAGACGGATTCCACCCGAATCTGGAGTTCTGGGGCCGAGGACTGATTCCAGAATTGCTCCCCTTGCCCGCCCTCGATATCGCGTTCCTGAGGCTGAAGGACGCCGTCGGCCGCATGCTCCTTGACGCCGTCGATCAGCCGGATGGCTCCGTTTGCCTCGACACGAGGCCCGGTGAGCCGCTCGAACTCGTGCTGCCGGGTCTGAACCCGCAAGACCCACCTCGAGCGGAGGTGACGCTCCAGGATGTGTGTATCGATCCCCTGGTGCCCGAACTGATCAGCGGGGAAGTGCGCGCGACACCACCGCCCGGAGATCCGGCCTTCGATCTTTCTAATCTCGGCATTCCGCTCGGCATCGAGTCCATTGCCGCGCTGGTGCTCGACGAGGTCTCGGTGCTCCAACTGGATGGGCATCTGATGATGTTCGGGCAGAGCCTGGGGGCCAACAGCCGCGTTCAGGCCTCCATCGCCAGCGACGGAACCCTGGAGGCGAGCGTCGAACTGACCGGATTGGGTGCGACGATCCCATTGGCAGGCGACAGCGGCCAATTGACGATGGTGCTCAACGACATCTCCGGCGGCTGGACGGTACCCCTCGCGGCTCCCGCGGCCGGCGTCATGCAGCTTGAAATGGACGGCGAAATCGAGATGCAGGCCGACGGCCAGACGCTTGGGGCGGCGATCGGCGCACGGCTAAACCAGCAGGGCTTTGCGCTCACGCGATTCGAGCCAAGCGGACAGGTCGCGCCCCTACCCATCGACCTCGGCCCGATCGACCTGGCCATCAACGGCCTCGAAGGTCTGGATCTCTCGTATTCCGGGAACGAGTTCGATTTCCGGGTGCGCCTGGATATGGATCTCGGTTTCGATCTCGGAGACGGTTCGGCATTCTCCATCAACCTGTCCAACGTCGAACTGGCCCCGTCAGGCTTCACGTTCCCGGAGATCGAAGTGCGCCTCGACGTCGATCCCTTCGGCCTCGCTGGGTTGACGCTGGATCCGCTGGCCCTGCGGATGGCCGCTTTCGACTTCGCGTGGTTCGACTGGTCACCCGGGGATGCCGTCGACTTCGGCCTCTCCTTCGATCTCTCGCTCCTCCTTCCCGAGCCGTTCTTGGATCTGAATCCTCCCGACGGGTTCACGCTCGCGGGCTTCGAATTCGATTCCGGAGTGTTCACAGGCAGTCTCGACGGTTTCGAATTCCCGGATCCAATCAATTTCCAGATCGGCGGTGCTCTCCCGCTGACCATCGACGGGATGGGCATCAACCTCTTCGGTGACGCGGGAGGGCAGGGGTTCTCCCTCAGCGTCAACGGCCGGTTCAACGCGGGACAGGCGGACTGCGCCCCCACCCTGGCACAGCTGTCGCTCCTGCCTGGCGGCTTGGTGGCCGGTCGGGTAGAAGGGCTGGCCCCCTGTGGACCCATGGAACTGGGACCGCTCACGCTGGAATTTCAGGCGTCCGCCGTGGACTTTGCGGTTCAAAACGGCGTCCAGGAGGCCATCCTGACCAGCGCCGCCTTGCTCGGACTGCCCGGCCCGAATGACCAGCGCATCACGGCGCGCGGCAACATCACCATGGACCTGCTCACCGGCGCACTCCTGGATGGAGCCATCGAAGTCCGGGAGCCCTTCACCTGGACCATCCCCGCAAGCTCGCCATCGCCCTTCCTCAGCTTCACCGTCAGCAGCGCGCGCCTCGACCCCACCGGATTCCTCATCAACGGCAACGGAAGCATCGAAGCCGGCGACACCCCCATTGACATTAGCCTGAACGACCTGCTGTTTGACCTGGAGTCGTTCGCCATCCAGAGTGGAAGCGCGGAGCTCCAGGCCGCGATCAGCATCGAAACCGGGCTCAGTCCCATGAGCTGGGCCGTGGTCGATCCAGCCGTCCCATTCATGGGCGAAAACAAGCTGCGCATGACCCTCCCGGCCAGCCTGACCCTGAATAGAGATGGGATGATGATTTCGGGGGATGGTTCGGCCGAGCTTCGATACGCGGGCGGCGAGTACGGCCCCCTCGGCGTGGATTTCAACGACCTGCGCTTAGGGCTGAGACCAGTGGCGGCTCTCGAGGGGGAAGCAGTCCTACGACTGGGACAGGTGGAGATCGCCCGCTATGACAACATCGGTTTCCACGTCAACGCCGCGAACCTCGCTGCCGGGCAGATTCCGGCGCGGCTTGGCCTGCCGGACGTGGAGACCGCCTATCTGCAGCTGCGTGACCCCGACGGCAATCTGCTGCTTGAAGGGGGCCGGAACGGCGGCGGCTGGACGCTATCGACTCTCGAAAATCGGACCGTGGATCTGGTCCTCGTGAGCCTGGGGCAGGAAGGCCAGCCCCCACCGACCGTCCGAATCGGCTTCGACAACGTCGGATTCGACGATGCGTTCAACATGACAGCCGGCGAAATACGCGCCAACCTTGTCAACGCGCCACTGGACCTCAGCGGTAGTGTGGGACTTCCCATCGAACTCACAAGGTTGAGCTACCGGCAGGGCGAACTGCAGGCCAGCGGCCGGATTCAGCTTCCCGCATCGCTGGGCGATCTCGACCTTCGGTTCGAGGACCTGGGAATCAACCAAGGGGGCCTCGCCGAGGGCACCATCATCATCGGAAACTACACGCTGGAATGGGACCCGGATCCCGACGAGGCCGACCTGTTCCGTCAGCCCATCGGTCCTGCGCTGGCGCTGAATATGGGTGGCGCGAAATTCGTATTCGGCGAATCGCCGAGCCTCGCTTTTTCAGGCACGCTCGATAGCCCGCTCTTCAGT
>CAYXSE010000152.1:0-9232 GCA_964466675.1 uncultured Rhodothermales bacterium | reverse complement strand
GGGGTCGTCCCCCATGACCGGCAGGCTCGGGTTCTGCGCCATATGAAGGATGGGTGCCAAATCGACACGGGATCGTACGACCTTGTCCGGATCGGAAAAGAAGGACAGGATGTTTCCGGCCTTGTCCAGGACGTAGATCTCAATCCTGGGGTTGTACAACATCAGGTTTTCGATGGTGTCTTCGACGCGAGGATAGTCTGGCATCTCCTGAATGACTCCCGAAAACTCAAGCGCGAGATTGGCCGCCAGGTCCTGGTGCAACCGCTGGTCGGCCTCCATGGCGAAGTCGCCCTGAGCCTTCAAGGCCACCCAGCCGATGATAAAGGAGACGACCACCATCATGACCACGTAGGCCAGTGCCATTCGGCCGAACATGCTCCTCAGAAGAAATCTCATCCGTCCACCTCGTCTTCTTCCGCGAATCGATAGCCCACTCCCCATACCGTCTTTATGAACTGGGGCGATCTGGGGTCGCGCTCGATTTTGCCGCGCAGACGGTTGATGTGAGAATTGACGGTATGGTCGTAGCCGTCGAACTGGTAGTCCCAGACTCTATCCAGGAGGGCCCTTCGCGAATAGGCCCGGCCCGGATTCCTAGCGAACAGCGCCAGGAGATCGAATTCTTTGGCCGTCAATTCCACCGGGTTTCCATCCAGGGAAACGAAGCGTTTCGAGAAGCGAATCGTCAATGGTCCGAATACCGCATTCTCCCGTTCAGAAGAGGCAAGGCCCACCGAAAGGTTTGTTTCCATTCGCCTCCGGATGGCCTTCATCCGTGCAAGGAGTTCGCGGACGCTAAAGGGCTTCGTGATATAGTCGTCCGCTCCCATCTCCAGCCCCAGAACCCGGTCAAGCTCATCGGATTTTGCCGTGAGCATGATAATGGGCGTCACGCGGTTGATCTGTCGGAACTCCCTACAGAACGTGATCCCGTCCATTCCCGGCAACATCAGATCCAGGATGATCAACTCATGCTTGCCTGATCCGGCTTCTTCCAACGCCTCTCGTCCATCGGAAAAATGCACAACCTCGAATCCCTCTGCGGAGAGATTTATTCGAATCAATTCGGCGATGTCGCGGTCGTCTTCGACCAAGAGAATGGAGGCAGCCATGAGCGTTGGGGCAATCGATAACCAAGAGACGCAGATTATCGGACGAATGCATCACGAAAGGATCACGCCGAGATTTTGATCCCGTGAGAACCCCCACTCGGAGATGCCGTAAGGCAGGCGCACAAAAGGCCAATCCAGGATCACCATGTCGGATCGTCGCTCGTTCCTCCGGAAGACCGCGTTGGGAGCTGTTCTGGCTCCCTCCGCTCTGGCCGCCTGCGCCGAGCCGGCGTCAAGGCCGCCCGCGACAGTGAAACCGGTGGCGCTCTCTACGTGGAACCACGGAATGCCTGCGAACTCGGCGGCCTGGGAAATTCTCTCTTCCGGAGGGTCTGCTCTGGATGCGGTAGAGGCGGGCGTTCGGGTCCCTGAGGGAGACCCAAGAGTCATGACAGTAGGGTACGGCGGTCTCCCGGATCGGGACGGAAATGTGACGCTGGATGCGTGCATCATGGACGAGCGCGGGCGATGTGGTTCGGTGGCCTTTCTCAAGCACATCAGACATCCAGTGTCCGTGGCCCGGCGGGTCATGGAAGAGACGCCTCATGTGATGTTGGTCGGTGAAGGCGCCCTGGAGTTCGCGCTTGACCAGGGTTTTCCTCAAGAGGATATCTTGACCCCGGAAGCCGCTGCCGCCTGGGAACGATGGAAGGAGGCGAACGGGCCTGAACGGCCACCCATTAATTCGGAGAACCACGATACCATTGGGATGCTCACCCTGGATCAGGCTGGCCATCTGTCGGGGGCCTGCACCACCAGCGGCGCGGCCTACAAGTATCACGGAAGGGTAGGCGATTCGCCGATTATCGGTGCCGGGCTTTACGTGGACAACGATATCGGGGGAGCCACCTCCACCGGTTGGGGAGAGGCCGTAATTCGAGCGGTGGGTTGTTTTCTGGTGGTCGAGCTGATGCGTCAGGGTCACTCGCCGGTTGACGCCTGCCGCCTGGCCGTTGATCGTGTCATCGAGAAGAACCCAGATTGGCGAGAGATTCAGGTGGGCTTTCTCGCGCTGTCAAAGACCGGCGAGTACGGGGCGTATTGTATCGCGCCCGGGTTCAACTATGCGGTGAAGACACCGGCTCAGGACAATGAACTACTCGACTCGTTGAGCCGACTGTAATACTTAGTCCGGGTTGACGAACTCTGTCGGCTCCCTCGGCGTATCGATCCTTTCTTTGTCAAGCAAAACACTACGTCATGGAGATTGGACTCTACACCTTCGCAGACAACACGGCGGACCTGCAAACCGGCGAATCGTTGCCGCCCACCGTGCGGATGGCCAACCTTCTGGAAGAGATTGAGCTGGCCGATCAGGTGGGTCTGGACGTCTACGCGATTGGTGAGCACCATCGGCCGGAGTACCTGTCATCCACGCCGGCGACTATTCTGGCTGCCGGAGCGGCGAAAACGAGCAAGATTCGCCTGTCCAGCGCGGTCACGGTGCTGAGTTCGGACGACCCTGTTCGCGTCTTCCAGGAGTTTGCGACCCTGGATTTGATCTCGAACGGTCGGGCGGAGATAATGGCCGGCCGAGGCTCCTTCATCGAATCGTACCCCTTGTTCGGGTATGACCTGGCCAACTATGATGAGCTATTCACCGAAAAGCTGGAGCTCCTGATCAGGCTGCGCGAGGATGAGCATGTAAGTTGGAGCGGGAAACATCGGGCATCGCTCGACAACTTGGGTGTGTATCCCAGACCGGTTCAGGACCGGCTGCCCATTTGGGTAGCCGTGGGAGGAGCACGAAAATCAATCGAAAGAGCGGGATCGCTGGGTCTCCCCATGGCGCTCGCGATCATCGGCGGCCAACCGGCTCGATTCGCCCCCGCCGTGACAGTTTTCCGGCAGTCTCTGGAAGCAGCAGGGTTCGACCCTTTGGTCGTGCCCATGAGCGTCAATAGTCACGGATTCCTGGCAGATGACTCTCAGGATGCCGCTGACACCGCTTTCGCTCCCTTTGCGGCGACCATGAACAAGATCGGAAGAGAGCGAGGCTGGGCGCCCACGACGAGGCCGGGATTCGAAGCTGAGCGCGCTCCACACGGAGCCCTCCTCGTGGGATCTCCGCAGCAAGTGATTGACAAGATCCTGATGCAGAACGAGATATTCGGTCAGGCTCGCACGCTTATCCAGATGAGTGTGGGCACGCTGCCACACAAGAAAATGATGCGCGCCATCGAGCTATTGGGGACTGTCGTGGCACCGGCGGTGAGGACGGCTGTTCAGTCTACAGGCGACTAAAGGCTAGAGGGTCGACATGTCATCGCCAGGAGAAAGGTTACGACGGGCCTTAATCTCCCGCCACAACATCCAGGCTCCAGCGGAAAACGATACGGCGTCGGACATAAGGCCGGGCACGGAACCGACGAGAAGGTTGTGGACCATCCAGAACGGCACACAAGCCACCAAAAGCGCCCTAAATCGAATCAAGTCCAACTGATAGCGGGCGACGCTTACCGTAGCCATGCCAAGCGAGGCAAAAAGAGAGGCAACCCCGTGCCACGAGGACGCCATGATGCCCGCGATGAGAGGAAGTGTGCCCAGATACACAACTCGAAATCTTGGGTCCGTCCCCAGGGGGATGGCTGCCACCGCCTGGATTCCCGCGACCGCCATGAGAAACGCGGCCGTGAAGGCCCCCAGGAAAGTGTAATGAGCGGCAAACAGAAGTGCGCCTACAACCTGTGCGGCCAGCATGGACCGGCGCGTCCGGAGAAGGGGCCAGACCATGTTGCTCAGGGCGCCCAGGTAACCCAGGACGGCTGCTAAAGAGAAGTCCATTTGATCTCGGTCGACACTCATGGAAGAGCGGCTCATAGTAACCAACGGCAAGTCGGCACTCCAGGCGATGCGCCGGGCAGGAATTTGTGGAGAGGTCATGTGCTGGGACGACGTTCTCCATGACGGTCCGGTGCCCGGGCGTCTTTCGAGCGAGGAGTTCGCCTTTGTTCGGGCAACGTTTCTTGCCGATGGGACCGACGCTTCGGTCATTCTTAAAGAGCTTCAGGAGCGGGACCGCAGACTCATCGATGCCACAGGGCCGATCGTACTCTGGTTCGAACACGATCTCTACGATCAGCTTCAGCTTATCCAGGTCATTGACCGTCTGAAGGAGCACCGCGACGTTTTCCTGGTTCCGGAAGACACGTTCATCGCCGAACGCGAACTGCAAGAACTGACCGCCGTGCTCAAGACCGCGGCTCCGCTAAGGGATGACCAACGGAAGGCCGCCGAGGTCGCCTGGGAAGCGTTTGCGGCCGAGCGCCCTGACGGGGCTGCGGCCCTGATCGAGGGTCAGGAACTGAGTCCGCTTCCGCACCTTCGTGGAGCACTTGTCCGATGGCTTGAGTCATTCCCCGACGACCATGGAGTCGGCCGAACCGAGCGTGTCGTGCTTGAACTCCTGGAGTCGCACAAGCACACCGGCATGGAGCTTTTTCACTCGACCAATCGGATGGAAGAGGCGGCATTCCGAGGTGATTGGTCTTTCTGGCTGCTGTTGTCAGGGATGAACCCCGAGCTAGTCGACTATGTAGGGCCCGACATGATCAGGGGCCAATGGGCCATAACAGAGCGAGGCCGGGCCGTCTTGGGGGGCCTGGCGGACGGCATCGAAATCCGAGGTATAGACACCTGGCGCGGCGGAACCCACCTGACGACGGAAAACGGCTGGAGATGGGCTCAGGGGCGTCTCAAACGCTACTAGCACGCTGAGGGCGAATATTCGCCCGCACAATGTGGACTAGGTGTGGAAAACCAAGACTTGACGGAGCTTTTTAGCCAAAAACGGCGGGTCCGTTTCTGAAAAATCGCGTAAAATGTCTAATTCCAAGCCTTTAGACCAACATGAAAATCCAACCCGATTCTCGGAAGTAAGAAAAGCGGCTCAGATCGCCAAAAACGACGTTGTGGACAAACTGTGGATTAAGACCACCGCTGATGCCGCTCAAGAGAGCACTTTCTCGTACATGGGCACGTCCTCCAGAACCGAGCCGGTGCCTCTGACGACGGCAGTAAGCGGGTCTTCAGCGACATACACGGGAAGGTCGACTCGGCCTCGAATGAGTGCGTCCAGACCCTTCAGCATGGCGCCTCCTCCCGTGAGCATGATCCCTCGTTCCAGGATGTCTGCCCCCAACTCGGGTGGTGTTCGTTCCAGACAGCGAATCACGGCAGCCGCAATTTGGCTAACCGGCTCTCGAAGAGCCTCGCGTACATCTTCGGAAGAGATAGTCCTGATTTTCGGAATCCCGGAAACCAGGTCGCGGCCCTTAACCGATAGTTCCAGTTCAGGATCAAGCTCCACCGCGCTGCCAACCTCGACCTTGATGCGCTCGGCCGTCCGATGACCGATCAGGAGGTTATGATTCCTCTTGAAATACTGGACGATCGCGCTATCCAGTTCATTGCCGCCTACCCGGATGGACTCATCGATAACGATTCCAGAAAGCGCGATGACGGCAATCTCGGTGGTACCGCCGCCGACGTCGACAATCATGTTGCCGACGGGCTCGGCCACGTTCAGGCCAATGCCGATGGCGGCGGCCATCGGCTCATCGATCAGGTAGACCTGTCGGGCCCCCGCGTGTTCGGCCGAATCCCGGACCGCCCGCTTCTCGACCTCGGTGATGCCACTCGGCACACAAACCACCATCCGGCGAATCGCCGTGAACCAGCTGGTCTGAACCTTTCGGATGAGGTGCCTAATCAGTTGCTCGGCAACCTCAAAATCAGCGATGACTCCGTCCTTCAGCGGCCAGACCGTCTGGATATCGCGGTGCGTCCGCTCATGCATCTGCTGAGCTTCAGACCCCACGGCGATAATCTTCCGCGTGCTGCGGTTGAGCGCCACAATGCTGGGTTCGTTAAGAACGATTCCGCGACCCTTGATATAGATCAGGGTGTTCGCTGTGCCAAGATCGATCGCGACGTCAGACGCGAAGTTCAGAAGTGCCATCCAGGTCCCATCCAGGTGCGATGGCCGTCTGCCATCCTCGCAAAGGGGGCTTCAAACCACTCGGAGCCCCATCAATCCCCAGGCCCGGCTCCGGCGTTGCGGCTGCCTCGAGAGAGGCCGACGGTGGGGTCCTGAAGATCCGTATAATACACACTTTGGAGTCGGCTTTCCACGGATCTCGGTTTTGTTACGAGAAGAAACGAACATGGATGAACTCTCATCCTCCGCCGGTCGAATCGCGGCCATCAACCACCCGCTGAAGCGAATGGCGTCTTCCCGCGTAGATCGCCAATGGCACCGGTGAGCCGACAGCCAGTCACCCCCGCCCGAGAGTGGTTCGCCGCTCGGGGCTGGACGCCGTTCGGTTTTCAGGAAGAGGTATGGAGTCGGTATCTGAATGGCGAGAGTGGGCTCATCCACGCCGCCACCGGATATGGCAAGACGTACGCCGCTTGGTTCGGTCCACTACTGGATGCGATCAGCAACGACGATCAGGGCGGCGGAGGGCTCCGCGTCCTGTGGATCACGCCGCTGAGAGCGCTCGTGAATGACACGGTGGAGGCGCTCCAAAGGCCCATCACGGACCTGGGGCTGCAATGGCCCTGGACAAGCCGCTGGACGTTTTGGTGCAGCACATGATCACTGTGGCGCTTGGGGGCGGCTTTACCGAGTCCGAGCTACTGAGCGAGGTGCGCGACGCCTGGTCCTTTCGTGGCTTGTCCGACCAGGAATGGGCTTGGGCCATGGAGTTCTGCCAGTCGGGGGGAGCGTCTCTGAAGGCCTACGAGCGGTATCAGCGGATCGTGGAATTCAATGGTCAGATGATCTGCGCCACCAATGAACTGGCCCGCCGGCACCGAATGTCAATCGGAACCATCGCATCGGACACCTCGATCGGCGTGTACTTCAGGAATGGACACAAGCTGGGCACCGTGGAGGAGACCTACGTGGCTCGCATGAAGGAGGGGCAATCGTTCTTCTTTGCCGGTCGGGTGCTGGAGTTCGTTCGAATCAGGGACCTCAAGGCCTATGTTCGGCCGGGTAAGGCCGTAAAAGGGAGCGTGCCTCGCTGGCAAGGTGGGCGCATGCCGCTCTCGAGCGAGATGAGCGCCGCGATGCGGAGGATGTATGGCGCATCCAGTCGCAATAGGCTGGACGTGGTGGAGATGGAAGCGTTGCGCCCCATTCTCGAACTCCAGTCGGCCTGGTCTCATCTCCCCAGGGAAGACGAGCTCCTCCTCGAACGCGTGAGAACGAAGGAGGGACACCACCTCTTTCTGTATCCATTCGAAGGGCGACTCGTTCACGAAGGTCTCGCCGCGCTGATTGCCTATCGGCTGTCTCGCCTCTCCCCGCTCACCATCTCCATGTCCTACAACGACTATGGAATCGAATTTCTGTCACCAGACGCCCTCCCAATCGAACAGGCGATACGGGAGGGTCTCTTTGACGGAGACCAGATCATGGAAGATATCGAGGCCAGCATGAACGCCTCAGAACTGGCTCGAAGGCAATTTAGATCGATCGGGCGCGTGGCCGGGTTGGTTTTCACGGGGTATCCCGGCCGCAGCAAGGGAACCGCTCAGATTCAGGCCTCCACAAGCCTTCTTTTCGATGTGTTCGTCCGCCATGATCCGGACAATCTGCTCTTGAGGCAGGCGCGCCGAGAGGTTCGCGAGCAGCAACTGGAGCAAAAGAGACTGAAGGAAACGCTGAATCGAATTCGGAGCGCAACGCTCCTCGTGGTCGACACACCCCGGGTAAGCCCGCTGGCCTTCCCTATCCTCGTAGACCGGATGGGACAACGTGTAACCAGCGAAAAACTCGGAACACGAATCGCAAGAATGCAGGCGGATTTGGAGAGAGCGGCCGATGAGTCGCTCAGGAAGGGCTGACAGGTGGATTTAACACTGGCCACATTCGTCGACTTTGGATCGACCCGCCTCGCCCTGCTTGCGGAGCGAGTCGTGTTCGAAGAATCCACAGGGACGTTGTATCTCGCGGATCTTCACATCGGGAAAAGTGCGACGTTCCGGGCCGCCGCGATTCCGGTTCCTGATGGGGACACCGAGCAGGACCTGACTCGCCTGTCTCGGGCCATCACGCGGACGGGCTCGAGAAGGCTGGTTGTCCTGGGCGATTTTCTCCATGCCGCTCCCGGACAACTGGATCGACACTGGGAGCCCTGGCGCAAAGCCCACGCGGAGGTCGAGGTATTCGTGGTCCGAGGGAACCATGACCTAAACGCCGGCGACCCCCCAGATGACTGGAACGTTCGAATGGTGGACGCCCCATTCAAGCACGGTAGTCTGGTTCTGCGCCACCATCCAGAACCCGACCCTCGGGGCCCCGTTCTTTCCGGCCACCTGCATCCAGCCGTTCGACTCCGTGGCGGAGGAAGGGACCGGGTCTCGTTGCCTTGTTTTCATTTTTCGGATGGCGTCGCCGTCTTGCCAGCCTACACCTCCTTCGCGGGGGGTTATCCCATATCTCCGGCCCGAGGGGATAGGGTCTATGCGATCGCCGAGGACACGGTGATAGACGTATCCAGGATGCTGAAGCTCGGCCCCCGTCTGAGGTAGGGACAAAAAAAACCCGGCCTTGCGGGGCCGGGTTCGAGTACGACGTCACCTATTTAATGGCTTTACGGAGCCACTTCTCAGGGACGTGGTGTTCTGGCAGCCAGCCTACTCCAAACAACGGGCCAGTGGGTTTCCATGTCCAAAAGTGGCGTTCAGCGGTGAAAACGCCCCTCCCAACCGGAAACGAGTGCGTGCGAACGGAAAAAGCGTCCGGAGTTCGTTGTCTCGACTGCTGAAAGACGATTGGCCGAAAAATCTGGACGAGATGGAGGCCCGTGGGTCGTGGCCGGCGCCCTAGGCCGGCCGGAGTCGCCTCTCAAGCCGTTCGATCTCGATGACAAATTTCGGATCGGTGTCGAGCCTGGCCTGGACGGCTCGACACGCGTGAATAACCGTAGAGTGGTCCCGCCCTCCAAACCTACGACCGATCGCTTCCAGGGAAAGCGCTGTCATCTGTTTGCAAAAGTGCATAGCCACATGGCGGCCGTCCACGATGGGACGCTTCCGGCTCTTCCCGATCAGTTGTTCGATGGTCAGGCCGTAAGCCTCGGCTACCGTATCTCTAATCTCGGAAGCCG
>CAYXSE010000151.1:0-9305 GCA_964466675.1 uncultured Rhodothermales bacterium | reverse complement strand
AACAACCTTCCTACGGTTTCCGCATCCTCTGGGATCAGATCGTCCAGAGTGGGGATAGGTTTCCTCGGGACCACCAGGATGTGGGTCGGCGCCTTGGGGTCAATGTCCCGAAAGGCGAAGCACACTTCATCCTCATAAACGATGTCAGCCGGTATCTCTCCGGCTTCGATCCGTTGGAATAGGGTCATGCTCGCGGTAGCGGTCAGGATGATTCGGAATATAGCCCGTCGGGAGTCCCCAACGATGCCTTGGGCGGGTCAGAACAAAACACCCGACCGATCCGTCTGACCGCCCCCCAGAAATTCCGTAGTCCAATGCCTCTTGTCCGCATCACCCGAACGGCTCATTTCAACGCCGCGCACAGGCTGCATAACCCCGACAAGTCGGACGAATGGAACCAAGAGACTTTCGGACGCTGTAACAATCCGAACTGGCACGGACACAACTATATATTGGAAGTGACCCTGATTGGGGAGCCCGCTGAGGACACCGGCTTTGTTGTTGACCTTGCGGTCCTGAAACGCATCATCAACGAGCGAGTCTTGGACATCTGCGATCACGCCAACCTCAACCTGGACGTCCCATTTCTTGAGGGGATCATGACTTCGACCGAGAACTTTGCGGTGGCCATCTGGGGCCAGCTGGTCGACAGCTTGCCGGCCGGGAAGCTCGAATCGATACGGCTCATCGAGACGCCCAACAACTCCGTTGAATACAGAGGAGATTAGGTTGCGAACGTGAAACTTTATTCCCAAGAGGACCGCTATGACCCGACCGTCACAGAGAAGGTCAGCGGCCATATGCGTGAAATCCTTTCCTCGCTGGGAGAGGACCCGGAGCGCGAAGGTCTCAGCAAGACCCCAGAGCGGGTAGCCAAGGCTTATCAGTACCTCTTGCAGGGGTATGACCAGTGCCCGAAGGAAATCCTCCGGAGCGCCCTGTTCTCGGAGGACTACTGCGAAATGATCCTGGTCAAGGATATTGAGATCTTCTCACTTTGTGAACATCACATGTTGCCGTTCTTCGGCAAGGCTCATGTGGCCTATATCCCAGACGGTCGTATCGTCGGACTCAGCAAAATTCCGCGCGTCGTGGACGTTTTTGCGAGACGACTACAGGTCCAGGAACGACTGACACTCCAGATTCGGGATTCTATTCAGGAGATCCTGGAGCCGCAGGGCGTAGCCGTGGTCATCGAAGCAACCCATTTGTGTATGGTCATGCGGGGAGTCCAGAAACAGAACTCCATGACGACGACCAGCGCGATGTCGGGCCAGTTTATGGACAGTTCCGAGACCCGCACCGAGTTCATGAGGCTGATAAACGGTCACTAGCCCATGCGCACGATTGTAATCACTGGTGCCAGCCAGGGGATCGGCGCCGCCATCGCTCGCGCCATGGCTGGCCCCGAATGGAAGATTGCCCTCGTATCGCGAAATCGAGTTGCCCTCGAAGGCGTCCAGGCCGAGTGTGAAGGCGCCGGGAGCCAGGCGAGCGTTTTCCCAAGCGATCTGACGGATCAGGACTCCGTCCGAAGAATGGCGGCGCAGGTCTGCGACTGGTTCGGTATCCCTGATGTTGTGGTGAACAATGCCGGCGCGTTCGCGCCGGGCACGGTACTCGAGACGGATCTCGACAGGTTCAGACAACAGGTTGACATCAACCTCACATCCGCGTTTCTCGTGACCCGTGCATTCCTTGGCGGGATGTCGAATCGCGGATCGGGTCAATTCGTTTTTATGGGCTCCGTAGCCTCGGTCAAGGGCTACCCGGGTGGTGCGGCGTACTGTGCGGCGAAGCATGGAGTGCTGGGCTTGGCCAGAGCGCTACGGGAGGAGTGCAAAACATCTGGTATCGGCGTCACCACGCTACTTCCAGGCGCGACGCTAACCCCCACATGGGACGGGACCGACCTTCCCGAAGAGCGATTTATGCCTGTTGAGGACCTCGCTTCCCTGGTGAAAGGCACCATCGAAATGTCCGAGCGGACCGTTGTCGAGGAGATACTCGTCCGGCCCCAACTGGGAGATATCTAGCCTACACACCCACTCGCTCAGGTGAAGCCGACAATTGAAGTAAAAACAACCCTCGATAAGCGTCGCTCTCGAGAAGCCATAGAGAATATCCTTAGTGTTCGAAGTCTCGACTACGTACATGATCACCGGTGGTGAATCGCCGTTGTGGCAAGACGAGGATCTCGACCTCCAAAAGGCAGGGCTGCCTTGTTGCCGTCGGACGCTGTACGTCGCCAGCGATGGTCCCCGGAGTCCCGGAGTTACTGGTGTAGAACTCCCACTTGTCATTCGCTCCGAGGCCGTTGGGATTCCCGTCGTTGAGATGACGCTCTGCGTCCACGACAGCTAGCCAGGGACGTTCTGTGTTTCCGGAGTCGCGGAAAAACGCAGGCGTACCTTTTCGTCGACCCTCCGGTCAGCCTTGATCGCCCGGATGTAAGTGAACTTCCACAGGTCCTTGACGCTGATAACGTCAAAGCCGAGGCCTCCTAGTGAAGCCGCGAAGGCGTCTCTGTCCGCGAACCTGGAAGTGGCCTCCACTATGTGAAGTTGTCCATCGATCTTGAGTGTCCTGTGTGCCTCCATCAGGTAATCCGTGACGTTCGCTCCCATCAGTGAGAGGGAAAACACGGCAACGTCGAGAACGCTGTCTTCAAGTGCTGTGTGGGCCATGTCACAGGCCACGACGGAGTCATTGATCGCCACATGGTCGAAGCTGTGGACCGTGTGCCTGTCTGCCAGTGCGGAGGCCAACTGTGCTTCACCACACCCAAAATCTCCGATGGCGTAACCCTCGCGTTTGTTGCACCAACTTATGATCTCCTCAAACGGAGTAGCCGTCCAGGTCTCACGGGCTTTCCGGTAAAGCGTGTGGTACTGCTCCCACTCCTCTGGATTGGCCTGCAGGCGCTCATTTGTAGTCGTGCTCTTACTGGTGTTCCAGCGATAGTTCATCTTGGAGAAGGCACCGTAGTTTGCTAGACGCCGTTCGACTTCGCCTTCGTCATCGTCGGGAAGTGGTACGTCAATCTTTCGGCGTTTGATAACCGCACTCTCTCCTCGGTCTAGACGTTCCAGCCATCCCAGGACGTCTCGATACGCTTGAGCTGGAGTCCGCAGGTGTTGCTCTGGTACGATACCGTCCACTGCAGCATCGGCAACGGACTTCTTGAATTGAATTCGCTGCAACTTGGAATCGCACCAAGACCATCGCTCGCCCTCTACGGTCGCATAAGTGACTGGGATAATCACATCGACGGTATCCTTGACCTGGCCCTGCCGATGGATGCGACCGAGTAGTTGTTCATACTCCGCATGTGTCCAAGGCAATACGTTGATGATCAGCCGGTTGCAAACCCTCTGAAGACCGTCTACGCCGGTCCCTATCGCGCTAGAGCCAATTAGGACATCTATGTCACCCTTCAAGAAACCTTCCTTCCCGGCCTTGTCCTCACCCGTATAGAAGCCTGTCGTCCAACCGGCCGCCTCAAGTGCGTCTCGCAGTTCGCGATCGATATCGGAGACGTAGTTGGTATAGATGAGAGTCTTAGGGCGAACGCTTTCCAGAATGACCGGAAGCCTCGCCTGAGTGAGAAGCTTTTCCAGGTCAAGAGGCGAGTGGGTCCGGCCTAGATCCCGAATGTCATCGAGGTACTCCGAACAATCGACGTCGATCTTTTGGACGTTGCATGTTTGGTGGTAGTCAGGCTTCCAGCGGATGCCAAGCGTGGTCAGCCGCTGATGAAGACTCATACAGTTGGCGACAGTGGAGGCCGTCAACAGATCATTGTGCTCAATGCCGGTGATCATTTCGACGAGGCTCTTTCCCTCATAGAGATTGTTGATGACCGGGGTAGCCGACATACCCAAAACGGCTAGTTCATCATTGCGCTCTGCCGCCATCGCGATCATCGCCCCAATCATCTTCTTCCGGAGGGACACGTTATCAGCCTGGCGCTGCTTCGTGAAGTGGATCTCGTCCACGACGATGAAGTCAATCTGCTCGCTCGCGACCAAAGTCTTTACTTGACTGGACGAGTTGCGCTGTTGAAAGGCCTCGTAGTTTAGAACGAGATAGCGGTGGTTGCTGCTGGGTTTTTCAAAGCCAGTCGCCTCATGACCGGCCCAGCTAGGAGAGAAGTTTTTGGTTGCGACCAAACTGTCTGGAAAGATTTCCTTGATCGCCTCCGCCCAACCCTCCACCACACTATTCGGGCAGCATATTACTGTCAGACCAGCATTGATTACCCGACTGGCCAGGATAGCGGAAAGTGTTTTCCCCGCTCCGGTGCCAGACCAGTTGCCGATCCTTCTGTTGTCGCGAACGCGAACTGACACGAGGCGCTGCATGAGCAATGGTGGGGCGATCTCATCTCCTCCCGCAGTGAATGAGTATCCCTCCGGTATCTCTAGAGCTTTGGACGCGTCGTACTCCCCAAGGAAGTGAGTTCGGACTCTTTCGCTGTATTCGTCTCCCGCGAATGCTCTCGCCTCCGAAACGGCTTCGGCTTCGTCGCGGAAGGCGTGCTTCCAGATTTTGGCAATTGCCGAGGCCACAAAAAACTCGACCGCGTCCTCATCACCGGTCGTAACAACGACGTGATCGAGGGCGGCCAGCGCCTGCCTCGTGCTGACCGTCGGAAGCTCGAATTCAGCGTCGACATCAGCCTGTCCAGACGGTGGTTCGTCGAGAGCGCCGTCCCCAGATGACTCAATTTGTTCTAGGGTCAGGCCTGGCTCTTCCACGAAGTCATCCACGAGCGAAGGTTCGCCCCGAACGAACTTAGTGAGCTCCTCTTGCGGAAATCGACCGGTCGCTAGGGCAGCAACAAAGCTCTTGCCCCTTCCGCCTAGACCGACCAAGCCATTGCGCTGATACAGTCCAAAAAGTTCGGCTGAGGTGAAAGAGCTCAGGTGGGACTCTATGGACTTGACGAACTGCCTAATGTTGTCAACTGTCCAGCCCATGTTGCAGTACGGACAACCTCTTCCCCTCCCTCGGTTTGAGGGTGTCGCACTCCACTCATGAGTAGAATCTTTGCGACATCGCCACCAAAAATATTTCTCGGTCTTAGCGACAATGTCTTCAGGCGTTGTTTGCCCGTTTCGGGTCGGGTGCCACTCCGCTGCGAGCTCCGGCTCAAGCGTCGCCAAGGAATTGGTGACAGATACACGAAGTCCTTGACATGCAGGGCAGCCTGAGCCCATCCGAACCCGACTCCGCACCTCAGACTGCCATTCATGGTCGGACCCCTGGTCGCACTTCCACCAGCACCGCTTGGTGCTTCCTCCAACGACCGAGTCAGGTGTTAGCAGGCCGTTCTTTGTAGGGTGCCACTGTGCAGCAGCGGCCGGTGCCAGCGAAGCAAGAGAGTTGGTCACCGACACCTTCTTTCCGGCACACATGGGACAACCAACACCAGCTTTCCGGGAACTGACAGGCGCTCTCCATTCATGATCGTCGCCCACATCGCACTTCCACCAGAACGGTGTATGCCCACCGGCGATAATGTCCGCTGGCGAGAGGTCGGCATTCCGGGTTGGGTGCCACTCCGCTGCGAGTTCAGGCGCGATTTGCGCAAGGCTGTTGCTGACGGACAATTGTTGATTGGCGCATGCTGGACAGCCACCACCTTTTAGCCGACGGAAAACGGGCGCTTTCCATTCGTGATCTGGCCCCTTCGCGCACTTCCACCAAAAGACTCCCGAGACCACCATATCTGGAGTCAAGCCGCCATTGAAGGTCGGATGCCACTGCGCGGCAAGGTCTGGGGCAACGGTGGATAGGCGATTCGTGACTGAGAGTTGGCGGTTGGAACAGGCAGGACAAGTCCCCTTGTTCTTATCTCGCTGGTAGGGGCTAAGCTGCCAGACGTGGTCCGGCCCGTTCTCGCATTTCCACCACACCTTCTTGTTGCTTCCGAGGGTGACGCGGGCTGGCGTGAGATCCCCGTTCAACGTCGGATGCCACTGGCTCGCCAGATCCGGCCTGAGCGTTTGAAAAGAATTCGTGACTGACACGCGTTTTCCACTACAAAACGGACAAGATTCATTCCGTCGCGTCCGCTGTGCGGGCGGAGCCGGCCATTCGTGGTCAGGACCTTTTCCGCATTGCCACCACACCTTGATGCCACTGCCCGCAGTTATTTGAGCAGCCGTGAGGTTTCCGTTCTTGGTTGGATGCCACTGCGCGGCTATGGCGGGGAACGTTAGCGCAAGCGAGTTGCAGATCGGGCACGCGGACATCCGGAGCCTCTGACCAATTGTGGCTTCCCAGGCGTGCTCTGGATCCTTCGGGCACCTCCACCAGACCTTTCTATGAGTGCCAGCAACGACTTGGTCTGGAGAAACGGGCTCATTCTTTGTCGGGTGCCATTCGTTGGCCAGATCCGGGTGCAGGCCAGCTAAAGAGTTCGTTACCGAGGCCGACCTCCCGGCGCAAAACGGACAGCCTCCGACTTTTACAATTCGTGATGATGGTGCAGCTTTCCACTCGTGGTCGGAACCTTTTTCGCATCTCCACCACACCTTCTTGGCGCTTCCGAAGGTCACCTGGTCGGGTCTGAGCCCTCCATTCTTCTCAGGGTGCCACCTCCTCGCGATATCTGGGCGGTTGTGCCCCAATGAATTGGTTATCGAGACTCTCTTGCCCGCACAAAATGGACATCCGCTTCGCGTGCGGACTTCGGGAGCGGCTTCCCACTCGTGGTCAGGACCCTTCTCGCAGACCCACCAAACCTTTACGCCACTTCCGGCGGTCACCTGATTTGGGGTGCGAGAACCGTTCTTCGTCGGGTGCCACTGAAGAACTAAATCCGGGCGCTCAATTGACAGTGGTTGCTTCACGGGGTCCTGTGCCGCGTTTGGGGACGAGACTGGAAGGTGAGGCACATCTGCTAAAGTTTCTCCAAAAGAAGGAGGGCTCAAGACTGTCGGCTCCAGCTACCGAGCCGCCGACGTTCTTGCAGACTGGACTATTTAGCACCCCCAAGTGTAGTCATCTCAGCTCATTCTTTGCCCAAACCCAAGCCCGAAAAACACGACAATCAAAGGGTCACTCTAGTCAGTTTCCCCCGTAGGTGCGCTTAAGGCCTCGGCCGGCCGAGGATAGTCCAACATGCTGAGGTCTCCTGTTATCAAAAAAAGCATGCCGGAAACCATCTCCTCTGCCCACTCAAAGATGTGAGGGACCCATTGCTCCACGTCGACGGTCACGATCTCTATCGTGGTCTCCTCGCTTGGAAGCTTATCGTGGGCAATCCGTGCTGGGTGTCCATCCGGAAACTGGTCGGATCCAGACTCCTTCAGCTGTTTTTGGTAATGCTGGGCCTTCTGTGTCGATGATTCTCCGGTCTCAATGAACTCCCGAAATATCCCAACTTCGACACCCAGGTCGTTCGACGGGTTGAAGATGAACGACGGTCGAAGCCGGAGATCGCGGGCTGCGAATTCACCTACCCCATACTCAATCGCGTGAAGGATATGCGTGTAAAAAACGTTTGTTAACTTTGGTTCTTGATCACGCTGCAGGAATGGACGAAGACAGGAGAGCTGTTGCAAATACGTTAGAGGAGACGGGTTCAGGCTTCGAAAGACGTACGGCTTTCTAAAGAGCTCCATCCGCACCGGCTCCGGCACTACCATCGTGACTAGGCCGTCCCCACGGCCACTATCATCGTCGAAACAGTTGAACGGCTCGAGATTGGGCATGAAGTGTCCAAACCGAATGAGGTTCTTGGCATACTGATCTCCGCAGAGCAACTCCACAATTTGGTTGTCGACGTAGAATCCCGCTCCCCGAAGATTTTTCTCCGCCTCAAACGCATTCGCAAAGGCGAAATTCGCCGACAACTGATCGTCGTGGCCATCTCTCCTCAGAAAGGGTCTTCGAAACCCCGTCGCGACGACCGCCTTAGCACCGGGAAAATGAGCACGCCCATCGGCCTCGTTCACCCGCAAATAGAGTCTCGCGACCAGGCCCAGAAATTTCTCGAGCGGCTCCGTAGCCTCGGACATTAGGCGATCGGCGACCTCTTCGTACTCCGATAAATCCTCCACCTTGTCAAGATCAACGAATCTGCCTAGTCGGTCGGCCGAGAGCCCACCGAACCTGTTGCCACCGACTGACGGAATGAGCACGTCGTGGAGGTCGAGGGTCACAAGGATCGCGTCATTGATGCGCCTCAGGCCAAGGCCGCTCGGAAAGTATTCTGATCGATTAGCTCTTTCAACTTGGATAGCCTCCAGAGCATCTTCCAGATGCACCAACCTCTCCTCTGCCTGCTTACCAACGCTAGTTCGGAGATCGTACCCGCTCACCTCAAGGTGACTTGAAAACCCAAGGAGGTCAATCATGGCAAACGCGCAGAACTTCACGCTTGACGATTCCTCGGGTGGTGGGTTCTTCGGCTCTGCCATAAATCAAGTCCGAGTGCGGCGATGATCGAGGCTAGAGACGAGGCAAACCAAATCTTGATCCGTCTAGCCTGCGTCGAACATCTAAGATTGCGCGAGACCTCGAAGATAGAAACGCGGCAAGAGAGGTGATCGACACCATACATAGCACGACTGGATACTGACGGAGATCTAGGTGGATATCAGGGATGAACTTCAGGTCTGGATCGATCGCTAACTTCCCCGGAGATGGCTTCCATTTCCCAGACAGGGGTGAAGCGAATATTCAGAACGGTGCGAAACGCCTATTGACCGAGTCCCGCGCGCCAACTATAGTGGATAGTTGCCGTTCGCCGTGAGACGGGAAGGTGTGAATAAGGTGCGAAGCGATAGAAGACATGCTATTCTGCTGAACGATGGTGCCACTCGACACGCCCATCGGCAATCCCTGCCCTACTGGACGGGAGTTTGTGGTATTGCTCCGCACAGCTTGTCGTTCGGAGTGCACTCCCACAGGGTAGTTACCATACATGACGTCACGGTGCCGTTCTCTAAGCTGGCCCAGTCACTTACAGTACTCGCACTGGTTGCTCTCTTCTGCGCCTGCGATCAGTCAGAGATGGACGCACAAGGCTTTCTCGCGGAACCTGGGCCAATCCTGTTTATTTCGGACGAGAGCGGGTCATCACAGCTCTACAGCATGCGCGAGGATGGCACGCATGTGCAGCAACTCACGGATGATCCTGACTTCCCCATTGATGATGCCGTTTGGTCTCCAGATGGAAGCAAAATGGTCATAGGAAGTCCGGTTGGAGGCGCTCAGTTTTATGATTCTGCACTCTACGTGGTAAATGCAGACGGCCTGGGGCGTCGTCTCCTCATGAAGCCGATATCAGG
>CAYXSE010000150.1:0-9322 GCA_964466675.1 uncultured Rhodothermales bacterium | reverse complement strand
GACCGTCCAGCGTTACCTGGCGAAAAAAATCAGGGTCTTTGAGCGGCTCGAATACTGGTCCTTCGAGCAGGTTTCGAACATCAACTTCCTTGATGACTCCATCAGAGAAGCGCAGGCGCAAGCAGAAGTCGGAAGACGGCTCGGCGAAAGTGATGTCGAGATGAGGCGGGAATTTGTTCATCACGGGAGCGGCTGGATCGGAGTTAGAGCCTCTCCGGCCCGGGCTTGTTCCCATCGCTGAAGGAGTTCGTCTTGGTGATCGGAATGCCATTTGGCAACCAGCCTCAGAGCCCGCTCGGGCAATTGGCTTGAGATTGCGTTCCCGGTTCTGATGTCAATTGAAGCCCTTTTTCCGGTGTATCGCGCATGGAAGTGCGGTGGGCTATGCTCCTTGTAGTACATGTAGATCCCGATTCCGTAGAACTCTGATATGCGTGGCATTGCCCGACCTGGTTATTCCTACGAGGGATCTGGCTAGGACTTAGCAACGGCGGTGAAGGGCCGGTCCCTGGCCCTGCGAGACGCAGACTATAGATGAACCCAACTCAAGGCCGGGACCATTCGGACGGAATCGTGACACCTTTTTTACATCGTGCCACGTCTGCCTGACAACCTGGGCCGTTACCCTGACGTAATTGGAGTTGCGAGCCGTTTCGAGAGGGCGCCGCTTTGGACCTCCTCCATCTGTTGGTTCCTCTACGAGTCGCTGTTACTCGCATGAGGTCGGCTGACTTTCACTGCCCCCGGTCCTTCAATCCCTGCCGGGCATGACGAACTGTGAGTCTAAGCTCCCAATTCAACATGAGTGCGTCCACGTGTTTCGATTGCCACTTGAGAACGAGTCGTCGGGCTCTCGGGGGGAGGGCCTGGCCATTTCTCAAGATCGAACCCGGTTTCGAACGCACTACAGGATGGTGCCGCCGGGAGACGCTTTCAAACTATTCGTCCTTCGAAATCCGCTGGAGGGGAATTGAGTCCCTCGGGGTGGCGGGCGAAGCAAGACAACGCTCCGGGGTGAAGGGCGCAGGTTACAGAACCGCAACAGCGGCCCCCTACTAGTCGAAACACAAGCCGTAAGTGCGAGTTACCGTTATGGTTGTCTTATGGTACCATCACATTATGGCGAACCTCACCATAAAGCAGATTCCGAAAGAGCTTGTCGACCGGTTAAAGGACCGCGCGCGACTGACCGGACGGAGCATGAACAAGGAAATCATCTCGTGCCTCCAGATGGTGGTCATGCCTCGAGAAAAATCTGCCGACGAGAAAATCGCGGATGCTCGGGCTCTCTGGAAGGAATTGGATCTGCAGGACCTTGGTCCTTACGATCCAAGCTGGAAACGGGAGGGGCGGGCGTGATTGTGGTCGATGCCGATGTGATCGCCTACGCCTGGATTCGTGGGCATCCGGCCAGATCCGAACTCGCGGATGCGGTCCGCAAGAGAGATGCATCATGGGCTGTGCCCCCGGTATGGATATCTGAGTTCAGAAACATCCTGGTCTCCTACATGCGATTCCGTGAGATGGGACTCGATCAAGCCCGCCGCCTGACACTCATCGCCGAAGCGGACTTGGGACCGAATCTGATCTCGCTGGCGTCAGGCGACGTATTGAGCTTGGCAGCAGAATCCGGTTGCACCGCATACGACTGCGAGTATGTTGCGGCCGCAAGAAGCATCGGAGTAACGCTCGTCACGGGCGATAGAAAACTCGCGGCTGCGTTTCCGGGGACGGCGCTGACCATGCAGGAGTTCGTAGGGGCGGGGTGACGATTTGGATATTCCTCCGAGTCGAACGGCCGCGCGGCTGTGCCGCCCCGCTGTCCAAACCTGTGACAAGTTCTGCCCCTTCGACCCGCCGGTGTTGTCTTGTGGCCTTTGAGAGGCAGTAATGATTACCTCTTCCGAGGAGCACCGGACAGACGGGAACGTCGAGTTCGGAGTACTCAGCAATGATGGCGCGATCTCCGGTCGGGCGACATCACCCCAGTGTTCGAAGACCTGTATAGCGCGTTGCATGTTCGACTCCTCGCCGTCCATCCAGACGGGGATAGGATCGCGGTTTTCGGCTTCTCCCGCTCCGCAGTTGAGGACGAGAATCATGTCACAGTCATACACGACATTCTAGGAGCGCGCTGAGCCAGTCGACAAGCCGCCTCCCGCCAACCCACCCCCAACCCTCGCCAATTCTTGGCGAACCCACAGGAACGCTCCCCCCGCGTCCGGGTGGAAGCCCGCATGTCTCTCCTCGCCATCGTAGGCCGTCCGAACGTCGGCAAGTCCACCTTCTTCAACCGGCTCACGGAGTCTCGTGATTCGATTGTGGATGACCAGCCCGGCATCACCCGGGACCGGGTCTACGGTCATGGGGAATGGAACGGGGTCCGGTTCTCCGTGGTGGACACGGGGGGATTCGTCAAAAACTCCGACGACCGATTCGAAGCGGCCATCCGCGAGCAGGTGCAGATCGCAATCGGCGAGGCGGACGCCATCCTCTTGGTCGTCGATGTGACCGTTGGTATCACCGATCTGGATCAGGACATGGCCACCATGCTCCGCAAGTCTGACGTCCCCGTGATCGTCCTCGCCAACAAGGCGGACAACCAAGAGCGAGCCTGGCCGGCTTCGGAGTTCTACCAACTCGGTCTGGGCGAAGTCTATGCAGCCAGTTCTATCAACGGACTCGGCACTGGCGACTTGTTGGACGCGGTCGTCGAGGCGCTTCCCGCTGACCAGGAAGAGGAGGACGACGATCGGCTTAGGATTGCCATCATCGGCCGTCCGAATGTGGGCAAGTCATCGCTCACCAATGCGTGGATGGGCGAGGAGCGATCCATCGTAACCGAGATCTCCGGCACGACCCGAGATGCGGTGGACGGGACCATGAAATACCACGGACGTGAAATCGTCCTGGTGGATACGGCCGGCTTGCGCAAGAAGGCTAATATCACGGAAAACGTCGAATTCTACTCCCTCCTTCGGACGGAGCGAGCCATCGAATCGTGCGACGTCGCTGTTCTGTTGGTCGATTCCGTCGATAGCGTGGAGGCTCAGGACATCAGGGTCCTGAAGCGTGCCGAAGCCATGCGGAAGGGTCTCGTGATCGCCCTGAATAAATGGGATCTGGTCACGAAGGAGACCAACACCGTTCGAGACTACGAACTCAAGATCAGGGAGCGCATCAAGACGCTGGCCTACGCTCCCATCGTGACCATCTCAGCCCTGACCAAGCAGCGAATAGCCAGATTGCTGGACACGGTCCTCGAAGTACACGAGCGTCGTCAGAAGCGGATATCCACGTCGGAGCTCAACGACGTAATCCTTCCTCTGGTAGAAAGGAATCCGCCGCCCCTCTACCGCAGCAACCGGGTCAAGATCAAGTACGTGACCCAGACCAAGGAGTCGCCGCCGGTGTTCGTCTTCTTTGTCAATCACCCGAAGGGAATCAAGGATCCGTACCGTCGATACCTGGAGAATCGGCTGAGGGAGCTGTTTGATTTCAGAGGGGTCCCGCTGACGCTTTCGTTCAGGAAGAAGTAGGCGCCAGAGGATTCAGTCCGTCGAACTTGGGCGAGCGGCGGCCTGAAGGGCCTTGACAAAGTGGTCGAGGGTAATTGATCCGCCTTCGGCCTTCGCAGCGTCTGCTGCCAACGCATCTGCGGTGTCCTCCAGAGCCTGCAAAGCTCGTAGGTCGTCCATCGGGACAATGGCGGCTACTGGCTGCCCGTTTCGCTCTACAACAATCCGGTTCTTAGCATAACTCGCTCGGTTCAAAGCATCGGCGAGGCCCCGCCGGAGTTCAGCCGTGCTAATGGTAATGGTCATGTCAGACTCGGTAAGCCGATTGGCGATGGACAACTCTAAGCACGAGGACCGATTCAATGTAAAGGGACAATAGGTACATTACAACCATAACGTACATTAAGTACATATACCTGATGCCGGAGGGGTCATCACCACATAGAGCAGCCCTTCCGGTGCAGCGCAACCCGTCTTGAAATCGACGTGCGCACAGTGCGCTGTCCCCCAGAGTCCGTACATTGCCCACCTCACGAATCGAACGATCTTTCCCGATGGGCGGCACTCCGGTTAACACGGCAAAGAAGAACGAGCGGAATCTCAATCTCTGGGAGCGAATGTATCTCCCGGAGGTTTTTAAGGGGCTCGGATACTCGTTTCGCAAGATGCGGAAGGAGCCGATGTATACGTTTCAGTACCCGGAGGAGCAGTGGTATCCGCCGGACGCGTATCGGGGCAGGCCCGTGCTCGTCGAGGAGGCGGGTAAGGTTCGGTGCGTGTCTTGCAACCTGTGCGCGCGGGCGTGTCCGCCGATGGCCATTTCCATGGAATCGCACGAGATCGATGGTCCCAAGGAGCGCGAGCCCAAGTGGTTTGAGATCAACATGCTGCGGTGCATCTACTGCGGGTTTTGCGAAGAGGTCTGCCCAGAAGAGGCCATTGTCATGTCCAAGGAATATGATATGACCTTCCAGGGCCGGGATGAGGCCATTTTCGGTCTGGACAGACTGTTGGTTCCGAAGGAGCGCCTGAAGGATAGGCTGGATTGGCTCCAGTTGCAGCGCAACGGCCAGTCGGGCGCGGAGCCTTGGGAGCACGCACGGAGCAACAACCGACACAGTTTGAAGAACAGGCCTTTCCTGAAGGCGCTGGCCGAGTCCTCCGAGGACGAGGGTGTCTGAAGATCCGCCCACCCTCTCCCTGCCCTCTCGGGATGAGGTGTTGGGACAGATGGCGTATCTGGTCGATGAACTGGACGCCCAGAGCGCGATTCTGGACTTCATTCCAGAATTGGCGTGGGATGCCCAGCCCATGCCCGGCGCACCCACCCTACGCGGGATGTATGAAGCCATGCTGGCGCGGGAATGCAAAGAATACAGGTCTGCACTCGGACTGGACCCGCTTCCAATTCCAGAATCCTCCTCTCCAGACAGCCTGCTCTCAAGCCTCGCCGCGTGTCGGGCGCGGACCGTCGAAGAGGGTAGAGACGAGTTCGGGTCGAAACAGCTGATCTATTGTTACCAGGTCACACAAAATGACACCGCCTCGCTCCGAGAAATCGGTGTCCGGTTGAGCGAGATGAATCTGGTGAAGCCCCGAATCAGGCGGCTGTAACTCCTGGGTCTCGTCAACTTTGCGTCAATCGTCGGTTCTCTCCCCTGAGTGGGCACTATCACGCTGCTTTTCTGCGTTATGTATGTAACAGTAGATCTGTTCGGACGTCTCAAAGCTGAGTACCGGCCGCTTGGTGTGCCACTGCGGTGTCATAGACCCGATCTACGTTAGAACTGCCGCTTACCGCTTATTTAATGGCCCGAAGCTCTTCCTTCGAAGATCTGGCAACCGCCTTCAGACACGGCAATTTTTCGCCGCTCTACCTCCTGTACGGTGAGGAGCGCTATTTCGTGGACAAGCTGCAGCAGCTGGCCATCGAAAACGCATTGGCTCCCCATGAGCGGGATTTCAACTTGGACATCGTCTACGGTGCCGAGTCCGACGCGCAAAAGGCGCTCGCTTTGTGTGCTTCCTATCCCATGATGGCACCCCGCCGCCTGGTCATCATCAGGGAGTTCGAAAAGCTAGCAGACAACAAGCGGTTCCAGTCCTATGCGGAGCAGCCAAATCCGGACGCCGTAGTCCTTCTGATCCCCAGCGGAAAGGTGAATGTGTCCCACCATCCGTACCGGGCCATCAAGAAGCACGGCGTGGCAACGGAATTCAGGCGCCTCTACGAACGGGAAGTCCCGAGATGGCTGGAGAAAATCTCGCAGGAGCGAGGCCGCTCACTCGACGGAGATGCCTTGAGAATGCTGGCCGAGTGTGTGGGCACAGACCTTCAGAAGGCCGCTCTAGAGGTCGATAAGGTGCTGACATACGCGGGTGACCGTGAGTCTATCACAGCAGACGACGTTGTCCAGGCAAGTGGTCACACCCGAGAAGTCAACGTCTTTGAACTGCAGAAGGCGGTAGGTAGAAGAAGCTTTTCGCAGGCGTTTGGCATCTCGGAGCGGTTGTTGCAACAGGCCTCAAATAGCCGTGGTGAGGCCCTAATGATCGTATCCTTACTGACATCCTACTTCACAAAACTCTGGAAACTGACAGCTTGTCATAAACAAAGTATTGCCGAAAAAGACATGGCGAGGCGTGTTGGGATCCCACCTTATTACTTGAGTGAGTATCTTAGTACGCTACGGCGATTCGATTCGCCATCGCTGGCCAGAGCGTTCAGGACGCTTGCGTCGGCTGACTTCGAACTGAAAGGTGGAAGCAGCCGGAATGAGCGCTTGATATTGATGTTGGCGCTTTACCGGATTACCGGTCGAGAAGCCAACGCAGCTTTAGCCGCTTAGATCCACGGTGGTTTTACGCCACTCGGGCTCCGGCCCGAAAAAATGAGCAGAATGACAGAGACGACAACAAGGGTAAGCCCGCTCAAGAAGCGGACGCTCCGCGTCAAGGCGAGCAAGTTGGGAATTCAGGCGACTGTAAATCCCAACAATCGTCACTACGATGCACTCATGCAGATGAGTGACGAAGACCTCATGTCCCAATTCCAAATGGGGACAGTCGAGGCCTTCGATATTCTCGTCAGCCGATACAAAGACCCTCTTACCAATTATATATATCGCTTTCTTGGCGACATGAAGGAGTGCGAGGACCTCCTGCAGGAAACCTTCCTGCGGGTGTACCGCAATCGCCACTCCTACCGTCGAATTGCCAAGTACAGCACCTGGCTTTACACCATTGCCGGCAACCTTGCGCGATCCGAGTATCGGAAGCGGAAGCGTCGTCGTCTGTACTCACTCCAGTCCGTCAATCGTGACGACGAGGAGTACGAGGTGGAAATCCCGGACGAGACCTTCTCGCCAGACAAACACGCCGAGAGCACCATCCAGGATCACTTCATCCAGGAAGCGCTCGCCCAGATTCCAGAGGAATTCCGGGAGGTTGTCGTGCTACGCGATGTGCAGCAGCTGGCCTACGAGGAGATTGCAGATATCACTGGCTTGCCCATGGGCACCGTCAAGAGCCGCATCAATCGCGGCCGGACCAAGCTCCAGGCCTTGCTAAAGGATATCTACATCCCGTCTTCGGACGACTAGCGTAAGAAATTTCGATTCCGGGTGCGCCGAGCCGTATTCGATGAAGGTCGGTGGGGCAAAAAGCTTCATCGACCTTTTTTCTTGTGCTGGAGTGTCGGCGATCAGTTGCCATTCTCGTTTCATGTTGTGAACAAAGCGTGGAGCCGATGACTTTCCGTCCTGCCCTCCCTGAGTGGATCTTTCCTCGGATCTGCCTGATCCTGTTGCTGGCTACTTCTGTTACGGCCTGCGCCAGCAGCGATAAGGTCGTTCGTCAGGTATCGGAAACGCCATGGGGCCTCACCACGATGCCTCATTTGATAGGAGGGTTGGGGAGACTTCAAAGGGGCATCCCTTATCCACGGGAAGCAAGAGCACGCCGTCAGGAGGGGAGGGTCGTGGTGCAAATGCTTGTTGGAGTAGACGGACGACCTCGCGAGATCACGATTGTTGAAAGCCGCGGTCTGTTCCTGGACCGGGCCGCATCCGATGCGGTCGGCAAAGCGGTTTTTCTGCCGGCGGAGGTCAATGGGCGACCGGTGGAGATGAAAATTTCCCTGCCTATCACGTTTCGCCTGCGCTAGGACCGGCCGCTCTAGGACCGAAAGCTATTCGATCTTTTTTGTCGAAACCCGGATCCCATGATTTGAAGCGGTGTATGCCGGGTACCCTCAATTGCGCGTGTGTATGGTCGAAGGATACGACGACGGACAGGCGGAGCCTCTAGACGAAGGAATGGACGAATTCCTTTGCGAATACGTGGACGGGTCTATGGACCCGGTCGTGCTACAGGCTTTTGAAGAGTATTTGCGCGCCAACCCACAGATGGCGGCACATGCGCAGTGCTTGTGCCAGGCCAAAGCGCTGTTGTCGACGCAGGTGCCGTGCCCACACCCGACAAGCGAGCTTCAGTTGCGCCTGAAGCAGGCTATCGCCCGAGATCTTCTCGGTGAAACCGGCTGGAGTCCGACTCCTCAACTTGGATCCTTCGCCGTAGTCACCTCTGCCGCGGGGCTCATGCTGATGCTGGGGATGCTCTTCGGCACAGCCGTCGTCCAATATGGGGCCACACCAGAATACCGGCAAGTGGAGAGGGAAGGGGCGCCCAGCGACGCCTATCCTCGGAGGGCCGCCGTCTTGTCGCAGCCCTACCTGAGTTTGTCCCAGGCGTCGTTTGGAGCCACAAACTCCGCCATCGCGCTACCCATCATCGGCGCCTCGGCGGACATCACGCCGCTTGGTAGAGTGGACTCGCTTGGAGCGCAACTAGCGTCCCCGTAGCAGTCGGGCACCGGTTCCGTTCTAACCGCGCCGGCCGCGCGAAAGCTTCGCTTGCTTCGTTTGAGGACTTCGTAGTAGTATTTGCGCCCTTCAGGGCCCTTAGCTCAGCGGTTTAGAGCGCTCGCCTCACACGCGAGAGGTCACAGGTTCGAATCCCGTAGGGCCCACATCAACCCCGTGTAAGTCGTTGGACTGCACGGGGTTTTGATGTGCGACGACGGAACAAGAATCAGGCCCGATGCTCTCGGCCGGGTGGTTCCACAGACGGGAACCAGTCCGTTCCTAGCAGCGCAAGGAGAGCGGGGGGTGATTGGATTTCGACGGCCTACGATTCTCGGTTTACTCCCGAATTGGTATCAATCAATCGGCGAAGAAGGGCCACGGTATCAGGACCTGAACTACAACTCTTGGTCGGCCGCCATCTGCGGGCTCATCATCCCAGACGCGGGACACCTTTCCGGTGAGCGTGCTCATTCAGATCCTCCACTCGGACGGTGAAAGCGTCAATTCGTAGGTAGTCTTCGGTTTGCGGGCTCCGTCGGTGATCCGGCGGAGTCCGCGGCCGGCAGCATGCTCCAGAATTTCGCGTATACACATCGATGTCGCGAGAAAAAAGCCAAGGACAAGACCATTTTGTGTCCTGATTAGCGCTCATCTTCAGCCAGCCGGAGCCATTCTTCAGTGCGAGGTCCCCTTGTTAAGATGCCTGGCTCTGCTGGAGGATTGCGTGGCCTGGGTCGAGTTTGCTCTTGACGGGGATGGATCTGGCCGCGCGCTGAGATGGGTTGCCGAAGGCGAGTTTGAATTTGCCGGGGTAGTCGGGTGGTGACGGTGGATTTTGCGGCGCGACTGGGGGCATGGAGTGGCGGTTCTGGGACAGGTCTGGCCTGTGGCGGATTGAATTCGCCCCGAGTGCGCGTGTTTGGGCTGTATTGGGGGGCG
>CAYXSE010000149.1:8374-9335 GCA_964466675.1 uncultured Rhodothermales bacterium | reverse complement strand
CCGGGGCTTACCCCTCCTCCACCGGCGGCGTGATCTCTACCACTGGTACGGAAACCTCGGCCACTGAAACGCTCGCAATCACCTCGCCCCCGGGGTGAATCGTGCGGCTGCGATAGTCCCCGTCTTGCGGATCGCAGTAGACCTCAACCGCACGCCCCTCGAGATCGACGATCCAGTACTCCTGTATGCCTTCGGCCGCATAGATGGCCTTCTTGGTGGTGCGGTCGGTGGCCAGCGACGACTGGGCTACCTCGATAACGAGCAGGCAATCCTGGCCGCGGAAACCCATTTCCCAAGTGCTTCTCTGCGGCCCCACGACCGCAAGATCGGGCAAGAGTTGCGTGTCTTCTCCGATGTTGATCGCGTTCTGAACGACAACCCGCAAGGGCTCGCGGATCTGATCGTGTAGGAGCCGGCTCAGCCGCTCCACGGCCGCAGAATGCCAGTTGCCGGTCGGACTCATCGAAACGACCTGTCCCTGAGTGAGCTCCACGCGGTCCTCGGGGCGGAGAATGCCCGCCTCCCCCATCCTGAGGTAGTCGCGAATAGTGAACCTATACGGGTTGAGCGGAACTCTGGAGGCAGACACGGGGACGAGCATGAGGATTCGGGGCTTGTCACGCAGATTTGGTCAATTGGTTTCTGTACCCATAGAGCACCCCGCCGCCCTGGCGCAACCAGAAAAGGACTGTCGCTTCCCTCAACGACCGGCCCTGCGGCTTACCCCGCCTGCAGCGGTGGCGTGATCTCTATCACCGGCAATTGTCAGTACCCTGCCTCCGGTCTTCATCGAGCTGACGCGTCAAGCTGAAGGTGTCGTATCATGCCACACCAAGGGTTTGAGCCACGTCTGGAAGATATCGGCTCGCCCGTTAGAGCCGCGATACCTAAAGGAAAACCGGTGTCGAGCTTAGTCATCCATCCTGAAACCGATTTGTCGTTTGGGTTTGCTGAGAATCAC
>CAYXSE010000149.1:0-8364 GCA_964466675.1 uncultured Rhodothermales bacterium | reverse complement strand
GCTTTTTCTTGATCTCACTACCTGCCGAAGGGTCGAAATTCACCCACCAGACTTCACCAACCTGAGCCTGACCGCTGAGCTATGCCGCGCCAGCCAGGTCAAAATAACCCACGAGTGTGCTCGGTTCAGGCACCAGGTCGCCGCTAAGGGCCAGGCCCTCAATATGAAACTGAATCGCCTCGACAATGAGTTCCCGGACCTCCGCTTCAGAGTGGCCGGTGGCCACGCACCCAGGGAGGTCGGGGACAAAGTTCTTGCAAGGTACCATCCGTGGCCTAGTGCCTTCCGGCGCGCTCGGCTTATAGTTAGGCGGCGATTTCCACGTATGCCGATGCGCTGGAAGGCTTGGGCAACGGTAGTCCATCCAGTCTCATGCCCTCCAGATGAAAGGCTAGTGCGTCCCGCATATTCCGCTTGACCTCACGGGTGGTAGAGCCAGTCGATACGCACCCCTCAACATCCGGTGAATACGCGGAATATCCGGTGTTGGTCGGCTCGATTACGATCAGATACTTCATGCGAGTCCCGCCTGTTTGAGAATGCTTTTGAGGGTCTTGCGCGCGAGTTCGTCTCCAGGCCGCCCTGGAACGGTGAACCGGAATTCTCCGGCCGGCTCGGCCATCACGGCCGCCCACCTGTGGTAAGTCCCAGCGGGCGCGCAGCGGTGGAGAGTCCTGCGGCTTTCGCGTGGGTTTCAGAACAGGTCGGCGTGAGTGCCGGTCCTGATTAGGACGAGATCCCTCGCCGTCGTGCGGTAGAGCAGCAGCCAATCTGCTTCGACGTGGACATCTCGAATACCCCGCCATTTACCGGAAAGCTCATGGTCTCGATACTCCACGGGAATACTCTCCTGCTTAACGAGAAGCTCAACCAACTCCCAGAACGGAATACCGAAGCGTCCTTTCCCGAACGTACCATCCGCCGATAATCAGTCTTGAAGTCCGAGGTGGCCTGTATATCAAGCATCTACGCGGACAACCCCGCTTTCAGGTCGTCAATCGACTCGTACCTCCTCCCTTTCCCTTCGCGTGCCTCTTTGATTGCCGCCTGAGTCACTTCGTTAGGTATTTCGACCGGGAACGGAATTCCTTTTCTGAGGGACACCTGCTTGTAGAACATCGAAATTGCTTGCGAAGCCGTAATTCCAAGTTTTCTGAAGACCGCTTCCGCCCGTTTCTTGTCTGTCGCGTTGATCCGGGTCGAAATATTTGCTGTCTTGCTCAAAACGTCACCTTGTTCGGTGATGATTATTGTACTCGCATTGTCATTACGTTGTGTATCTTGCACCGATGGTAAAGTTTCCTCGGCCGGAATTACGGCGATTTCGAAACGACGTCACCTACGGCATGGGGCGGGATCCATAGAGCCTTCCGGTTTCCCGGACGCAACGCGGGGCGTTCTATCTTCCGGCTCCACCCCCGACACTTCACCTCGATGACGAACCACAACGGGGTCGACCCCGACGATCTCCTTGCCAACCTCGAGGCACGCCTCAGACCGCATTCGCCCCAGCTCCAGACTGAGCCAAGCGGCGTGGCGGGCGAAGGCGATTTCTACTCACCGGACGAGGTCCACGAGGCCCTGGCTGCGCATTCCCAGAGCTACAACGCCGGGCCCCTCCCGCACTTCCTTGGCTTATCGCCGGACCAGATGCACTCCATGCTGAACCGCCCCTGGGACTCACCCTCCGTAGTTGTCTTTGCCGACCCGCTCGGAGCCCGTCCGAAGGCGCCGCTCCTGTTCCTGTTCGGTCGGCTGGTGGACGCCATGGGAGAGAAGGGTTTGAAAGCCACGGAGAAGGGCAATTTCCCTCGGGCCTTCTGCCAGGAAGCCCGTCGCGCGCTATTGGCGGCCTGTCCCGGCGAAGACTACCAGGAGGGCTCCGTCCAGTCTGAGGAGCACTTCATGGAACTGCACGTCCTGCACATTATCGCAAATATTGCGGGCCTGACCCGAAGGGCCAAGGGACGCATTTTCCTGACCAAGAAGTGCCGGGAGCTCTTGGACCAGGGTGGTCGTGCGGCGGTCTACCAGCCGCTTTTTCGCGCGTACGTGGATCGTTTCAACTGGGCATATCTGGATGGATACCAGAACCAAGCATTCGTGCGGTCCTCCTTCTTGTTCTCACTGTTCCTGCTGTCGCGGCTGGGTGGGCGATGGCGTCCCGAGTTGTATTACCGGGACAAGTTCGTCCGCGCCTTTCCTCCAATCCTGGAGCAGGTCGAGGCGCAGGTTCACTCCACCCCGAAGGAAGAGTTGGGACACATCCTCACCATGCGCGTCTTCGAGCGATTCTGCGCCTTTTTCGGGCTCGCTGAAACCGAAGCGAGGCAAAGAATCGGAACATGGCGGCTAGATATCCGGATTCGGAGCCTGCCGCTCCTCAAGGAGGTCGTGCAGTTCAAGGTATGAGATTGACCGGCTCAAGCCAGCGACTCTCGAACCACGAAGTCCACCTCGCGCCCAGCCGCAGCTAGGAGGGCGATCAACTGGCCGATCGACTTGGTAGAATTCGAAGGATCCAGGAGCCGGTAGAACTGACTGGCTGACGTCCCAAGCCGGCGAATTATTTCCCTCTTGGAGAGGGACGACTCTCTGACCGCGTGGATAGCCTCGATAGTCAGGCGGTGAGTCATGAGGCCTCTCATGAATTCAGGCTGGCGGTTGTACTCCAGCACTCGATCCATATGAATCGTGTCTTCGTCCCCACCGAGTACGCGCCGGTCTTCGATGGAGAGTTCGATCCCCAGACCGTCGAGTAGCTTTCGAAGATCCTCCACGCTCCCGCGCGGCAGCCCGACATGCTTCGGAAGAGGTCCATGAAAAGAGCAATCTTCTCGGTCGATGTTCTTGGCGATGCGGAATTCTCCGTTTGACCGCTCTCGCTGACTGGCTCCGAGGAAGACTTCGGCTCGGGATATGTCTTGCTCTATTTTTCGGTCCATCGGATCAATGTGACTTTCTGGCCGATTTTCGCCCTCTAGCGGCAAGACGGGGGTCATGGCTTCCACTTCCCCCGCCACAACTGGAATTCTTCCAGCCCGACACCTTACCGGCCAGCGCGACGCCGAGGCGTCCAGCGCACGCTCTTACCTAGGACCATCGCAGCCTGACTTTCAGATCATTGCAATGACTGAACGGCAGAAGCCCATCGTGTTGGAGGCGGCCCACAACAATTCCGGGCGCGATCCCCAAGCGGTCTGCGAACGCTTCGATCTCCGGCTTGCTGTAAGACGGCCAACTCTCCAATACCTTGTAGTCGCGTCGCGGGATGAGAAAATTGGAAGCCCACTCGTCCGCTTCTCTCTCGTCCTCCCCATCGCTCTTCCCTGTGTCCAGAAAGATGGCCCGCTTGGGGTGAAGCAGGATGTGGGCCGCTTCGTGGAAGAACGTGAACCAGAGGTGGTCGCTAGTCTTGTACCGGATCGACAATTGTATCAGCGCCTGCGTGGGTCCAAGCCACCTGGTTGCTCCACTGACGCGGGACCTGGGAAACTGGGGTACGAACACGACCGCCACGCCGGCTTGAGCGCAGAGCGCCTGGAGCGCCGACTGGAATTCCGCTGGGGGATGCCTGGTAAGGGACCTGACTTCTCGAAGGCGCTGGAGGAATGTGTCTTTGTCGTAGTCGTTCAGATCCATGTCTTGGGCCTGTAAGACTCCCGCTCTCAGCCAAGCACCCAAAGCATAATCGTCGGCCTCAAACCCTGCCGAACGTCGAAAGGCAACCTCACACCGATCGAAGACGTCAGACCACTGATCCGGAGAGCTGACGCCCAAGAAACCTAGGACGTACCTCACTTGCTCCTGCGGTTCTCGAACTCTTGTCAGGAAGCCCAACTCCGCAAGTTGCTTGAGCGGAAACTTGCGGGCCCAATCAAGCTGTTCGGCAAGAAGGGAATCTTGCTCGCGGCGCGCCAAGTGCTGTCGATACTGTTGCTCGCGTGTGTTCCAAAATCGAGCTGGCGCACCGAGAACCAGTTCCAATTGAAGCGCCGTCTCCGGCGTGATGGCAGCCTTGCCGTTGATTATCTCGTTGATGGTCTTCTGCGGCCTCCCCATGCGGCAGGCCAGATCGGCTTGACTGATATTGCGCTCCTGGAGGAGGTCCCTCAAAGTGTCGCCCGGGGGGGACACAAAGTCGGGATCGTAGCTATCCTTGGGCATGCTAACCATGGGTATCCTCAATCGATGTGATCTCAACGGCCTCGATGGCGCCCCAGTCCAGGCCTCCATCCGACTTCGAAGGGGGTGGCTGCTCTTGCGACACGAACAGGAGACGATTCGGGTGTTCTAGGTCGAGCGATAAGGTTTTTGATAGTGTCCCTGTCAGTTCATGACACCGCCCCGGTAGAAACCTCATGTCAGCGAGACGGGATGCGGCCGCCAGGTCATCAAGCCTCGATCGCAATTTTTTCGCCTGATTGGCTCCCATCTTCTTGGTGGCAAGCCTGGAGTCGTTGCACAGTTTCTCCAGCCGCCGGGTGCTGTAGTTAATGTCCAAGGTATCGACTATCGACTTTTATTATTAACCCTTAGGGTTAGTAATAAAACACCTCGCATGGATAAGGTTCCGATACACCTGGCTAGGCTCTTGGGCCAGCTTGACGCCTTTCGAGAACAGCTCGGCGAGAGCAAGGCCTACCCAAACCGCTCCAACACCGCGTCGGCGATCCGCTCCCCTGCCCGCCCATCCCAGCCGTCGATGGGCTTGCTGTGCTTCCACTCTCCCGCGCGGATTCTGGCGATAGCTTCGGCGACAACCTCAGCGTCAAGAGGCATCAATTCGTTCGAGCCGCGAGTCACCGTGACCGGCCGTTCTGTATTCGGGCGAACTGTCAGGCAAGGGATGTCGAGAAAGGTCGTCTCTTCTTGAATCCCTCCGGAGTCCGTCAGGACAAACGAAGCGCCGATCATCAGACGGAGGAACCCGAGATAGCCGATGGGAGCGATGAACTTGAGAGCCTTCATAGACGCCAGCCGGTCATCGAATCCGTATTTGGTGAGGTTTTTCCGAGTGCGAGGGTGCACGGGAAATATGACCGGCACGTCGCCGATGCGGTCGACAATGTCCAGGACCGCCGCCAGGCCTTCGTGGGTGTCAACCGTGGCGGGGCGGTGGAGCGTGGCCAGTACATACTTGCCTTGTTCGACTCCGAGTTCGTCCAGAATCTGCTCCCGCATGGCGCGATCCTTCAGTCGAACCAGCGTATCGATCATGACGTTGCCAACAAACTGCACCTTCTCCTCCGGCACACCCTCTGCTCTCAGGTTGGTCAGTCCGTCAGGCTCGGACACCAAAAGCAGGTCCGAGATTGCGTCAGTCACGAGGCGATTGATCTCCTCCGGCATTGAGCGATCGCCCGACCGCAGCCCGGCCTCGACGTGCACGATCGGAATGTGCAACTTGGAGCAGACCAGGGAGCAGGCGAGCGTCGAATTAACATCGCCCACTACCAGAACCACGTCCGGAGGCTTGGCCAGAACGTAATCCTCGAACGCCGACATGATCTGGGCCGTCTGCTTGGCCTGCGACCCGCTTCCGACCTGCAGGTAGGAGTCCGGCTGCGGGAGTTCAAGCTGCCGAAAGAAGATGTCGCTCATCTCCGGCGAGTAGTGCTGACCTGTGTGGACAACCCGGTGGGAGACACCTGGTCGATTCGAAAATGCCGCCGCGATCGGGCCGATTTTGACGAAGTTGGGGCGAGCGCCCACTACCGAAAGGATGTCCATCGACTCGAATCACCGAATACTGCTTTGCCGGAGCCCCCGAACGCTGAGAGAGGCGGAAGGAGCCCGCTGGGCGACAATTTAGCGCCTTCACAGGTCCAAGTGGGGTGACTCACCACCAGTGCACCGCCAGCGCTCCGGAGTCCAAGTAGCCGTTTCTTACCATTAGGCCGGACGGCCTATATTTCGACCGCCACCGAGACCTTCTAAAGCCAACCATCCCCGAATGCGAATCTCCGCATTGGCCCAACGTTTGCCACGATAAGCCCTGGCCGCCGCCTTGATCGCCATCGCCCTGTCGGTGGCACCCGCCTCCGCCCAGATGTTCGTCGACGGAGCGCTCTTCGCCCAGCGCTTCGAGAAGCGGCCGGTGTATGGCCCCGGCGCGGCCCTACATTTCGCGTTCTACAACTACGCGCTGGAGCTGGTGGTGTCGGGCGGCTACTACGTCACGCCCGAAAATTCGTCCGATTCTTGGGACGTCCGTCTCGACAGCCGGGTCAACCTGCCTTCTCTCTACTTAATCAGGCCGTATGCGGGCGTTGGGTACGCGCGGACAGTGACTGAGAACACAAAGACAAGTACTGGCATCGTGGTAGCGGGCACCTACCTGGGATTCCTCCTAGGCCGCCGGATCCACCCGTTCTTGGAGGGCGAATACCGTGCGGCGGCGGCGCTGGGCGATTTTCGCTTTCGTGCGGGGCTGAGGTTCCAGTTCCGGGATCCCTAGGTCGCAAACCAGGCAGGATCCGCTCTAGCGCTCGAACCCGGCAAAATTCGAAAAATGGACGGCACCCAGAGTGGCGAGCGCGGCGCGGGCATCGTCGCTGACAGACCCGTATCCCAGCCTGCCCGGCTTGCTCATGGTCTGCGTTTGGTTGGTGCCCGATAGCGGGCAGTTTGAGTTGGGAAGGTTTCGGCCGGGCGAAGTATGGGGGGTGGTCCGGACCCAAACCGCCGCGGCCGCGGCGAGGGCAAAGAAGGGCAATCTGCCTCGAGCGTTCTGTCACCCCGCTACTGGGGCGCCACGACCTAATCGGTCTCCACGAACTGCACAACGGCTGCCGCGAAGGCTGCAAAATCGCCCAACCGCTCCGTGACAATGGCAAACAGGATGTCCAGATCCAGCTGCTGGTAGGCATGCACGGCGACGTTGCGGAATCCGACCGCCGCCTTCATGGACCGCGCCAACTCTGCCGATATCACCTGCCCGCCTGCCAGGACATCGAACGCCTGGCCCATGGTGGCCGGCGGGGGCGCCTCGGCGAAGGATGAGGCGAGGTGTCCCGCAAGGTCCACGCAGAGCTGAACGGCACGCACTAGGTTTACCGCCAGAATGTCCTGACTATCGATGTCATGGGTCAGGCTATCCACGGAATCGGGTAGCCGGCTCTGGATGCGTGAAACGCACCGTCGCAGGCTCTCCAACTTCCCGTCTATCACTACCCGATCCATGCGTCCCGCCGCTCCTGTAGTATTCGCCGGTATATCGGCATGAAATCCGTCTCGTGCGCGAGCATGCGGTTCACCACGCGCCCCCAGAGGTCCCGATCGAGACAGTGCACGAGCACACCCTTCGTTATCGCCTGGGCCAGCACGCTCCCCCCGTCCGCAAGCAAATCGACCAGATCGACCGGCCTGCCCGTGGCGACGCCCAGCGCTTCGATCACGGCTTGACGCTGATCTGCGGTGAGGGGGCCTTCGGCGGCGACACCGACATCCGCATCGCTGTCCGCCGTCGCCTGTCCGGCGGCCAGGGAGCCAAATACCAGTCCGACGCGCACAAACGGGAGCCCAGCCAAGGTCTGCCCTATCGTTTCCAGTTCAGGGGACGGTTTGGATGTCTCGCCGCGATGCATGTTTTCAAGGTAACGCACAGCGCGCGGGCACAATATGGGCGGCATCCGCTCCTCTCTCGCGCACCATCTGGACGTGAGCCTGCGTGGCGCGTTCGGGGTTTTCGCTTTCGGGAGGGGTTGAGAAGAATCAATTGAGGACGATTTCCCGTGCTTCTTCCAGGCGCCCCGCCTTGTGGAGGGCTTCGATCAGGTGTTCCCGGAGCGTGATGTTCTCTGGGGATGCTCGGAACCGGGCCTGCCATCGATCGATGAGTCGGTCTAACGCGTTCTGCGAGCGATAGAGCGGGATCAACGCGGCGTAGGTATCCCCGGCTACCGGGTCGAGCGATAACGCGCGCTCATACGCCTGGATGGCGCGCATAATCTCTTGAGTGGTGGCGTAGTAGAGCCCTTGCGCCAGATGTGCTTCACGCAATTCGGGCGCGAACCGGGTGGCTTCCTGGAACTGTCGCAGGGCCGCTGCCGGCTCGTCCTGCGTGAGGTAAAACTGCCCCACCAGATAGTGCAAGCGACCGGATCCGGGGTATTGGCGAAGGGTCGCGAGCAGGACGGGCTCGGTGTTTTCACGCGGAAATTCGGTGACGAAGAACTGGAATATCTCTTCGGAAAGCTCGTTCTGGCTGTCAAGTCTGGTCTTTAGCTGTCGTGAATCCTCGTCGATGGACCTTCCTGCTGCGGAGGTCGCTTCCTGAGTCTGCTGCCGCATGCGATCCTGGGTCTCTCGGACCGCTTGCAGGCTGAGGTCGAGCGCTCGGTCCACCATTTCAAAAATCGG
>CAYXSE010000148.1:3108-9402 GCA_964466675.1 uncultured Rhodothermales bacterium | reverse complement strand
TTCAGGTGACGGGCGCAGGCAACCTAAACGGATGGATAGATCTTGGCAACGACGGCGCCTTCGACGGCGGTGATCAGGTTTTCACCGACGACGCCAGGACCACGTCTACGACGGTTGAGACGTTTACCGTCCCTGCTGGGACTCCGGCCGCGACCTATTTCGCACGGTTCCGCTATTGCTCCGGAGTTTCAGACTGCGACATCCCGACCGGCATCGCCGCGGATGGCGAGGTAGAGGACCATGCGTTCGACATCGTTGACGCCTCGGGCGCGGACGTCGTGCTGGACCTGCCAGATGCACTGGTTGGCCCGTTCACCATAACGACGGCCGGTGGCAGCCTGATTCTGACCGACACGAACGGGCCGACGGTTCTGTTCTCTGTTCCCTCGGCGACGCTCAACAGCCTCGAAATTTCGATGACGGGTGGAAATGACACCATGGTCATCGACTACACTGGTGGCGACCCGGGTATTCCGATCACCGTCAACGGCGGCCTCGGGGACGATCATCTGATCATAGACCTGGCCGGATTGGCCCCAACTGCCACGGTCACTTTTGACGGGGGCGACGATGCGGACATGGCCACCATCGAGAGCTCGGGTGGCGGGACTTACGACCTCCTCAGTGAGCATTTCGATGAGCCAAGCGGCGACGTGTTCATCGACGGATTCCTCCTCCTCGATTACGACAACATTGAGCCGCTGATTGTGACGCTGACCTTGGCAGATGCCGAGTTCCAGTTCAACGCAATGGCCAACGTCGTAGACCTGAACGATGACGGCGATGGTGCCGCCGGCAACGGTATTTCCTTCATCGATTGTGCCGCGTGCGGAGAATCTGTGGCCTTTACCACGCCGACGGACAATCTGATTGTCCATCTCGGTGCGGGCGATGACACCATCAATTTCACGTCTCTCGATACCCCCGATGTGCCCGCTACGATCATCATCAACGGGGAAGCGGGCAACGACCTGTTCAACATCACCCCGACCGCAGACTATGGAATGCTTGTAGACGGTGGTTCTCCAACGACCTGCGATGGAGATATTCTCGATCTCGATCTCACCGGAGTCACGGGTGCGACACAGACCGTGGTTGCGGCTGGCACCGGAAATTGGGCCTTCGACGCGCCCACGATCACGGTCAATTTCACAGGGATTGAGGTCCGGCTCGACGCCGAGACCGATATCGACGTGGCGGTGTCCTGGAATAACCCCATGGGCTATCCGGCGGATGAGCGCGAGGTGACGTTCACGGTCACCAACCTGGGCGGCGACGAAGCGACGTGCATCGATTCGGAGATCACGCTGCCTTCCATCCTGAACGTCCTGCCAGGGTTCCCAACCGAAGTCTACCCACTCTTTGCATCCGGATCTTTCGCCCCCAGTACCTGGGAAGTCGCTCGGATTCTTTCTGGCGATTCGGCTACGCTCACGTTTAGGGGTGTGCTGGACACGATCGTGCCGGCAACCGTCTCTACGACCATCGACGCCACCGCACCGACGGCTGTCCTGTCCATCGACCCGGACCTGACGAACAACATCGCGACTGCATCGCTTGAAATTCTGCCGATGTTGCGCTTCCCGGTGAAGGCCACGGCGATCTCTGCCGCGTATATGGAGCTGCCTTCGGGGCTGGAACGCCTCGTCGGGGGTCTCTTCCAGGGCTCACCCGGGTTCACGACGGCGGTGCTTTGCCGGATTCCTGATCCGGATGGTGTGTTCTTCACGCAGCCGGGAGTGGGCGACCACTGGCGGCCTTGCGGCGAGAACCTGCCCTATCCGCTTCATGTCACCGATCTCATGGTGGACGACCGAGGCACACCTGGCGACGTTACCGACGACCGCTTGTGGCTGGCCTCCTGGGGATCAGCGGGCCTCTACTATTCGGATGACTACGGCGAGACCTTCACGGCCGCCGAGCCAACCATCACGATAAAGGGTGGATGGCAAAACGTCTACACGATCACCAAGGATGCGGGCTCGGTCCTGTACATCTCGGCCAACGCCGGCCTTGTCTTCCGGTCCTTCAACGACGGGAGTTCCTGGCAGCAGATATCCTCGCTCCCAGCAGCGAGCGCCGACACACCTTGGTCGCTTGAGGCTCATCCCACCGTTGCAGGCACCATCTACGCAGGCACCTTCGGCCGGGGGCTCTATGTGACCACCGACTTTGGCTTCACTTGGGCGCCTCTGGGCGGCACTGTCGTCAACGAGGGCTTGCTGGACATCGACGGCTCGGGGGATGACTTCGCCGGACACGTATTCGATATGGCCTTTTCGCCGGACGGCGATGGATTCCTCTTCGCAGGAACAGGCAAGGGCGTATGGCGGATTCCTCTCGACGCCGCCGGTGTGCCGACCGGGACTTGGAGCCAGCTCGCGGTGAATGTCACCCTGGACAACGGCGACATAGTCGTCCCGGAGATCCGGGTGCTCACCTTCATGATTGCCTCCGTTGATGCCGATGAAGATCTCCTCATCGGTAGCTGGGGCCTCGGCGCCTTCATCAACGAGGACCCGCTGGCGGGCGCCGGTTTTGCGCCACTCGCGCTTCGTGAAGGACAGGTTTCCATGATCCTGGCCAAGCCTGACGGAACGGTTCTGATCGGCACGAACGAGTTCGGTATCAGTCTGCTTGAGCCCGCCTCCGTTGCAACGGACACCGGACCAAAGGCGGAAGAAGCCATTCCGACGGGGTACGCATTGAGTCAAAACTACCCGAACCCCTTCAATCCGGTAACCACCATAACGTTTGCGCTGCCGGAGACAGGACCGGTAAGACTGGCCGTCTTCGATGTTCTCGGAAGGGAAGTAGCCCTTCTGGCGTCGGGTACGCTCTCCGCGGGTCAGCACCGGGTGCAGTTCGACGCGCTCGGGCTCCCGAGTGGAACCTACATCTACCGTCTGGACACCGCGACGGGCGCCTTTACCAAACAACTTGTACTCATGAAATAGTGCCTCCGGGCACGGGCCGAGTTTATTAACCCGTGAGATGTCTTTGCATCGAACACCAACACGCGGATTCTATCCGTCGGCCTGAATACCACGACGCCCCTGCTAGCCTTTTTGGCGGGCAGGGGCGTTTCGCTGGGTACAACAATTTCCGGTCATGAGCCCGGAATAATCGGAGCACAAATCAGACAATAGGACGAATAACGGCCAGAATAGACGTTCTCAGTAGCTGTAATCCGCCTTTCCGAACGCCTATAAGACACGAATACTACGACGATGAGCAAGCGAAAAATCAACATCGCCGACCTTCTGACGGTCACACTTCTCATGGCCATGCTGGTCATTCCCGCCTTCCTGGCTGTGGAACGTTCCCTGTTCTCCATTTAGGAAATGAGAAATGTCACTGCCAGAAGGTCTCCAGAAACCTAAAAGAAGCGAAGCCGACGGTATCCCCATTCTGGATACGGTCATGGCCGTGATCGGTACCATTCTACTAATCATCGCCGTATTCCTAGCTCCTTCGCCCCCAAAATAAGATGATTGAATCAGCCTACATCAAGGACAAAGAGCGGCAGGAAGCAGCCAAACTGCACCTGCGCGACCTATTGATAGCATTCATGACGATGGGCGCCTTGGCGATGACGGTCTTTATGAGGTAGGCACCTAAGGAAACGAATCCGCCTCGGCGGATCTCGTCCCGGACGTCCGATTCGCACATCACGGACGCCGCAAATCGGCCATCCGCGATCCGCGGACGTCCGAAAATGACACATACGACGAATCGTTGCGTCTCACAGACACGCAGCGAAAACAGCCAAGACGTACCCGTTGTGGGTGACTGATGGATCGCGCATGGGCGCCCCATCTATCGCGCACTGATAAATACGGAATACCGTCTGCTGCTATGTATGCTGTGAACACGCCCCGGGGGTTATCCCGCCCGGGAGCCCAGATTGACCAGTTCGGCCGTCCTGTTGGGCCTGGAACCAAACGGTCATCTTCTCCGAGCTGGATCGTCCCAGCCCTGTCGTTCCTCATCTCGGTCTTCCTGACCCTGATCCTGACCGCGGACACCGTCCTTGGCCAGCATTATCAGAAGCAGGCCGATGTGGGCATCGAAATTGAGGTAGACCGTGAACGGCCGCAGCCCGGCGAGGAGGTAACCTTTACCCTAAAGGCTACCAACTTCGGCCCAGATGCAGCGCCGACCGTGTGGGTCTGGTTCGATACCTATGACACGGAGCAATGCTTCGAAGTTACTGAGGTAGACGGACAGGCCGTTCCATACGGGTTCTATTTGCCGAACAAATGGGGAGCCTCTCTGGGAGCGCCCACCCCGAACGGCAATGATTGGATCTTCGACATGCAAACCTTTACCGTGAAGGGGAAGGTTACCTGCAGCGACAAGTTCTGGTTTACCGGAAACGCACGAATCACCGAGATCATCGGCGCAATCGATCCAGATCCGAGCAACAACGGCCCGGCTGTGGCTGAGGTACACAATCCGGAGGCAGATCTGAATCTCATGGTGCAGGCCACGAACACGCGATTCGCGGATTTGCACATCGGCGAGTACCTGGATCTCGACACGGGTGAGATTCAGTCAAACTTCTTTGCCGGGGCAGACATAGAGCTTACAGGAACACTTGAAGAGCCGACGCTAACGGATGCCCTCGGATCGGGTGCGCTAGTCAGCGGTGAGTACTTCCCGTGGGTCACGCTCGAGAACTTCGACGTCGACACATATGGTGCTCCCACATTCTCGATCCCCGGGCCTCTGCCGATCGACGACGCGGGCGTCATTCACGTGCAAACAGGAGAATCCGATCGCCCGGTCAATATCGGCAACCCGTTCCTTCTTGAAGACAAAGTCGTTTTCGAATACGTCCGGTTCCCAGAATCAAAAAGGGACATGCAGCGGGACTTCCGGGTCAAGCTCACCAATCTTGGGCCTGACCGCAGCCGGGACATCAAGGTCCAGATTGAGCTACTCGACCCTCACGGATGTTTCGAGTTCGTCGAATCAGATGACCCTTACTCCTTCCCGCCGAACCGATCGCCACAGCCAGTCAATCCGTTTGACGACATCGATGGCACGTTGACTCTGCTCGATGGAGTCAATTGGGAGCCCCTTCCAGTAGTCTGGAAATTGTCGCTGAACAAACCCAGTGGGCCGCACGACAATATCTTCGATACCGAGTGGGTGACCATCAAAGGGAAAGCGGTATGCGGAGATGACTTCTCCCTCAAGGCCAAGGTCATAGACGACGGCACCGCGCACGATGCCACTCCACAGGGTTACGTCCAGGACACCTGGATTGGGATCGGTAACGCAGATCTCCAGATTGAGAAGGAGGTGGTCTACTTCGAAGCAAACATCGCGCAGGGTGTTGTCGAGTATGTGATCCGCGTCAAGAATCTTGGCCCCGATCCGGCCACATGGATTCAGATCAAGGACCTCTATGATCCGAACGTCATGACCTTCGACCGGGCTTACTGGAATCTGGACGATGAGCAGTTCGCGTTCACTCCGCCTACCCAGTCCGACTTGGATGGCGAAGAGCATACCGCCATCTGGAAAATCAACAAGCTTCTTCGTGGCGAGACCCGCGAGCTCCGCATCAAGTTCTTCTGCGACCTCAAGCAGGACCTGAAGAACACGGCGATGCTGCTCCAACTGGACCAGTTCGATACGAACCTCCACAACGACATGGCGATGGCCGTGGTAGTCAAGTTGGATCTGGGTGACGCACCTGCTCCGTACAAGACGCTCATTGAAGACAACGGTGCTCGGCACCGCCTGATTGAAACGGGGCCCCTGCTTGGCGAGGTGGTCGACGTCGACAACGATGGCGTGCCTTCCGAAGATGGCCTCGGAGACGATGAACTGGACGGACAGCCCGACGACGAGGATGCCCTTCCAGATCCGGTTGTCTTCATCGCGGGAGCCGATCATGATCTGACTATCCCGTATGTCGCTCCCGACGGCGATGCGCTGCTGAATATTTGGGTGGACTTCAACGACGATGGAGACTGGGACGATTGGGGAGAGCACCCGATCCACAACCAGGTGCTGCCTCAGACCGGATCCGTGGCCAACGCCACTGCGACCATCCCGGTACTACCCACGTCGGTCAACACCAAGCAGACCTTCATGCGGCTCCGCATTTGCTCCAACAACATGGAATGCAACGCCTATGTGGGAATGTCGGAAGACGGTGAAGTCGAAGACTATGCTGTGGAGATCCAGTCACTAGACTTCGGCGATGCCCCGACCATGGGCGGCCAAACGGTAGGAAGTGATCCCGCGCGGCATCCGATCACGACGCTGTTCCTTGGC
>CAYXSE010000148.1:0-3093 GCA_964466675.1 uncultured Rhodothermales bacterium | reverse complement strand
TGGCGAAATGATCGACTCGGATCCCGACGGACAGCCCAACGCGGACGCGACAGGTGACGACACCGACGGCGGTTTCGACGGCAACGGGGACGATGATGACGGCATCACCTTCCTGATCCGTGATGCCCACGGCAAGGACGCGCTGTACAGTTCGGCCTTGAATTCGCTGGTCGCCGAGGTGGCCGGCAATACAGGCGGTTACCTCAACGTCTTCCTGGATTTCAACGACACTTTGAACGACGAACTGTTCGGCACCGGCATGGAGCACGTCGTGAATGACCTCTGGGTTAATCCAGGTGACAACCTCGTGTCCTTCAATCTGCCGGATATCGGACCCGTGGAGAGGAATGTCATGATCCGCTTCCGCATCTGCGCGAAGCCTGATGAGTGCAACGTTCCGAGCGGAAAGGCGAAGTCGGGTGGGGAAGTGGAAGACTACTTCGTCTACCTCCTCCCAACAGGCACCGACCTTATCGTGAAATCAGACGGTCAGCTTGGATCGGTTGTCGCCGAAGACCTCGGTCTCGGTCAGCTCGTAGATCGACTCGCCGTCCGCAACAAGGACCAGGACAGTCTCTTCGTCGCATTGATTGGAGACATTGGCCGACTCACGGTGATGGGGACGAAAGCCGATGACTACCTCTTCGTTCAGCCAGGCGCAATCCCCTCGGGAACGCTCATGGCGATGCTTGGAGACGGCCAGGACACTCTGGAACTCGGCGAACGGGGCGCAACGCCTCCGGCGCAGTTCCTCCGGGTGAAGCACCTCTTCAACGGTCCCAACGACGGATCGATCGATCTGACGTTCGGCAGTGGAGCGCTACGCACGCTCTTCTACACCGGACTCGACCCGATCATCGACAATATCAATCCGGTGGACCGCGTCTTCGCCTTCAATGGCGGCACGGAAGACATCGTGATCCGGGACGACGAATACTACGGCGATGGGTACTCATTCATCGACTCCGATCAGGCTGAAGAGGTCTTGTTCCTCGGACCGACGCGCTCCATAGAAGTTATGGCAGGCACCGGTGAGGACACCATCGACTTCAAGGGCTTGGACCACAAGCTCGGTCTGCAACAGGCAAACAATCCTTGGGAAGACTTCGAATCGGTGCTACTTGCCGGCAACGATGACGCGGACTACATCCTCGTGACCCCGGTCAAGAAGGATCTGTACTCGCTCAGCGTGCAAGGCGATCACCCGCTCATGTGCTACGGAGATGTGCTCGACATCCGGCAGGATTGGCAGAGTGTGATTTCGAGCCTCGGCGAGATAAACGGCGGAATGGGCACGGTGACCTTCAGCCCGTACACCTACTTCGGTGATATTCCCTACACCGGGATCGAGGCCCTGGCCGACTACAAGGCAGACCTGTCCATTGCTGTGATCGTGGACCCAGAGTGGAAAATGCTCTATCCTGGCGATGTAGTGGATGTCACCGTCAAGGTGATCAACCTCGGTCATGACAAGGCACAGTGTGTCTCTGTCCCGGACATCCTGGACGAAGACCTCTCGGTCTACGCCGGCGGAACGCCTGCGGTCGGCATGCTCGCCGATGTGGCTCCGGTATGGTTCGACAGCAAGACGGGTCCCAATGATCCGAATCGCGCAGACTGGGTGATCAACCGTCTCCTGCCAGGCGATATGGCAACATTCCAAGCCAAAGCTGTGGTGAATACCCACATTCCCGGGCCGCTAGACGTCCAGCAAGTAACCGCATTCACCACGGACCATGAGCGCTGGAACAACGCCGACGAGCTCGGCGAAATCAAGCCAACGTTCGCATTCCCGAAGAAGGCCGTCGCCCAGGCATCGCTCTTCTACAAGTCCAACTTGGGCCCTATCGGTCCCAACATGGGCCTGGGAAGCGATGTGCAGCTGGAACGCATGATCGTCGGGCTGTACCAAGGTACTCCGGGTATCGACGCCTCTGTGCTGTGCCGTATCCCTGATACGACGAATCCGATGACCGGTGACCTCTACTATGAAGACTACAACATCGTTGGCCTCGGCAACCGCTGGCGTCCGTGCGACGATGGCCTGCCGTATCCGCTCGTCGTGACAGACCTGCATCTGGACGACCGCGGCACTCCCGGCGACAATACTGATGACCGCGTCTGGCTCTCATCCTGGGGGTGGGCGGGTCTCTACTTCAGCGACAATGGCGGGCTGACCTGGCATGCGGCCGAGCCGAATCTGGGTCCCGGGACCGCGGGATGGGTGGCCGTATACGCCATCACGCAGGATGTGGACGGCTTCATCTATATCTCGGCCAACAGCGGGCTGGTCTTTCGCTCGCTGGATGGTGGAACCGTCTGGCAGCAGGTGAGCTCGCTCCCGGGTGTTGCTTCCGATACGCCCTGGTCTTTGATTGCTCACCCCATGGAGCCGGGTGTGGTCTACGCCGGTACCTTTGGCAACGGCGTGTTCGTGTCCTCGGACTACGGATTCACATGGCAGGAGCTCCACGGCAATAGCATGCTTCTGGCCAACCGCGCCGGGCACATCTTCGATCTGGAATTCGATCCGGACATGAGGACTCTGTTCGCCGGAACGGGGAAAGGTGTTTATCGCCTGGATACGCCGCTGCCCAACGATCCCAACCCAGACGTCTGGAAGTTCGTGAACGCCAACATCGTGAATCCGAGCTACCCCTCGTGGGACGGCCGGCCGGAAGTGCGCGACCTCGCGTTCGACATGATGGGCAACCTCTACGCGGCTACCTGGGGCACTGGGGTGTTCGTCAACACGAACCCGACTCAGGCCTGGCCACCGGACTTCGAGCAGTTCCAGCTGCGTGAAGACCAGGTCAGTTTCTTGGCCGTCAGCGAGTCGGGGCTGGTCTATGCGAACTCCCTGACCGGCGGGCTCGTCTCCTTCCAGATGGCGACTTCCCCGGCAACGGCAACGGGAATCGATGATGAAGGGACCGTCGAAGATGTTCTGCCTGACGGCTTCTCGCTCAATCAAAACTACCCGAACCCGTTCAATCCGGTTACGACCATCGGCTTCGCTCTGCCCGAGTCGGGTAACGCGAGGCTGGCGGTCTACGACGTACTCGGCCGTGAGGTCAGTCTGCTCGTGAACGG
>CAYXSE010000147.1:0-9434 GCA_964466675.1 uncultured Rhodothermales bacterium | reverse complement strand
CAGGGGCTTATGCGATTTACCCTGCCGGACATCAAAAGGGGAACGTGGACCATTGGCTGCTTTCAGCCTGGTCACCACGCTGCCCGCATGGTGGCCGTCCTCGTAGTTGAGTAACGGCCTATTGGCACTACCTTCTTTCGGACCTCTTCGCCCCAATCCGCTGGCTGCCACTCAAGGCCGCGTTGCGGTGGGGAGGAATTCCAATGTCAAAGGAGAGTCGCATGCGAATCAATTGGGGCCTCCTAGGCCGGTCTCTATTTTTGATCGTCGTCGTCGCCGGTTGTGCGCCAGCGTTCGTACAAGCTCCGCTCACCGTAGATCACCCGGCCAGCCCGGAGGGGGGCCAGGCGCCTGACAGGAGTTCGATGAATACTCTCGCCTCCGAAGGGTCGGAGGGCGTCATTGTCTCTCCGCAAGCGAGTGAGATGGCGGGCATGAACCATGCGGCCATGGGCCATGGGGGCATGGGAGACGACACACAGATGATGGAACCAGGCGCCCTCCCTGAGGCGGCCGTCGCCCCTCTGAAGCGACTCATCGAGTCAAGCACAGCCATCAAAAATCAACTTCTGGCAGGGGAATTGACGGGTGTGGCGGAGGAGGCTCGGGCACTCGGCATGGCTCTTGATGATCTTCTCAAAGTCGAATTTCCCAACAACCAGGACATCTGGCCTCAACACAAGACGGAAGTCAGCACGATACGTGGAATGGCTCTCGCCCTGAGTCGACTCACAGACTTAAACGGCGCCCGAGCTGCATACGGTGTCTTGCAGGGTGGTATAGAGAGGTTGATCGAGGCCACCGGTGTTCCAGATGGTTATGAACAATCGACAGAGATGGACACGAATCGACGTCCTGGAAAGGAAGAGGAGCAACACCCCGGTCCCGGAGGACTGCGATGAGCCGGGGATTCGTTGGGACGGGATTCATTCTATTACTGTTTAGCGGACTAGTCGGATGCGCAAGCGTCCCGCGGGACGCCGACTTCTCTGAAGTGCGTGAGGAGGTGAGCAGCCGTATTGGGCAACAGGTTCAATGGTATCGAGGAGCGCCAGAAGACGCGGAGGTGGCTGCGGCGATTCAAAAGCGATTGAAGGAGCCGCTCACGGTGGATGGCGCAGTCCAGATTTCCCTCCTAAACAATCGGCGTCTCCAAGCCATCTACGAGGACCTGGGAGTTGCTCAGGCTGATGTGGTCCAGGCTGGCCTCTTGCACAATCCCGTTCTCGGTGGCGATGCGACGTTTCCAGTGTCGGGAGGGGCTGCTGACCTCGCGTTGTCCGTCGTGACCGATTTCATCGACATTTTCTACAGGCCCTTGCGAAAGGCCGTAGCGAACTCGGCTTTTGAGGCGGCGAAGTTGAGGGTTGCCGGCGCCGCGCTGGATTTTAGTGGTCAGACCAGGGCCGAATTCTACGGGACTCAGGCAAACCTGCAGTTGTCGGAAATGTTAGTGGAGGTGGTGCTGGCGACCGAAGCCGCGTATGACGCTTCGAAAAGAATGCACGAGGCGGGCAATATCACGGACCTGGACCTGAACTATCAGCAGGCCATGTACGAACAGGCGCGTCTAGACCTTGCAGCCGCCGATGTTGCCGTGGTAGAGGGCCGCGAACACCTGAATGCCCTCATGGGGCTATGGGGAGATGATACGCAATGGACTCTGGCGTCTCGGCTGCCCGTGATCCCAGCGCAGCCGTTGGACATGGAAAACCTGGAGAACCGGGCAATCTCATCCAGTCTCGACCTCAGGGAGGCAAGGCAAGGAATTGAGACCATCGGCCAACTCCTTGGCTTGACAAAAAAAGTGGCTCTGGTCCCGTCCCTGGAGCTTGGCTCGGTTGGGGAGCGCGAAGACTCTGATTGGAGCATAGGACCGGAAGGAGCTATAACTCTGCCAATATTTGACCAGGGGCAGGCGAAAATTGCGGCGGTTCAGGCGGAACTTCGACGCCGGCAAGCCAACTACGTCGCGCTAGCCATAGAAATTCGATCGACGGTTCGCGCAGCCCGTCGACGACTTGAATCGGCCCGAGACGTAGCCGAACACTACAAGAACGTGGTTCTTCCGCTACAGGGCCGCATCACTCAGGAGACACAACTGTTTTACAACGCCATGCAGATCGGAGTTTTTCAATTGCTCGATGCCAAGCGGCAGGAGATTGAGACTGGTCGACAGTACATCCAGGCGCTCCATGCGTATTGGGTAGCGCGCACCGACCTCGATCTTATTCTTCAGGGGCGGGTATCAGGGATCTCCGAGGGAGGTGGGTGACATGAAAATTACACGCCGAAAGGCACTTACGACTGGAGCCGCCGTCCTTGGTGGTTCACTGGTTTCTCGCCCCAGTCAAGCCCATGATTCCGCTGTAGATCCGGATCGCCACGACTGGGAGTCGGATTACTCGGGAAACCTAGCACAGGCCGCCCTGAGACCGGGTGTTCCGGGCCGCGACTATACTCCCGTAATAACTCCGGGGGGGAGTTCTCTCCCGTTTGAGATCGTCGATGGGGCTAAGGTCTTTCATTTGACCGCAGAGGAACTGTGGCATCAGTTCGCGCCGGGGCTTAGGGCGAAGTGTTGGGGCTACAATGGCCAGGTTCATGGGCCGACCATTGAAGCGGTCGAGGGCGATCACATACGGATCTATGTCACGAATCGGCTGATAGCGCCTACGTCTATTCACTGGCACGGCCTGTTTCTTCCCAATGGCATGGACGGAGTCGGTGGCCTCAATCAGAGCGTCATCCATCCTGGCGAGACCTTCAAGTACGAGTGGACGCTGAGACAGCACGGCACGTTCATGTATCACTCCCACCACGACGAGATGACCCAGATGGCCATGGGTCTAATGGGAATGTTCATCATCCACCCGCGTCGGCCCTCCCCTAGCCATCACGTGGATCGGGATTTTGCCATCATGTTGAGCGAGTGGCGGATCGATCCGGGGACCTACAGGCCGAACCCGAACGAGATGAGCGATTTCAATGTCTTGACAATGAACGCCCAGTGTTACCCCGGCACAGTTCCGATGATTGCCAAGCAGGGCGACCGGGTACGCATGCGGATCGGAAATCTCAGCGCGATGGATCACCATCCCATCCACCTCCACGGTCACTACTTCAAGATTACCGCGACCGATGGCGGCCATATCCCGATTTCTGCCCAGTGGCCAGAAACCACAGTCCTGGTTCCCGTCGGGACCACGCGAGATGTAGAATTTATCGCCAGCGAGCCCGGCGACTGGGCGATGCATTGCCACATGACCCACCATGTCATGAATCAGATGGGCCACCAATTTCCCAACATGATTGGCGTTGAGCCGGGCGGCCTGGACTCCAAAGTTCGCTCACTCCTGCCGGCATACATGACGATGGGACAGGATGGCATGGGCGAAATGGCCACCATGGGCATGGCGGTTCCCGAAAACAGCATCCCCATGGTAGGCGCCCACGGGCCCTTCGACTACATTACGATGGGTGGGATGTTCACTATCTTTAAGGTGCGGCGGGACCTTGACAGCTATGACGATCCTGGCTGGTACAACCATCCCGCGGGCAAAGTGGCTGAACGCGCAACGGCAAGTGACCTGCGGCGAGACCAGATAGATACCTGAGCGTTCGAGAATCAGGACACTTGAGCGCCTGGTCTTATATTCCGTCGCGGCCGCATCCTGGCGGAAGTACCATGTCAAAAACTCCCCTCCAATGAAGTTTTCTTCCTTCCTATTCCTTCTAGCCTCCGTTGTGTTTCTTGGATGTGCCCAGGAGCAGGCGCCTCCGCCTCCGCCGGTTGCCTCGATGGAAGTCTCGACCGTTGACGAGGAGGCTGCCGTGGTCGCAATCGCCGATCGCTTTTCCGAGGCCGTTGCAACTCACGACTCCACGATGGCCGCATCTGTGCTAAGCGAAAACGTGATCATCGCCGAGGGCGGCAATATTGAGACGAGGGATGTCTATTTGTCTGGGCATTTTAACGGGGACGCCGCTTTCATAGGTGCAATGACCCGGGAGCCCATCTCTCAGAAAGTCACCGTTAGCGGAGACGCGGCCTGGATGGTCTCCGAGAGCCGATTGCACGGGACGTTTCGGGATCGAGAGGTGGACATCATTTCCCTTGGAACCCTGGTGCTGAGTCGTGATGGCGGACCATGGAAAATCGTGTCGGTTCACTGGTCCTCAGGCACGAGTCACTAGCACTCTGGTTAGTGCCATTCCCGAAAGATTATTTTCTCCGGCAAAGTCCGAATGAGTTCGCGCTCTGCCGCCAGGGAATCTCGCTTTTGTTTGCCCTCTTGGTAGTAGGAATGGAACTCGACGTAGAAGACTAGTCGATGCCGAATATGGTTCGCTATCCCGAACACCCTCGGGATGACCTTGAGCTCAGCGCCCTCTATATCCATTTTCAGGACCATGTGACCGTATTCCTGGTAGAGTTTTTCGAGGACGGGTGCGATGTCAATAGCCTCGACCTCCACCGTTTCGAAGCTTTCTTCGTTGTGGAGTACCAGGCTTGAGCCGAGCGCTGTGGGGTCATCCTCCGAGGGGGGGATCGACAAGGTCAACGTCTCGTCAACGTCCCACACCGCCTGTTGTAGAATCGTGACCTTGGCCCCGGATGATCGCAGGCTCTCTGCCACCCTTTCAAGAGATGTCAGGCAGGCAGGGTTCGGTTCAAAGAGAACGTAATCGAATCGATCGGGCGGATATAACGCACGGAAATATTCGACACCCTCTCCATGGTTGCTGCCACAGTCGACAAAAACCCCCTGACCTGGTGGATCGTCCATCTCGAATCGGCGCACAATCGGGTACGCGATGGGCCAAAGACGACGCCTGACTAAGAAGAGCGCCTTTCGGGGGTCCCGAAAAAGAGTTTGGGCCGCTTTCGCGACTAGGCTCAGGAATCGGACGGCTGAATTTTGGGAGGCAATCATGCGGGAATATATCTGAGGTCACCTGAACACCTCCTGAATGCTACCTGAAATTCACACCAGGCCTGGACACTACAGGTCTGGAAATTGGCTCTACCAAAACCGGCGCCTAGCCCACGCCTAGCCCATCAATCAATCGGTCCCATCGGAACTCTCCCAAACCGGAGAAGCCTTGTAGCCGACCGCTTCTATCGCGGCGACTAGTTGATTCGAGTCGGTGGATGAGGGATCGAAGTCGACCGTGGCGTGTGGGGGCTCATAGGTCACGTCGACGACGGTGGCACCATCGACATCTCCCAGCGCCATCCGGACGGTGGTCGTACACAGGTCACAGGTCATGCCATCGACCGCCAGGACCACGCGTTCCAAGCCTTGGGATGAGACGGAAACCGGGGCGTCATCGGCTCGAAGCAACTCAGGAGAGATCGCCATGCCCACCGTCATGATGATTGCGATCGCCAGCAGACCTCGCCGAGCGATCGGCGACATTCCTCCCTCGCAATCACAGTCTACTTGACGACTTCGCTGGACTTCCTTGAATACAGCGAAGCCGAGCGTCAACAGAGCCGCCGAGAGAATCCACCATCTAAAGGGCTCGATCCAGCTGAAGGAGGTGGCCCAAGTACCGCCGATTCCAACGGAAACGGCCACAAACGGCAGCGTGCAACACGCGCTGGAGAGTACACCCAGGCCTACGGCACCAAAGAGGGGCGCGCTGGATTTCTTCGAAACGTTCATGGGGTTGCTTCCCCGAGGGGGCGACTAAAGGCTAAGCTTGATACGGTCCAATTCTTTTTGCTCGAATAGACCGACGAGTGCTCGAGAGAATGCGTTGTCCGGGCAAACGCGGTAAAAAATGGTCTGACCGTCACGCTGCGAGGACACGAGTGCGTTTTCTCGAAGAATCTTAAGGTGTCTTGATATGGCCGGTTGGGAGATCCCGAAAATATCCGCCAGATCGCAGACGCAAAGGTGATCGGCTCTCCAGAGAGCGAAAAGGATTCGCATGCGGGTTTCATTCCCCGCGGCCGACATGTAGCCGGAGAGCGCCACCAAGTAGTCATTCCCCGCCGACTCGACACGCAAGCTCTTGACCAAATCGGTCCGCTCGTGAAGTCGCACGCAGGCTGTCGTTCGATTGGTGGGCATACAATAGCGATCCGTTAAATAACGGTCTTGTTAAGCTTCAATTGGCGGTCGGTTCCCAGAGCCCCCTGAGGTGGCTCGCCACAGCCTGCCGTCGGAACCCGCGATTCGCCCCGTAGTTAACAAAAAGGTTAAGAATAAATCGATGTTGGACTATGTCTGAATCCTGCTGCTCGAATACCACCGGCCCCTCCAGCACGGTGTATGATCTCCTCATCATCGGAGGCGGTTCGGCGGCCTTTGCCGCGGCCATCGAAGTCAGCTCGTCCGGGGGAAAGGCGGTCATCTTCAACGAAGGGCTTCCGATAGGAGGGACCTGCGTAAACGTTGGTTGTGTGCCAAGCAAGGCCCTGATTCGGGCGGCGGAAGCCAATTACCGAGCCAATACGCACACGTTCGACGGCCTGGTCTCTTCAAGCGTAGTCAAAGATTTTGGGGCAATCGTCAACCAGACCAGAGAACTGGTCGAGGAGCTTCGCGAGAAGAAGTACGTCGGGATCGTCTCAGGAGACGAGAACATCGTTAGGGTCAACAATCGCGCTCGCTTTGTGGATGCCCATACTGTCGAGGCGGGGGGCGTGTTTTACTCCGGAAAAAACGTCCTCATCGCCTCGGGTGCCCATCCTTCGGTGCCCCCCCTAGAGGGGATTCAGGACGTGGCGTACCTGACCAATGAGGACCTTTACGAGCTCAAAGAGGCGCCCTCGCACCTGATCGTGATCGGCGGACGGTACGTCGGCCTGGAAAATGCACAAATGATGGCTCGACTGGGGGTACGGGTGACCCTCTTGCAACGCTCTTCTCACCTTCTTCCGGACGAGAACCCCGACCTGACCGAGGCGCTTCGGGGCTACCTTGAGGCTGAGGGTATCGTGATCCACACCTCCGTGGAAATGCAGTCGATCCAGAAGGTCTCCGGTGGGGTCGCGGTTTCCGCCACGGCAGACGGTGTCCCGTTCGGGGTCGAGGGCAGCCACCTCTTTCTTGCGACGGGTCGCCGAGGAAACACGGATGACCTGGGTCTGGAGGCCTTGGGCATCGAGGTCGACGAAGGCGGTTTCTTGCAGGTGGATGACAACCTGCTAACATCAAGCCCGACCATATTCGGAGCGGGAGACGTGCTCGGCACCGACCAGTTCGTCTATACGGCGGCGTACGAAGGCAGACTCGCCGCAAGAAACGCGATGGGGACGTGGGCCGGACGCGATTACTCGGTCCTGCCTTGGGTGGTCTTCACCGATCCTCAGTTGGCAGGAGTCGGGATGGACGAAGCCCAGGCCGAGCAGGCTGGCCTGGATGTCGACGTCTCCGTCCTTCCCATGGATCAGGTGCCTCGCGCGATCGTAGCGCGTGATACGCGCGGGTTCATCAAACTCATCCGAAATCGGGCTGACGACACCCTGGTGGGAGCCCGGATTCTGGCCCCGGAAGGATCGGAGCTGCTCATGGAGGTGGCGCTTGCGATACGGCACCAGATCACGGTCTCCGACCTGCGGAGTGAATTCCACCCGTACCTCACACTCGCCGAGGGCATCAAACTGGCCGCGATCACGTTTGACAAGTCGGTTGAGCAGCTCAGCTGCTGCGCGGTCTAGTATGTTGTGAAACTACGACCAAGAGGAAACCCTGTACCACTATCCAGAGCGTCAAATTACCGGATCCCGCCACACGTCCGATTTTGTAGAATAGAAGCAAGTACTCACACACCTCACATGAATCATCCCAATTCCACCGCCTGGTATCGATCTCTCGTAGCCAGAGGCCTCATGCTATTCGTAGTCTCGGTAGCCCTGTTCCCGAACGTCGAAGCCGCTGCGCAGGACGACAAGCGCCTCTCAAGCCCCGACGTTGTAGTTGAAATCGGGGGACTCGCATGTCCCTTTTGTGCCTATGGGATTGAAAAGCGAGTCCGCAAACTCGAAGAGGTGGCCGAGTTGGCTGTCCTCCTGGAGGAGGGCAAAATCCAAATCATCCTGCGAGACGGTCGAACCATTTCTAGCGATAGGCTGGCAAAAGCGATCGAGGACGCAGGTTTCGAGGCCCAGCGAATCGAGTTCTTGAATCCGGCGTCGGAAGACGCGGGATGATGATTCGTCCTGAATTGCGATTCTTGCCAAATTGGAGTCCTTGGTGCATCGCGATCGCGCTGATCGCATCGTTTCTCCCCTCGGCGATCGCTCCAAGTCTGGCGGTCGGACAGATCACGACGAACACAGCGCTTCCGATCGGACGAGGAAATTTGCTCGTACGCGCGCAAACCAAGTTATCCAGGTCTACCGGAGACCCGACCAACGCGGATCGCAGACTCGACGTTCTCGCCTTGCCGTGGGTACTGGTCTACGGCGCGACTCCAAGACTCACAATTTTTGGAGTCGTCCCCGTTTTGTTCAAGACCCTCGATGTGAAGTCCGAGGGTGGACGGGTGTCTCGGGACAACCAGGGTCTCGGAGACGTCCGGTTGTTTGCACGATACACCGTGTACCAACTCAATCGGCGGGGTCTCACCTTTCGCATCGCCCCCTTCGCAGGGGCAAAGCTGCCCACCGGGAGCACCTCTGGTGCCGATGCGATTGGTCTATTCCCGAGGCCTTTCCAGTTAGGAACCGGCACCTGGGATCCCTACGTCGGCCTCGTGGTGACGCGCCAGTCCCTGGCCTGGCAGGGAGACGCTTCCCTCTCTTACCTGCTGGGCACTCAGGGAGGCGACTACAGGCCGGGAAGTGTGGGAAGGTTGGACGTAGCCGTCAAGGCTCGGGTCTTTCCCAGACGACTCGAGCGGGCTCTCCCGCATTTCATCTACTTGAATCTCGAAACCAACTTGATTTGGAACGGGAAGGCACGCGACGGCGGTGCGTCGAATCCGGATTCAGGTGGCACTTCGTGGTTTCTGGCTCCGGGTGCCCAATTCGTGACTCGTCGTTTGATTCTGGAGGCCGCCATCCAGATTCCGGTGATCCAGGAGTTGAACGGTACGGCGCTCAAGAACGATTTTATCGCAACGCTTAGTGGACGAATCACGTTCTAAGCTCCTCTTCCATCGAGATATCCCCACTCAGACATGTCTTGGCCTGGACGAACGATCCTTTTTCTTGCCTTCGCCTCCATCGTGACCTTGGGTTGCCAAGGTCCGGACGAGATAGGAGTGTCCTACCAGTTCACGAATGCCTGGGGCGACAGAGGTGAGCAACCGGGACAGTTTCTAGAGCCCATCGGCGTCGCGATTTCCGGGGACCAGGTCTTCGTCAGCGATGCCGGAAACAACCGAGTTCAGGTGTTTGATCTGGGCGGTCGATTCCTGCGAGCTTTCGGGACGGAGGGAGACACGCTCGGGCAGCTGCTACGTCCGATGCACCT
>CAYXSE010000146.1:0-9463 GCA_964466675.1 uncultured Rhodothermales bacterium | reverse complement strand
GTCTGATCTCGTCGCTATGTGTACACGCTCGCGTGAACGCCTACGGTTTCATCGAGACCCCCTACCGTGTGGTCAAGAAGGGAATCGTCACCGATCAGATTCAGTTCCTGACGGCGGAGGAGGAGGACAAGGCGATTATCGCCCAGGCGAATGCCCCGATGGACGATGCCGGGAACTACACGAACAAGTATGTGAAGTGTCGCCACACGGGAGATTTCCCGATCGTGGAGCCCATCAACATCCAGTTCATGGATGTGGGTCCAAACCAGATCGTGTCCCCGGCGGCCAGCTTGATTCCGTTTCTGGAGCATGATGACGCCAACCGTGCGCTCATGGGCTCCAACATGCAGCGGCAGGCTGTCCCACTCCTGAGGGCAGAAGCGCCTCTGGTCGGAACGGGCCTGGAAGGGCGCGCGGCTCGTGACTCTCGCGCCGTGATCGTCGCCACGGGTGATGGGGTTGTCCAGTATGTCGACGCGACCAAAATCACGATTCGTTACGACGAGAAGCCGTCGGAGTCTGCGTTGACGTTCGATGATCCGGTCAAAACCTATCGGTTGACGAAGTGGCGTAGGACCAACCAGGATACCTGCATCAACCAGCATCCTATCGTCCGGGTCAACCAGCGAATCGAACAGGGAACAGTTCTTACGGACGGGTTCTCGACGGATAAGGGCGAGCTGGCCCTCGGGAAGAACGTGCTAGTCGCGTTCATGCCGTGGCGTGGCTACAACTTCGAGGACGCCATCGTGATCAGCGAGCGCCTCGTTTCGGAAGATATCTACACCTCGGTTCACATCGAGGAGTTTGAACTCCAGGTTCGGGATACCAAGCGTGGTGAAGAAGAACTGACCCGCGAGATCCCGAATGTTTCCGAGGAGGCCACGAAGGACCTGGACGAGCGCGGTATTATCCGTGTCGGGGCCGAGGTCAAAGCAGGCGATATCATCGTCGGCAAGATCACTCCCAAGGGCGAAACGGACCCGACCCCGGAAGAAAAACTGCTGCGAGCCATTTTCGGTGACAAAGCCGGAGACGTGAAGGATGCCTCGCTCAAGGCGCCTCCAGGAATGAAGGGCGTCGTGATCGACACCAAGCTCTTCAGTCGTCGCAAGTTGGACCCCGCGTCCAAGAAGCAGGAGCAGCAGCGCTTGGCCGAAATTGAGCAGGAGTTGACGCGCAACATGGCTGAGCTCAACGAGACGTTCTGGAAGAAATTCCTCGGGCTCGTCGCCAACCGGAAGGCGGTTGCGTATATCGACAGAGAAGGGCGCACCGTAGTGCCTGAAGGTGCCAAGGTGACTCGCGAAATGTTCGACGGAGTGGACCCGCTGACCCTGGACCCCAGAAACCCAATCTCCGCCGATACCAAGCTCAACAACAAGCTGAAGCGTTTGCTGAGGAACTACGAACGGAGGCATCGCGATGTCCAGGGCGTAGCCAAACGCGACAAGCATCAGGTTCAGATGGGCGACGAGTTGCCTCCGGGCATCGTCCAGTTGTCCAAGGTGTACGTGGCCAAGAAGCGGAAGCTTCAGGTTGGTGACAAGATGGCCGGCCGTCACGGCAACAAGGGGGTGATTGCCCGCATTGTGCCTCAAGAGGATATGCCGTTCCTGGATGACGGGACTCCCGTGGATATCGTCCTGAACCCGCTGGGAGTGCCTTCCAGAATGAACTTGGGACAGATCTACGAGACGCTCCTAGGCTGGGCCGGCAAGACACTTGGCTTCAACTACGCTACGCCGATCTTCGACGGCGCAAACATGGAAGATGTGACGGCAAAGATGCGCGAAGCCGGTCTTCCTGAGGACGGGCGTGCGCAGCTTTTCGACGGTCGCACGGGAGAGCCCTTCGATCAGAAAACAACGGTCGGCTACATCTATATGCTGAAGCTGAGCCATCTGGTCGAAGACAAAATCCATGCTCGTTCCATCGGGCCATACTCCCTCATCACTCAACAACCGTTGGGTGGAAAGGCACAGTTTGGTGGTCAGCGGCTAGGAGAAATGGAAGTCTGGGCGCTGTACGCGTACGGGGCTGCGAGTGTCCTGCAGGAGATGCTGACTTACAAGTCGGACGATGTGCAGGGACGGTCGAAGGCCTACGAGTGCATCGTCAAGGGAGAAAACATGCCTGAACCAGGCATACCAGAGAGTTTCAACGTGCTGGTCCGGGAGCTGCAAGGCCTCGGATTGGAAGTAAAGCTCGAGTAAGACCGGCAGGAATGCTGAGAACCTGATTCGTTTGTAATGCAGCCGCGCGCCTGGCGCCGGCATGACCGATACAACGCAATATGCCGTACGGGAGAACCCAGAAGATCAAGAAGAATTTTTCCACACTGACCGTGAGTCTCGCCTCTCCAGAGGCCATTCTCGAGCGATCATACGGAGAGGTCCTGAAGCCCGAAACGATTAACTACAGGTCGTTCAAGCCGGAGAAGGAGGGGCTCTTCTGCGAGAAGATCTTCGGTCCGGTCAAGGACTGGGAGTGCCATTGTGGCAAGTACAAGCGGATTCGCTACAAGGGAATTATCTGCGACCGTTGCGGCGTGGAAGTGACCCAGAAGTCTGTCCGTCGAGAGCGGATGGGGCACATCACGCTGTCTGTGCCGGTCGTGCACATCTGGTACTTCAAGACGCTGCCGAACAAGATCGGGCATCTCTTGGGGATCCGGTCCAAGGACCTGGAGAAGATCATCTACTACGAGCACTACGTGGTCGTCCAGCCTGGATGTTCCGCGACGCTCGGGGTTGAGGAGAAGCAATTGCTCTCCGAGGATGAGTATTTCAACATCCTGTACCAGATTCGCGAAGACAACAATCGCCTGGATGACGACGATCCCGAGAAGTTCATCGCCATGATCGGTGGCGGTGCCATCGAGTTGATGCTCAGTCGGTCTCAGCTTGCCGTTACCGCCCAGGAGCTTCGCTTCCAGATCAAGACGGAGACGAGTCAGCAGCGTAAGGCGGAGGCCCTGAAGAGGTTGGCCGTTACGGAGGCATTCCGGGACGCGAACCGCCGACAGGAGAATCGTCCCGAGTGGATGGTGATGCGGGTCATTCCGGTCATTCCGCCCGAGTTGCGGCCGCTCGTGCCACTCGAAGGAGGTCGATTCGCCACCTCGGATCTCAACGATCTCTATCGGCGGGTTATCATCCGGAATAACCGCCTGAAGCGCCTGATCGATATCAAGGCGCCGGAAGTCATTCTGCGGAACGAGAAGCGCATGCTTCAAGAGGCGGTAGACTCCCTGTTCGACAACAGTCGGAAGGCGAATGCGGTCCGAAGCGATTCCAATCGCGCCCTGAAGTCGCTCTCTGACATGCTCAAGGGAAAGCAGGGACGTTTCCGGCAGAACCTGCTCGGAAAGCGCGTCGACTATTCGGGACGATCAGTCATCGTGGTTGGCCCGGAGCTGGAACTGCACCAGTGCGGTTTGCCCAAGGAGATGGCGGTTGAACTCTTCAAGCCGTTCATCATTCGGAAGCTGATCGAGCGCGGTATCGTCAAAACGGTCAAGAGCGCCAAAAAGGTGGTCGATCGTCGTTCATCCGATGTTTGGGACATCCTGGAGAAGGTGATCAAGGGTCGGCCGGTGCTGCTGAACCGGGCGCCGACGCTTCACCGTCTCGGAATTCAGGCCTTCCAGCCGGTTCTGATCGAGGGCAAGGCCATCCAGCTTCATCCGCTGGTTTGTACGGCATTCAATGCCGACTTCGACGGCGACCAAATGGCGGTTCACGTGCCGCTTTCCGTGGATGCCACGATGGAGGCGATGCTGCTGATGTTGTCCAGTCACAACATCCTCAGTCCTGCACACGGTGGGCCCGTGACGGTCCCGACCCAGGACATGGTCCTCGGCCTCTACTACCTGACCAAGTCTCGCGCCGACATGCGCGGACAGGGCATGCGTTTTGGCAGCATGGTTGAAGCGCGCCAGGCCTACGATCAGGGAATGGTTCATATTCACGGTCGCATTCAGGTGCGCGCCGACGGTGAGTTCGTCGACACCACTATGGGCCGCGTTCTCTTCAACGAGATCGTACCAGGCGGCGTCGGGTTCATCAACGAGGTGCTTACCAAGAAGAACCTTCGCGGCATCATCTCCAGGGTGTTGAAAGCTGCCGGCTTCCCGAACACCGCCAAGTTCCTCGACGAGTTGAAGATGCTCGGATTCGAGAGAGCCACCGAGGGCGGTTTGACGTTCTCCCTGGCTGACATCGTCGTTCCGGACGCGAAGGAGAAGCTTATCTCCGAGGCTGAGGCGAAGGTCGAGAAGGCGCGTGGTAACTACGGGATGGGTTTCATCACCGAGAACGAGCGTTACAATCAGGTCATTGACATCTGGACGCATACCAATAACCAGGTGTCCGAGGTGCTCTTTGACACACTTCGTAAGGACCGAGAGGGGTTCAATGCCATCTACATGATGGCCGACTCCGGCGCTCGTGGCTCGAAGGAGCAGATCCGGCAGTTGGGCGGGATGCGCGGGTTGATGGCCAAGCCACAAAAGAGTCTTGTTGGCTCGGCCGGAGAGATTATCGAGAACCCGATCATCTCGAACTTCAAGGAGGGCCTGACGGTCCTGGAATACTTCATCTCCACTCACGGTGCCCGAAAGGGACTCGCCGATACGGCTCTGAAGACTGCCGACGCCGGGTATTTGACTCGCCGCCTTGTGGACGTTGCGCAGGATGGCACGGTGACGCAGCCCGATTGCGGAACGCTTCGAGGTATTCGTATATCGGCGCTCAAAGACAACGAGGATGTCGTCGAGCCGTTGGCCGATCGGATCCTTGGCCGCGTGTCGGTTCACGACGTAAACGATCCGCTCACCAGTGAGTTGTTGGTAGCCGCGAATGACCTGATCAACGAGGAGACTGCTCGCAAGATTGCGGAGACTTCTCTGGAAGAAATCGAGATCCGGTCTGTGCTTACCTGTGAGTCGAGACGGGGCGTTTGTGCCCTTTGTTACGGCCGGAATCTCGCGACGGGTCGCATGGTGGAAGCCGGCGAGTGCGTTGGCGTGGTGGCCGCTCAGTCCATCGGCGAGCCGGGTACACAGCTTACGCTACGGACCTTCCACATTGGTGGTACGGCCAGCCGCATCTCTGCCGAGAGTAATCTGCAGACCAAGTTTGCGGGTCTTGTCCAGCGTGTGAACCTGCGAACGGCGATTATCGGGAAAGGGGCGGACAAGAAGGACGTCACGCTGTCTAGACAGGGCGAAATTCGGATTCTGGATGTCGAGCAAGGGGGACGCCAGCTCATTTCCTACCTCATTCCTTACGGAGCAGATGTGGTGGTCAAGGATGGCGCCACGGTCGAGAAGGGTGAGATTCTGGCAAGTTGGGATCCGTACAACTCGGTCATCCTCTCAGAGGGCGGCGGAAAGATTCGCTTCCAGGATATTATTGATGGCACCACTTTCCGTGAGGAATCGGACGAACAGACCGGTTTCCGCGAGAAGGTCGTCATTGATAGTCGGGAGCGCACACTGACCCCTGCTATCGTCATCGAATCACCCGACGGGAAGAAACGGGAGTACCCGCTTCCGGTCCGTGCCCGAATCCAGGTGACTAGTGGCCAAGAAGTGCCTTCAGGAACTGTTCTGGTGAAGATGCCGCGTCAGGCGGCCAAGACCAGGGATATCACGGGTGGTCTCCCGCGTGTGACGGAACTCTTCGAGGCTCGGACGCCAGCAGATTCGGCCGTGGTTTCCGAGATCGACGGTGTCGTCGCCTTCGGCGGAAGAAAGCGAGGTTCACAGGAAGTCATCGTTACCTCGCGGGACGGGACTCAGTCCATGACGTACCTCGTGTCCATGACCAAGCACATGCTGGTCCATGAGAACGACTTCGTCCGTGCGGGTGAGGCTCTGTCTGATGGTCAGATTTCGCCGCAGGACATTCTGCGCATTCTTGGTCCGCGCGCGGTCCAGATCTACCTCGTGAACGAGATCCAGGAGGTCTACCGCCTCCAGGGCGTGACTATCAATGACAGGCACATCGAGTGTATCGTGCGCCAGATGATGCAGAAGGTGTCCGTGGTCGATCCGGGCGATACGACCTTGCTGGAAGATCGCAATGTGGATCGGTTCATCCTCGAGGAAATGAACGACCACCTCTACGACAAATTCGTGGTGATCGATCCAGGTGACTCGAAGTTGATCATCGGCGAAATTGTGGATCGCAGGAGGCTGCGAGAAGTGAACTCCGACATGAAGCGGCATGACCTCAAGCCGGTTCAGGTTCGGGATACACATCCCGCGGTTGCTCAGCCGGTTCTTCTTGGCATTACCCAGGCTGCGCTGTCCACCGATTCGTTTATATCGGCGGCCTCGTTCCAGGAAACGACCAAGGTCCTTACTGGAGCGGCCATCGCTGCACGGGTGGATCCACTCTACGGTCTCAAGGAGAACGTCATCGTCGGACATCTCATTCCAGCCGGGACGGGTCAGCGCCACTTCCGCGATATCGTGGTCGGGTCGAAGGCCGAACTGGCCGAGATGACGGCGCTTGGCACGGACTCGGGCGTAGCAAAAGTGGACGCCTAGTCAGCCATTTTTAAGTAGTCGTCAACGGCCCCGATCGATTCCGGTCGGGGCTCGTTGCGATGGCGGAGGCTGGTGCGATGCCGGGGGCTGTCCGCAGTTCACCAAGACCGCGGACATAACCTCCCTCTGGATTCCATCTCCTGATGGCCGGTTGACCAGAACACCGGCGACTATGAGCGATGTGGATCCGCCGCCGTCAAGGTTGATGCCGCTGACCGCGCCAGTGCTCGCCAGAATGCCCGCGAGTTCCGGAAGGTCAACGCCCCGGCTACTTCGCTGGCGGCCGTCAACAACAAGCAGAATGAGCCTCCCGTCGGCGGTGATGCCCGACGCCGTCCGAGGATGCACCCTCGGGATGGACGACCCGAAGAACACCTCTTCGTCAACCGTGATGTCCACCGCTCCGTTTCGGAGAAGGCGAGGGCCCGCCGAGAGGGCATCTCGCACCGGCCAGCGGTTGGCATGCGAAAGGTCGGGGAACGGGGCTGGCTGTCCCGGCATGTTCGGGGGGGGAGCGGCCCATGCGATGGTCGAATCATTGCGTGAATTCACCCAGCCAAAGTGGACTCGCCCGCCATCGGTGATTCCCATAGTCGCCCTTGCAGTGGGGTAGCGGACGTCATCTCTGATCACCGAACCGATCGCGGCCTCAATGATCTCTCCGTCGCGCATCAAAAGGCCGACGTGCGTGGCCGGCTCCCTATCAATTCGAAAGTACCCACCGTTTACGGCGACGCAGACACCCGGGCTTGCCGCGAAATCGCCAACAGTCTCCCTGGAATCACTATCATCGGATACTTCAATTCGCGCGGACGTGAGGGAGTCATTAAGATCGGCCGAAACATACCATGCAGCCAACGGAAGTTGCCGGTTTTCCCCAGAGAACACGCGTACGGAAGGAGGCAGGATGGCGTTCAACGAGTCCACCGGGGTCCAGACGACAAGGGACTCCGGCGGCAGGTCGGACTTCTCTGGTTGACAGGCCGCGAGTCCGAACACCACGTGTGCTGCGATCACAAGGGATCTCAGCGGTGCCATAATAAGCGAAGTGAAACGTATCAATCGCGCGTGATGGGCTCGGTTCTCGGGGCTCGGGGCGGCAAGGCGAGTTGGCCTTCGACCCAACTTAAGCAGTACGTTTCTTCCAAAGGCTGCAAACCCCGGGTAGCCGGATCGTGTCAAAGGGAAGACCAACCAGAGAATGAAGGTGCAGGAGACGGCTTGGGTGCGCGAGGCGCAGCGTGGCGATGCGGGTGCGTTCGACCGATTGGTTCGGGCAAATGAGCGGCGGATCCTACACGCCATCTCAGGTGTGCTGGGCCATGTGCCCGAGGTCTACGACGTCTATCAGGACACGCTCGTGAGTGCTTTTTCAAAATTGCCATCGTTCCGATTCGAGAGTGCGTTTTCGACGTGGCTGACTCGAATTGCCATCAACCGCGCCTTGAACGAGAGGCGTCGGCGCAAGCCCGCCAGGCATCAGCCTCTGGACTTCGCCTCCAACGTCGAAGCCTCGATCACGGACAGGGCGTCAGCCCGCGTGGAAGCCGACGAGATCGGTCGATTGATCGAGCGTGCAGTGGATGGTCTCTCCGACCGGGAACGTGCTGTGTTCTCTCTCAAACACCAGCACGGCTACAAGTTGAAGGAAATCGGGACCATGCTTGGCTGCGCCGAGGGGACCGTAAAAAACTACTTATTCCGAGCAACCAGGAAGCTTCGGAAGCAACTGGAGCCCGTTTACAAGGAATTGGACTGAAATGAACTGCGGACACGACTTAGAAGAACTGATCCTCTTCCAGGCTGATGAATTGGAGGGACCGTCGCGTGCATTGGTGCAGGCGCGTCTGGCCGCATGTTCAGTCTGTCAGCATGAGTTGGATAGAATTGGCCAATTCGCGGCTTGGCAGGCTCAACCCGTGGAGTTCGACATGGCGGCTGTGACGGCCGCTCGGGCGAGGGCCTATGCTGCCATCGGCGGCTCCTGGAAGGTTCGCATGCGGAAGTTTTTGGTCCGCGTCAAGGCCTCGACGCAGTCCCTGGCTCCCCTGCCCCAAGTCGCGCTTGCCCTTTTATTTGTGGTAGTTGGGTTTGCTGGCGGCAGGTCTTACTCAACCTCGGCGCTCGTGCAGAATGCCACGGACACCCGGATCATCAGAGATATCGAAATCAACGCAACTACGGGTGAGGCGGTGGTTCGGTACGCTGGTTCGGAGGCGTCAACCCTGACTGGCGGGCTGGATGATCCGTCCATGCGAACTGTTCTGCAAACGGCGATGGGTAACTCGAACAACGCCCGTACTCGGCTCCATGCTCTTCGGACGGTCGGGTATCTGGCCATGGTTGCGACTCCGGACTCTGGGTTGGTCGGGGCCGTGTTGAGCATCATACGCGCCGATCAAAACGACGCCTTGAAACTGCGCGCGATCCGAGCCCTGGACGCACTCTACCAGGACGCTCCGCTGCCCTCCACCGCACGTTCGGCCCTCCTCGACGTTCTTGTATCGCCGGCAGGCGACGGAGTCAGAATCGCCGCCCTCGACGTTCTCATGGTTCAGGACCTGAGCACGCGAGATACCGGCAGACTGCGACAGGCGTCTCAGTCAGACGAGAATCCCTATGTCAGGGCTGGAGCGACCCGAGCGCTTGACCGCATCGCATCGGTGCCTCTCGAATCTATCCGGTAGACGTCCTGCGCAACCTCGCCCGACCCTCGCGTCGCCTCGCGCAACCTCCCCGCGCCTCTACCGTAACCGCAAGTCACAGCAGGAATTCGAACGTACTCATGTCTAGATATACCCTGATGAATCGCGCCGTCAGAGTCTTCGCGGTCGTAGCCGTTGTCGCTGTGGCAGGCGCTACGATAGCCCTTGCCGGCGACGAGGCCGATGTCATCAAGCGCAG
>CAYXSE010000145.1:8992-9474 GCA_964466675.1 uncultured Rhodothermales bacterium | reverse complement strand
CAGTGGACACGGGAAAAACGAGGGGGCCCGATTGAGCCTGCGGCGCTGAGAGTCATTTATGCTCGAATTTCTGATTACCTGGGAAAACCTCGCAGTCCTTTTGGCGATTGCCTACGTGCTCTTGGTCATGCGGGAGAGCATCTGGTGCTGGTACGCCGCATTCCTGAGCACGGCCATCTACACGGTGATTTTCTGGGAGGTCAGCCTCCTCATGGAGTCCGCGCTGAACGTGTTCTATATGGCGATGGCGGTGTATGGGTGGACGCAGTGGCGCCCGGGGGCGGAAACCGATGATGGGGTGATCATACACCGGTGGGACCGCCGCCGTCACGTTTGGGTCTTGATCGGCATCGTGGTTCTGACCGGGAGTCTTGGGTTCTTGCTCTCCCACACTACGCAGGCGGCTTGGCCCTATGTAGACTCGTTTACAACCATAGCCAGTGTTGTTGCCACGTTCATGGTTACCCGCAAAGTGCTCGAAA
>CAYXSE010000145.1:0-8959 GCA_964466675.1 uncultured Rhodothermales bacterium | reverse complement strand
GGTGTCGATATGGCTTTACCTGGACAGGGGCCTTGAGAGCACCGCGTTCCTATTCGCAGCCTACATCGTGTTGGCGGTCGTCGGCTACGGACAGTGGAAGAGACGGCTAACGTGAGTCGCCACCCGGGAGGCTGAGTCCCCAATCGCTGCCCTTCTTCGTGGCGGGGAGGCCGTCCACAAGCCAGCTCGGTGCCGGAGCATCTTTGAGGTAATGGTCGAAATACTGTTGCAACCGTGTCGAGAAGTCAACGCGCTTCCAGTAGGGAAGGGGCCAGTGTGGCTCGCCGTTGTAGTTGAGCAGCCAGGACGGTTTTCCGAGTCGCCTCATCGCGACGAACAATTCGATGCCCTGGTACCACGGCACATGCCCATCGGAGTCGTTGTGCATGATCAAGAGCGGCGTTTCGACCTTGTCCAGCCAGAAGATGGGCGAGTTTTCGATGTACCTGAGAGGCTTCTCCCAGAGCGTGCCGCCGATACGGCTCTGTGTACGCTCGTACTGGAACATGCGCGAGAGCCCTGTTTGCCAGCGAATCCCGCCGTACGCGGAGATCATGTTTGAGACCGGAGCCCCGGCCTCTGCGGCGACAAACAGATTGGTCCTCGTGATCATGTATGCGATTTGATAGCCCCCCCAACTGTGGCCCTGCACGCCTACGTGATCGCGCTCCACAAAACCCTGGTCTATGAGCCCGGTCACGCCGGGCATGACAGCGTTCATGGCACTCTCACCAGGATATCCCTCCTTGTAGGGGATGTCCGGGACGAAAACGAGATACCCACGGCTAGCGTAGAAGCTGCGGTTGATGACCGACCGGCCAGGCGCCGGGGTGTGATAGGCATGCAGTCCGTCGGAGGCTCTCTCGTAGAAGTACACCATCATCGGGTACTGCTCGTCTGGATCGAAGCCCTCTGGCTTGTACAGAATTCCGTCGAGCGCCTCTCCGTCCGTTGATGTCCAGTGCACAAGCTCTGCGGTGCCCCACAGGTATTCTGACTGCTGTGGGTTGGCGTCGCTGAGCCGGCTCCATCCCTCGAAGTTTCGATCGGTGGTCCAGAGGTCGGGAAACTGGGTAAAGCTCTCGCGGGTGAGGAGTAGCCGGTCGGCGTCTCGTGCCTTCACGGGACGATTGTGTCGGACCGCGTCCATGGTCAACGGCCTGATCGTGCCCGCCCCTCGCCGGATACGAAGTTCGGTGAACCCTGAGGAACGGGAGTCCGTGTCGAATGCGGAGAGCAGCAGCGGCTCGTCGGCGTCCACGGTGTAGGCCTCCGGGTCCAGTTGGATGAGGCGATACCGCGTGTTGCTGGCTCGACCCGCGCCGTCGGTGAGGCTCCAAGGTCGGGCGCCATCACCCATGCCCCAGATGTCGAACCGGTCGTAAGCCAGGAACCAGGCGCCGTCCGAGGTCCATCCCGGGGTCCCGTATGATCGAGAAAGAGCCGGCGTGTCATGCAACTCGTTATCGAATCGGACTCCCTCGGGAGTTGCCACTTCGGCGGTTCTGATCACGTCCGGATCTGAAGGCCAGCCCGTGATCTTCCACGCGAGCGCCTCCCCGTCCCACCACGCTAGCTGCGTGCCGTCGGGGGACGGATGAATGCCGAACCGGACTCCTTCCAGTACTCGCCTCCGTGTCCCGGAGGTGGCGTCGATGACGTAGACATCGGACCGCCCAGGCGTGTCCCAGGAGTTGTCCGGCATGTAGGGGATGCGCGTGATTCCAAAGACGACCGCCCCGTCCCCGTGGCCCTGGTCTTCAATTACCGGCACCGACTGGTCTGCGAGCTGAACGACCGATCCGCTATCCAGATGCAAGACGGCGCGATACGACTTCTTAAGATCCCGGTCCCGATTCACCAATTGAACCGTCATGAGGTCGGTGTCTGTCCAGCTCCACACATCGACGGCTACCTGCTCCTCTTCCGGCCGGGTGTCCTCTACTTCGGGGGCCGGTCGTGGAGAGGTGCCGAAGAATAGTCTCGAGCCGGAGCGGGAGAAGTCCAGGCTGGCGTGCTCGGAGATCCACCATCCGTCTGGTACGCCGGCGTTGCCTTCAGTCACCGTCTGGGAAGCCTCTGCGTCACCGAGGACGGCCGTGTACAAGGAAAAGGAGGGTTGATCTGCGGCGAAATCGTCCCGGTTCGCCAAGAACGCGAGGCGAGTCCCGGCATCATCCAGGGCAAGCTGCCGGTAGAATCCTTCGCCCGTGGCAATCATGGTAGCCGCTCCGTCGGCTACAGCAAGCGTGTGCACACCGTCCGCTGCGCCGTCTTTGCTTTCCGTAGAGAAGACCACCCAGCTTCCGTTATCCGATACCTGGTAGTCGATCACCGAATCGAACGTCCAGGACGTTCCGTTTTCCAGATTGAGCACTAGCAGGCGGCGCCCATCCTGCTTGTCGTGAGCGTTGTCGTCGTCGGGGTCGTCGTCGGCCAGGGTCGAGTCGCGCTCGGTCTTCGATTCCTCGTCGAGCAGAATGGCGACGACTGTGGACTGATCCTTGGAGGTCTTGAACCCTCGACTAGGCCCGTACATGCTGGTGACGCCCGTTCTCAGGTCGAGGACGGCCACGCTGTCCTTGGGCATTTCGTCCTTCTCCAGCTTGGCGATTTTGGCTTGACGGGTGGAATCGTAGGGCGCGTGGACGGTGGCGACCAGGAAATGTCCAGCGAACCGAGGGTCGTCGCCACGGGGGATGGTGAATCTGGTCGATCCGTCGGTGCGGGCTGCGACCGTTTCCCCATCACCAATGGTATCCGGCGCCTGTCGCCAAGCGGCCCAGTCGCCGTTGTGAGAGAGCTGCCGATCGGACGTGGTGCGCCAGCGGATGTAGTCGGTGTGGTCCAGGGGGCGCTTGTCCTGAGCGCTGGCCGGGACCGCGAAAATAGCGATGAGGAGCGCAGCCAGCGTAAATTTTGGAGTCATGGCGGGAGGGGGCGTGTTTCCGCGCAAGCTAGCCCCTGGCCGGCGAGGGGGCTAGGCGCATGCCGGAGAAGCTGCTTACTCCTCCATGACTCGGCCAATGAGGTCCTTGACGGGCTCATAGTGCCGCACGAGAATAACGGATTGGCTTGTTCGCTTGGCGATATCCTCCGGAATCGTGCCGAAGAGGATGTGTTTGTAGAACTTGTCCCGGGACGCTCCGACGACCACGGCGTCGTGATTCTTGGCCTCCGCTACGATGCCGTCTACTATCGACGAATTTGAGATAATCTGACTGCTGACGGCGAGTTCGTGCTTGGCCGTTATTCGCTGCTCGGCCTGGTCCAGTTGAGCCCTCAACTGAGCGGTTTTCTCGGAGCTGGCATCTGTGGGGGCCACGCTGCAAACGGTCAGGGATCCCTCCACGCTCCGGGCGATGGAACCGATATACTGCTCCGCGCACCTGGCGTGGGTGCCTCCGGCTGTGGGCAGGAGGAAGTCCTTGAGTGAGTCCTGTTCTGTGAGCTTCACGAGCATGATGTCCCGCCTGGCATTCTTGACGACATCGTCGGTCGTTTCGCCCAATATTTTATGACCGGTTGCCGTGAACCCTTTCCAACCCATGAGAATCAGGTTGCAATGGCGTTCCCTCGCGGTCTCCAGAATGGCCCGGGCGGCATTGTGGCCGATGCGTACCAGAGACGTCATCGGAACGCCGTGTTTCTGAGCCTCTGCGTGGGCCACCTCGAGCGCGGCGCGCTCTTTCTCTACCTCGAAATTTTCAACCGAAGGCGCGATCTGGTCGGGAATGAGGGCCACGCGAAGCGCGACAATCTCCCCGTCTCGTTCTTTGGCAATGGCCGCGGCTAGTTGGATCAATCGGCTGACAGTGGCCGGATTGGCCAACGGGACGAGCACCCGAAACTGTCCTTCCTTTACCGCAAAACGCCCCAGCGCGACGCGGGAGGCCTCGCCCGGCAGGGCCAATTCTTCTGCTTCGGTACCCTTCCAAGCCAGATACGCGACGACACCCACCACCAGTGAGCCAACCGCCATCGCCACCGGCGCCGGGTGGTGAAGTATCTGGCTCAGCAGATAAAGGTTGGCGATGATGCCGAGGGCGGGGAGAAGCGGAACGAGAGGCACCCTGAAAGGGCGTTCCATATTCGGATGGCGGCGCCGGTGCACGATCAAGGCCGCGTTGACCAGAATCAGCACCAGGAGGAGAACTGTGTCCGCGAAGTGCGCCAGGTATTCCAGGGGCAGACTAATCGCAAAAATCAGAATCATCCCACAAACCAGCATGACCGCTACTGCGGGCGTTCGGGTCTTCGGATTTATGGACCCGAACTGTTTCGGGAAGTGCCCGAGGCGGCTCATGGAGAGGACCACCCTGGAGCCCGCCATAATGGACGCGTTCGAAGCCGAAACCATGGAAAACAACGCGCCGACGACGATCACCATTCCGCCCACAGGCCCCAGGAACTGCTCCGCAGCCACCCCCATGGCAGCCTCGGTGTATTCGGTCAGGTCTGCGGCCACTACTACGACGATGACCAATGTGTAGAGCAGCGTCACAACCCCCATGGAGATAAAAATGGCCCTGGGGATGGTTTTGACAGGGTTCTTGACCTCTCCGGCGGTGGCGGCGATGGCCGAGAATCCGAAGAACGTGATGAAGACAAGGCCAGCAGTGCTTCCGATGAGGCTTATGTCGGTGTTGAATCGGTCAACCAGGGCCTCCGTGTTTACATAGCTCAGACCACCCCAGATAAACCAGATCAATAACAAGACCTTCCCCACCGTGACCACTATCTGGAAACGTCCACTCTCCTTGGTCCCCTTGATGTTCAGGAAAGCCAGTGCGATCAGGAAGCCTACTCCGGAGATCGCCTCGACCGGCGTTTCCAAGATGAATTCGAAGAAATAGCTGGAGAGGCTCGAAATGTAGAAGGCGCAGGAGGATGTATAACCGAGGACCAGTGCCCATCCCACGAAGTAGGCCAAGGGCGCCGGGAAAGTCTTTCGAGCGTACAGATATCCTTCGCCCGACTTCGGGTAGATGGAGACGAACTCGCAGTAGGTGAGCGCCGTGAACAGCGCGACCGTCGCGGCGAGCGCGAAAGCGAGGACGGCTGCAGATCCCACGTTTCGGACGGCGAGGCCCGAAAGCGTGAAGATGCCCGCGGCGATCATCGTGCCGATCCCGATGGCAAGGGCCGTCGAAAGACCCAGATCGCGGCTTAGCTCGGTCTGGATCGGGGCTTTGTGGTGGGGCTCCATGTAGGAGGTAGGGGGTCCTTCGAGGATTTGCTGGTGCAAAACTGCGAATTAGTGCGGGACGGCGCAACATTGACGTCGATTTTTGACTGGGGGCTGGCCTTGTGACTGGCCCGCGGTACCACGTGCTATTGACTATCCTGCTTGCCAAAGTCTACGTTGAAGGACTCGATAGACTTATCTCTGCCCGCAATGAAAACCACCATTCTCCTGGCGGCCGCACTGTCCTTCTTCTCTGCCCATGCGACGGCCCAACACCGGATATTCGTCGAACTCGGTGGAAACGGCGGCTTGTTTTCTGCGAACTACGAGTACGCCTTCTCCCCGCAGGTTGGCTTGCGGGTCGGCTACGGAACCTTCGTGTTTTTCAGTTCAGTACCCGTCGTAGCCACGTACCTACGGGGCAACGGACCTCACTATTTGGAGTTGGGGGTCGGTGTCACCGTTGGACTGGATGCGGATGCCTCCGGGGACTTCGTGCTCGACCTGTCGCCGGAAGAGAGCTTTGTCATTGGAACGGGGGTTTTGGGCTACCGATACATGACTGAAAGGGGCCTGATGGCCCGGATTACCTTGACTCCGTTCTATGCGGAGGGCGGCGTGGCCTTGTTCGCCGGCGTTAGTCTGGGATTTGCGTTTTGAAGTTTTGAGCGACAATCTCTGTCGGTGCACCTTCCACCTCGGTCGGATTTTACTGGATCGGGCTGAGTTCTAACAGAAACGATGTATCGAACTTGCCTGACCGTATTCGCTTCGGTTCTCATCCTCTCGGCGTGCGAGCCGGGAGCTGCTGTACACGCGCCAGGCATCGAGGGAAACGTCCTGAACGTCTCTGATGTGAGGCGTATCGTCTACGGGGCCCCAGTCGGTGTTGAGGTTGGCTATCCAGTGAGTTGGGCGTTTCCATCTGAGATCAGCGCAGAGGACCAGATCGCTATGGAGACGCTTCCCGTGGTGACCTTGGGCCTTACGAAAGTCGTCATGGCATCGAGTACGTGGTCGGAAGCCATCGAAGGTGTGCGCAACTACCTGGCGGACCCGAAGACCCAGGCGGATGGCCTGAAGGGCTACATCGTTGACCAGACCGTTGTTCAGCTAATGCTTTTTCACAGCGACCTGCTGGAAAGTGCCTCCAGTCCGAAGCGGCTCGCCACGCTCCGGGAGTATCTCGACATTCTTGTAAGAAACCGATATCCCGATCCAGACGCGTTCGATCACATCCTTTCGGCGCTAGGCGACGAGATCGGTCCGAGCGAGAGGGTGAGTGCGGCGCAGGCAGCGCTGGATGCGTTCTCTCATCTAAAGATGCAGTTCCAGCCCGTTCGCGAGGAGTGCGCCCCGTGTTACGACGCGGTCGTTGAGGGCGAAAATCTCCGTGCGATTCACGAGCGATCCGAGTCACTCGCACGGTTGACCGAAAAACTGTCGATAGACTACTGATCAGATTACTAAAGCCACGAACACCTCTGAAAGCGAATCGATTTCAGCCATCAGCGCTGTCACATTTTGACTGGCGATTCCGGCGTTTGACCTTGCTCTTGCGGAGAATCAGTTGCTTGTCACCGTTGCCTTACGACCAAGCAACCGGCGCGGTGAGTAAAGCCAGAAGGAGCGGCGAGAACGTCCGAGCGAGACGCGGTCTCTCGCTCTCTCAGGCGCAACGGCTAGAGTCCGAAATACATCCTCAGCATGATCAAGCAGGATTCCAGGTCACTCTCGGAGAGCTTCCCGATTTTCCTTTTAGTTAGAGCGGGGTCAATGGTCACCAGCTTTGCTCGCACGTAGGACTGGTGTAGGAGCCCCGCACTCTTCCATCCGTGCAACGGAGCGTCACTCGGCTTCCGAACTGAAGTGACCATGGCGATCGTGATTTCGTCGCTCGGTTTCTTAGGGCTGGAAACAACCACGGCTGGTCGCTGCTTTGTCACACTGAAATCCTCAGCGTAGGGGAAGGGTACGAGAACGACGTCACCCCGTCTGTAGAGCATGGTTGTCATCGTAGTTGTCGTAGGCCGCGTCCAGGTCGTTGTCCCAGTCTGTCGCCATGGAGGAGGCGGAGAGATTGAACATTGACAAGGACTCTCCTATCTGCTCAATCCGTTCCAGAATAGAGACAGCGACGGTGTCCTGAAGCGAAGCAGGGAGCTTTTCGGCAACGATCGCCGCATGGCTGAGGGCCGATTTAAGAGCTGCAGTCATAATTTCCATGGATTAAGTGCCATCGGGACTTCACTACAGATCGTACCTCACGTCCGCCGAAAATGTTCGTTTCCCTCAGACGAACACCTCGCGCGCGGGCTGGCGACTCTGTTTGAAGCTCGCTACACTTTTCGCCACTTGGATCCCCTTCCCTTCCCCACGACCAAGATCTTCCCCTCGTCCCGAAGCTCCCTCAACACAAGACGGATCATCTCGCGACTGATGTGCGGCAGCTCGTGCTCCATCTCGGAGATGGCGAATGGAGTCAGTCGACGGGCGACGGCCCTTCGGATGGCCTCGCTCTTGGTGCCCGCAACCATCAGGTCCGCGCGTTCTTCGAACTCCCGGTAGGCGCGAGCGAGCGTGCCCCAGAAGTAGCGGAGCCAGGGCAGTACATCATGCCGTGCCTCGTGCCAGCCGCTGGAGCTTTCCTCGAGCGCTTCGTAGTAGGTCTCTTTTGACTCCTCGATGATGCGCTCCATGCTGACAAAGCTGCCAACACGGTAACCCGATTTGGCCAGGAGGAGCGTCGTTAGTAGCCGGCCGACCCGCCCGTTCCCATCACGGAACGGATGGATACACAGGAAATCAAGAATGGCGAGTGGGATCAGGATGAGCGGCTCGATCCCGTCTTCTGACCCCGCTCGCTCGGTTGAAGCGCAGAGGGCGTCCATCGCCTGCGGAGTCTCCACCGCCTGAACGGTTCGAAACCTCATTCGTGCGACGGTCCCAGAAGCCGCCCTATCCACGATGTCATTGTTCGTGCTCTTCCAACTCCCGCCGGGATGAGGATGGTATCTGTAGACCAGTTGATGAATCTGCTGAATGACTGCCGGGCTAAATGGCATGTGCTCTGCGCTCTCGTGAACCAGGGCCAGTGCATCTCGATATCCCGCTATTTCCTGCTCTGATCGATTCTTGGGCTCAACTCTCCTTTCCACCAGTCCTTCGATGCGTGCACGCGGCGCGCCAATCCTCTCAATTCGATTGGACGACTCCACCGACTCCACGATGGCCTGCCTTCGAAGCGCCTCCAGAGCTTCCGGGGCCTGCTCGGAAAAGAGCTCTTGTTTTCCGCGATGTGCACCAATAGTCCGCGTGGCAGCGAGGTCTTCGGGACTGAAGGCCAGGCCGTCGAGATATTCCGGACTCAGGGACCGCATAGGATTCCTGCGTGCATTTGGAGGCTGTGAGGGTTCCGAAGAATAGGGTAATCGGCCTGGCTAATGGGGTAAAACACACGAGGCATTACCCTGTTTCCGCGTCGGGGGGAAACGTGGCTGGTGCTAAATAGGGCGGTTCGTGCCCTACTGTCGAATGACCTTGAACTATTGGCCCTGCCTCCAGTTATTTGAACCGAGACGAACAGCGGACTACCTCATGGACGCCTAGCCACAGGTTTTTATTTCCCTGAGCCAACCTTTCCCGAGATTATGAGATATCACCGCATTGTTTGCGCCGTCGTTTTGCTTCCCTTCGCAGTTGCTTGCGACTCTGGCCTGTCCGAGCCGGAGTTCTCTATCGAGATCGCCAGCCCAGCACCAGATGCTCGGT
>CAYXSE010000144.1:0-9512 GCA_964466675.1 uncultured Rhodothermales bacterium | reverse complement strand
GAGAGATCTCCGAATCCACCCATGGTTCTGTTGGCGTTAGTTGTTGATGTTCTGGTAGTGTCACAACTGAACTATCGGCCAACATCTAGCAGGCTAAACCCCACGCCCGAAAATGCGTCAACGAGAACGATCGGCCGCCTTTGGCGACAACTGTAGTACGTAGCGTGCGACCTCCTCGGCCTGGGCTGCGACTTTTCTCTGCATCCTTTTCTTGTCGCCCGCTCGTGACGGAAACGCCCCGGCTAGCTCGTCCCAAAGGTGGTGCTGTTGGCATTCTTCCCACTCGATGGGTTGCTCGAAGTGAAAACCTATGGCCGCAGCGGCAACATCGGCGAGGGCGATCACCGTCTTCAGGCTGCCATCTTCAGAAGATGCCCTTCGAATGACGCTCATCAGGCCGGGCGGGAACTCCAACCGATCAGCGATTCGCTCCCCGGCCTCAAGGTGATTACATCCGAAGGCGTCGAACTCAGCTTTGAGCCAGCCGGCTTCGTCTCGCCTTTCCTCTCCATCATAGAGGTCGAATGCGGCCTCGGGATAGTTGTACAGCAGCACAATCTTTCCGAAGTCGTGAAGGAGGCCTGCAGTCGATGCTTCCTGGCCCCCAGTCCCCGGGCACAAAAAATCCCAGAGCCACTGCCCCAACCGGGATGTGGCCACCCCATGATGGATGAGTCTCTCAAGGGTTTTCGAGGCCGGGCCCTCCAGAATGGTCTGCAATCGGGAGACATTCATGCCCATCACTATTCCCGCGACGGCGGACGGACCAAGAAGGCGGACGGCTCGATCGGCCGAATCGATGCTCCTCGAGAACCCGTAAAACGGGGAGTTCACAATCCGCAGCAGGCGAACGACAACCAGAGGATCATTCTGAATCATTGCCGAGACGCGGTCGTGACCGAGAGCGCCAGGCCTGTCCAGAATCCCCATGGCCTCGAACAGGGTGTGGGGAAGGGGAGGGCAGTCCAGGCTCAAATGAGCGGCCGTCTTAGGCCGGTCAATCTCTTCCGTCGTTTCTATGGACCGGAGTTTGTCCACTGGGCGTGATCAGGCGGCGGTCCGCAATGCGCCGGGAGCGGTCAATCTCCTGGCCTCCTCAAGGTCGCCTTCCTTGATGCACAGAGCAACCAGCCTCCGGCGGAGCAGCTGGCTTTCAGGTTCGCGGTCAAAAGCGTCGCGGTACAATGGAAGGGCCTGCGATGTCCACCCACTCTGAACAAAGGTCTGAAGCATCTCATCGGTCTGGTGGATGTCTCGCGAGGTTATCAGAAGGCTGGCCGCAGCGGCCGCCTCGTTCGGTTCGTCCCTGTACAATGCGAGCCTGAACCAGTCTTCTCGGATTTCGTCGGGCATTGACGCCAACCCGGAGGGGTAGGCCGCATTGATGTGGTCGGCGACTCGCTCCCATTCACCCATAAGCCAGGCGAAGGAAGCCATGGCCGTCTGGCGTTCCAGGTTCTCCATGGGGGAATCCCAAAGCGCAGGCAATTCAGGCTCGGCCAGCGCCATGAGCTGTTCATGTGCGGCGGCGTAATTCCGGCGCCGGGAGAGGACCATTACCTGGAGGCGATGGGAGGCCACCTGATGCGGGAAGAGATCTAGTGATTTACGAGCAGCATCCCAACCGGCATCGGTGGCCCCGGCCCGAAGGAGCGCAGCGGAGAGCCCAACCAGTAGTCCAGCCTTTTCCTCGGCCGCGAACAGTCGATTCTCAGCCAGCGCGAACTCTGCATTCCGCATCGCAGCCGCGGCGGCGTCGGCCCGGAGTGCGGTCCAAACAGGATGCATGGTTGCGGCGAGCGAAGAAGGATCGCTGAAGAGGGGCCCAGCCAGTCTGTAACCAGCCAAGTAGGCCTCGTATCTGGGTGTGGAAAGTTTTCTGAGCATGACTTAACGCAGGTAATTGAGAATTGACGTTTGGTAGATCGTGGAGAGGGCCTGAAGCGCCGCCTGCAGGCCGAATTGGTTTTTTTGAATATCGGAGATCGTTTCCGCGAGATTCGCATCCTCGATGGCAGACCGTTGCTCGATCACCCGAAGGTTGTTGGCCGCCACCTGGTCCCTCATGGAGACCAGTCTTTCCGCGGCCACGCCAGACTCGGACGTCAGGTTGATCGCGTGGTCTCGAGCCGCTATCACATCCGCGAGTGCGCTCTTGATGTTCGTTGAATCGTTGGTCAGCAGGGCGTCGCGAAGGGATGCGACGGCTCCTGTAAGCGAGACTCCGCCGGCTGAAGTCATTCTCGAACCGGCCATTCCGACGTTCAGTCGGAGATCAACGCCCACAGCCCGCTCCAAGGGGGAGGAGTTGCCCGCATAAGACACGCCGGCAGCATCAGATCCGACCGAATTGTCAAGAAGAAAGGGTTTCTCGGTAGTGTTCGAACCGGCAAACAGGTAGCCATCTGGCGTCTTGGTGTTGAGCCGATCCAGGAGTTCATTCAGGAGATAGTCCACACGTTCGCTCATCCGGGTTCGTGCGTCGGCATCCATGGAGTCGTTGGCGCCGCGAACCCCTTCTTCATAGACGGTGCTAAGGAGGTTGGAGATTCCATCGAGAGTGTCCTGAGTGGAGTCCGACCAACCGATGGCCGAGTCGATCGAGCGGGTGAATTGGTCGTTCTGGCGAACGACGACATCGAGTCTCCTGGCAACCGAAAACGAGGATGGATCCTCGCTGCTCTTCGTCAGCTGGCGTCCTGTGGCGAGTCTCTCCTGAAGCATGGCCTGGTCCTCGTATCGGGCCCGGAGGGTACGATTCAGGTTTGCGCGGCTCGTGATGAACTGCCTGGAGGCTGTCGCGGAAGTATCGAACGCCATGTCAGATGGAGAGGAGAGTGGAGAACATTTCGTCCGCGGTCTGGAGGAGTTTCGCCGTCGCAGCGAAGGCCTGCTGAAGCTTGATCAGACCGATCATTTCATCGTCGATCGAGACACCTGAAATCCCTTCTGCCATGGCGTCCAACCCTGCGATGGTGGATTCAGAACCGAGTGCCCTTGCTCTGGCCGATGCCACGCTCGCACCGACTTCCGAGCCGACATCGACGGTAAAGTCGGCCAGCGTTTGCTGGCCGCTCGTCATCATGGTCTTGTATCTAAGATCCTGGATGGCCAACGCTTGAGAATTGTCCCCGGCCGCGGCCGTCGAGCCGCTCGCGGCAATTGTCGTAGGGTCGGACGTGATTCCGGAGGCGATGGAGATCGTGCCCGCCGAAAGGCCGGTGGCGGTAAAAAAGTCGCGACCGGATACCCCGTCCAGTCCAGATCCGGCTTTGTGCAGGGCGTTGACTTCCGTTACGAGGGCTGAGGCCATGGCGTCCAGCTTGCCTCTGGCGTTCGCAATGCCCGTCGTGATCGGGTGGAGAAGGGCGCCTATTTCTCCACTGTCTGTCGACTCTGAAAGGGCGACTCCCGTGTCCCCGAACCCGACTTGAAGGGGAGAGCCCTTGGGGTCAAAGACAAGCGGAGTCACGTAGGCCAACTGGACTACATTGATGCCCCGTATGTAAACGGACGTCGAACCATCTTCCATTTCCTCGATGCGGGTCGGAAGGAGTTCTGAAAGCCTCTGTATAGACATATCCCGCGCGTCCTCAGATCCGAAATCTGGGCTCCCAGCTCGCCGGGCGTTCGCGATGCGAACGTTGGCGTCAGCGACGGAGGTGAGCAGATCGTTGGCCTCCTTGACGCTATCGGCCAAGGTGATTTTGGTTTCCGACTCCATCCGGCTGAGGCTCCGGTCCAGGTCTTTCAGCTTTCGAGTAAGCGCCTCTGTCCGGCCGGTGAGTGCGAGTCGGCTTCCCACGTCCGTTGCGCGATCGGAGACGTCGGCCCAGCCATCCCAAAACCTGTCGAGCAGTCCAGCAAGTGAGCCCGTACCCCCGGGGAAAAGAACCTCAACAGTGGACATGACACGCTCTTGCTCCGCGGCGAATGCCATGGATCCTCTTGCTTCCCAGCGTGCACGGTCCAACATCGCGTCCCGCATGCGCTCATATCCGGTTACCCGAACGCCACCGCCCATCGGCGTACTGATGGTGCTCCTATTCGAACCGGCCGTGGCTCCTCCTGCTCCCACAAGGGATATCCGGCGGCGGCGAAATCCCGTGCTCTCGGCGTTGGCAATGTTCTCAGCAGCCACATTCATGGCGGCATCGAGAGCCCCAAACGACTGGCGGGTGATATCGAGGAGGAGACCTATTCCCATGGTTTGCGAGGCCGCGCTAACGGTCAGCCGACCTGATTGAGGAGGGAGCGACGATTCTGTTGAGCCTCGGTCTTGCCGCGCGCCGAGTAAGTGCGGCCTGCCGATGGCTTGATGATCCCGTGCAGCAGGTACACCAAGTCGTGATTGATCTGGTCAGCGAAGCGGAGAGCATGCTCAAAGGCCGTGACCAAGAGTCGCGTCTCTTTGGCCCGGTCACGGAGTGCCGCGAGTCTTGAAGAAACTTGCTCTCGAACCTCTTCCACTTCGGGGTAGGCGGTGAGCATGGTCACCACCTCGTCCAGGGAATCGCCTTCCGCACCGGCAGATCGGAAGAACAGTGAAATCTGTCTTTGCTGGGCCTGTCGGAGCTCACCAGCCATGAGAATTCGTTCCTGCAATATGGCAGCGCCACCGGCCAATCCGGTAGAGTCAGCTTCGCGAACGGCCGTCAGCATGGTCTGGACAACATCCCGCACAAGGGAGATAGCCTGCTCCTCCTGCGAGAGTGTCTCCGCCAGGCGCGAGGCTAGTGTGCCCAGGCGCGAACCCATGTCTAGAGTTTCATTCATTTGTCTTCTCCGTCGATCGGGATTGCGTTCCTGAGCCGGAGGTAGTCCTCGGTCGCGAAAGACTGCTCGGCTTGCATTGGCACTGGCTCCTCTCCGGGGATGCGATCGCTTACGGTTTGGGTCTTCCAGCCTTGTAGCAAAATATCTGCCACACCTAGCGTGCCGGAGTCAACCAGATGCTTGGTTACCGCATCTGCGAGCACGTCCGCCTGGGCCTCACCTTGAGCCTTCACCCATCCGGCGCCATCTTCTCCGGCCAGAGAACCGGAGAACAATCCCTTGGTCATGGTTCGAACGAACTCCCGCACCAGTACTTCTTCGAACTGTTTCGCGGCATCTTCTGGAGACTTCCCTCTCTCCGCCGAGTCGAGAGAAAAACTGGTGCGCAGAGGGCCCAGCGTCTTGGGATCAGGCGATACTTGCATTATAGAATCTGTAGTTCGCCGAGAAGGGCTCCGGCACGGTCAATAGCCTGGAAAATGGCGATCACATCCCGGGCCGTGAGGCCGAGTTCATTCAGAGCAGCCGCCAGCTGGTTGACATCGGTGTTTGGGGCAAGAACCACAGAACGGGTGCCCTCCTGATCGATCTGTGCCGAGCCGGCTGCTCCGGCCATAGTTTCACCCTGACTGAAGGGGCCGGGCTGCGAGACGAAAGGATCTACCTGAGTGGCGATGACAATGCTTCCGTAAGTAACCATCACCTCGCTCACGCGAACATTTCCTCCGGCGACGATCGTTCCGGTCCGCTCGTTGATCACGACTCGAGCCGGGATATCGACTTCCACGCGGACGGCTTCCAGGCGTGCAACCAGTTGCGCCGGTGACGCGACCTCAGACGGCCGATTTACCCGGACCATGCCGGCATGCTCAACGGTGGCAGCGTCGGCGTATTCGGCGTTTATGGCATCGGCAATACGGACGGCATTGGTAAAGTCCGGTCGTTTCAGAATCAGCCCGACCTGGTCTCCGGTCGTCATGTTCATCGCACTCGACTTCTGCACGATGCCCCCATTCGGGATGCGCCCGGTATTCGTGTGATTGACCTGCACCGACGATCCGAGGGAGGACGCGAGAATCGAGCCGGTGGAAACGGGCCCCTGGGCTCTGACGAACTGTTCACCAGTCGACGATTCGAGAAGGATAGTTTCCAGAAGCACACCACCCGACAATGATCTCGCATCGCCAAGAGACGACACGGTGACATCGATAAAGCTTCCGACTCCACTGAACGGGTCCAGGGTGGCGGTCACCATGACGGCTGCGGTGTTTCTCGAGCTGATGATTTCCGGGTCGACGGGAATTCCGAGTCTTTCGAGCATGTTGCCGATCGACTGGACGGTGTATGGCGAACCGCGGCGACCTCGGACCCTGTCTCCAGTACGGTCCAGGCCGGTGACCAATCCGTATCCGATGAGTTGCTTGGGTATCGCCCCATCGAGCATGACCAGGTCTTTAAGTCTGGAAGACGCATTCTGCGCCACGGTCGGAGTCGGCCCCCAGGCCGAGATGCATAGCAGAAGAGAGAAGAGGAGAAGGTTTTTCACAATCATGCTCATTTCATGCCGAATGCCAACGCGCCGCCCAGGACGGCAATCACTCCAAAACGAACCAGTTTTCCCGGTTTGAAGAGCCCCCGGGTCAGTCCACCCTTCTTGCTGTATTCGATATCAGCGTTAGCGATCTGGTAGGACATCACCGAATTGTTCGTCCGGATGTCTACGGTTCGAACCAGACCGGAAATCTTCATGAGGTGGGTCTCTCCATTTACGTTGAGAGTCCTGACACCCTCAATGGTGAGGTTGCCTCTGCGATCTCTGTCGGTGATGGTGGCCGTGATGGTCCCGGTCAACAGGTCCCGTTGAAAAGAGGTATTGCTGTTCTTGGCGTCCTTGCTGAATCTCGCGTCGAGTGCGAAACGGCCAGACAAATCCGCGCCGCCTGTTGCGTTGGAGGAGCCTCCAACAGAGTTGGTGGAGGCGTTCTGCCACTCAGACGCCCTCTGCGCGGATGTCCTTTCGGCCAGGATGATGGTGATGATGTCTCCCGGTCCGCGCGCACGGAAATCCGAATACAACGACTGAGCGCTGACCCCAAGAGGGGAGAGGAGGAGAGCCAGAAGGAGAATCAAAGTCTGGGGCATGTGACGCTGTCGTTAGAGGGTTTCGAGCCACTCGGCACGGCCTCGCGCCGTGAGTCGGGCTCGGTACATGGTGTCCGTGTCGTCGTCGTAGAGTCGAATCACGTCTCCGATCTTTCCTCGGTCCCTTGACTTGCAGGTCACGGTGAACACGAAGGCGGAGCGCCGATGGGTCATGATGATTGAGTCACCCGCCTCTGCGGCGGGTCTAGGGCCGATGTCAGACCGTCGGAGTGGACGATCCGCGCGAAGCGAGCGGTTGGCCACCAAGTCCCCATCATCCATTGCGGCCAGGATGGAAGGCGTGATCGGATCTCCAGAAAAGCGAGTGGTTTCGATCCAGAAAAACTGGAAATCCGCGTTGGCGACCGGCTCTCCGGAGGAGACGCTAGCGATGAGAGTGGCCACAGAGTCGAATCTTGCAACCTTGATCATGGCCCAGGTCCGTTCACCCGTCTCAGAGATGACGACCACCTGGAGTCGCCCCCTAGGCACGATGGGCACCGAGGGTAGCTGGACGGTCAGGTCCCCGTCGGCAAGCAACTCCGCGTCGACGATCCGTTCGACGGCGACGCTGGAGCGAGCGGAGACACCTGGGATGCGGGCGTCCATGGCCTGCATGACTGCAGACTGGATCAGCACCTTGGTATCCCGACTCTTGTGCTGCGCTCTGGCCTCAGGTTGTAGGACCAGACACAATATGAGGAGCGAAAATTTCAAGTGAAGGATCAGGTCTTGAGGTTGTTGGCGATCTGAAGCATCTGCTCAGAGGTAGACACCATCTTGGAGTTGATCTCGTAGGCCCGCTGAGCCGTGATCAGATTGACCATCTCTTGCACGACATCCACGTTTGAGGCTTCCACGAAGCCCTGCATGATGGTGCCGACTCCGTCTTGGCCGGGCGTACCGATGAAGGGCTCACCGCTACTGCCTGTCTGCTCGTAGAGGTTGCCTCCGATTGGCCTGAGTCCAGCGGGGTTGGTGAATCGTGCGAGTTCGATCTGTCCCAATTCGAACAAGTCTGGCTCACCTGAGAGACCTACCAGCACCTGCCCGTCCTGACCAATCTTGAGGGCGACCGCCCCCGGCGGAATGGCGATTTCGGGCTCCAGGACAAGACCTGAATGCGTAACGATCAAGCCATCGGAATTGCGTGTGAGAGCGCCGTCACGGGTATAGGCAAGCGAGCCATCGGGACGCTTGACCTGAAGGAATCCATCGCCGTTAAGCGCGAGATCCAGCGAGTTGCCCGTGTCATTCAGACTTCCTTGAATGAAGCTCTTGACTGAGGCTACCGCGGCCGCGCCCTGCCCAATCTGCAAGGAGGAGACGTCACCCGCCTGCGCCCCTTCGACCGTGCTGGCGGTTTGCACATTCTCGTACAAGAGGTCCTGAAAGACCAGGTTGGTCCGTTTGTATCCATTTGTGTTGGCATTGGCCAGGTTGTTGGCAATGTTGTCCACGCCAGCTTGCTGGGCGGACATGCCGAGAGCGGCGGTATAGAGAGAACGAAGCATGATTATCCCGTTCGGTGAGAATTGGTGTTAGAATCGGCCGAGTGATCGAATGGACTGAGACATATTTTCGTCAGCGCTTTTCAACAATCGCTGCTGCATCTCGAAGAGTCTCAGACTCTCGATCATGCCCGTCATGGCCTGAAGGGGGTTCACGTTGGAGTGCTCCACAAATCCCTGAAGAAGGCTACTCGAGGCCTCCAGGGCATCTGCTTCTTCGGAGATGAACTCGGTTCCTGAAACGCGAGTGAGAAGGGAGGGGTCTTCGAACGATACCATCCTCACGCTGCCTACCAGTTGGCCGTCAGCCCGGATGGTCCCATCGGCACTGATTTCAATTTTCGCGGCGTCGAGCGGAATTTGGATGGGGCCGGCATCGCCCTCGACATTCAAACCGGAAGAGGAACGGAGCATCCCGTCTGCGTCGAGGCTCAGCCGACCGGCCCTCGTGTAGCGGGTTTCGGCGGTCTCCTCGTTTGAGAGGACGAAGAATCCATCACCCTCAAGAGCAAGGTCGAACGGGTTACCCGTCTTCTCCAACGTCCCCGGCCTGAAATCGGTGTAACTGTGCGTGACGCGAGTGGACCTAACGCCGCCATTGGGATCGATTCGCCCCTCGAGAATTTCCACAAAGGCGCGATCGCGTTTGTACCCGATCGTGCTGGCGTTGGCGAGATTATGTGCGGTACGCTCCTGTGCCAGGACCATTCCGCTCATCGCTTCTACACCATTTTTAAGTCTCAGGAGCATGCAGGTAGGGGTTGTCTGGATTTCGGCATCGCAAACGCCCTGCCAAGCACGAGAGCGCAACCTGCAGGCCAGACGGTGCGATGATGGCCTAGGGGGAGGGCACCTTTTTCCCGGACGAAGGCACATTTTCCGTGCAATCGGGAGCGAAACCCCCCGGGAATCAGGTCTTGTGGGCCCTCTTCAGGTCTTGCATCGGAGTGCCCATCCTTGGCACGACCGGTGCATGGAGGTCACGAGTCGCCGGAGGACCTGACCAGGCGGCGCGCCTTACGCTGGACTCGGTCACAGCGGCTCGGGCGGAAATTTGATCAACCCGTCATTCCGACAATGAAC
>CAYXSE010000143.1:0-9563 GCA_964466675.1 uncultured Rhodothermales bacterium | reverse complement strand
GTGCTTTCAGTCTGCGGGTGGCCAGGGCCCCAACTACGTTTGTAGCCAAGAGGGCCGCACCAACAATGAGGTGCAAGGAGTTCACGACAACCTGCAAGTTACTCGGTCTCAGCACTCCCTGCTCATCCAACAAGACAAAATAGGCAACAAATCCCAGGGTAATCTGGAACACCACCATGGTCGCCAGCGCCACTCCGATTGGGCGAAGGCTTTCGGAGGACATGAGCAGGCGGACGTGCGGGACGATGGCGATCAGCGCGACGAAGGCCCAAGTCATGTGTATGCCGGCAAGCAGGGGGTCGATTCCCGTACCCGGGTGGCGGAGCAAGGCGCCGAAAATTATCTGTAGATAGACGGCCGCTACCGCGATCCAGCCCCACGGGCGACTGGTCGACTCGGTCGGGGCCCCGGGCTCATTCCATGTACGAGAGACAAAAAGGGCCAGCGCGGCGAGGAGAGAAAAATAGACCGGAGCCACGGCTGCGTGCACAATCGCCAGATTGAGGGATACCCAGACCACCCTGAGCCCGCCCAGGACTCCCTGGAAGATGACCAGGCCGAGGGCCGCCCATGCAAGGCGTCGCATCCATCTTCGCGTGTCGCCTCGCCAGGTCCAGATGCCCAGCCAGATGGCCAAGAGCCCCACCAGTGCCCCCATGAGTCGGTGGCCGTGCTCAGCCAGGATGGGGGTAACCCTCCACCATTCCGGCCAAGGGTTGAACGGATCGAAGGAATCGAACGAAGTAGGCCAATCAGGGACGGCGAGTCCTGCGTCGATCGAGGTAACGAAGCCCCCCCATCCGAGCAGCCCGACGGTAGCGGCGATGGAAACGAGCGTAAAATAGAATCGGGCCCGCATGAGCTTCGGGGTGTGTTCCGGGAGTGTTGTTCCTGGCGCCATTTCCGGGAGAGTGATTCCTGGAACGTTCTCGAGAGTGTGTTCCGGGTCCGGTAGACTGGCATGTTAAGGGCACCGCGAAAGGGGGTCTGCGAAAAGAGAACCAATCCGGCTTCTCAAGTGGTGGGTCTTCCAATCGACCCACTATCGCCTCAAAGACCACTTGGATCAAATTGCGACTGGCGCTGTACTCCTTGGCTGTGGAGCCCGAACGTTTTCGTGAGCTTGCGAACGTCCCGAGACCACACCAACTCTCAAGAAGGCATCAGGTCGGATTTGAACCCGCAACGTGTTTCGTATACAGTTCTGAGGCGGGCGTTCGCTTGGATCCTCCTGACCACGATGCTGGCCTCCATCGCCCTGCCCTTGGCGCGCGCGACGGAGGCCCCCGAGCCCGGTGCCTATGCGGGTTGGCTACTGGATCGCGGAGCATCGGAGGTTAATGAGACTCTCGCGGATGCGCTTCGCTCGGCCGCCCGTGGAGGGCATCAATCCCTGGAATCTTTCGTTCGGGAATTCGCGCGGGAAGTCGCAAACAGAGGCGGTCTGGAGGCTGCGAGCAAGGCGTTTCAGTGGTCGACCGTTTCGGGCACGATTACGGAAGGCGAGCTTGCTGATGTCATACTGGATGATTTGCGCGCTCTTTCCCCAAAGGAAACGGCCCATTCGGCACGGCTGTCTCCGCAGGAAGCCTCGGCCCTCGGCTCCACTTCCAGAACGGGAATCACGTCTCTCGAGAGGCGGCCCCCGGTCCAACCGGTTGTCGCCATAGTTGGTGCCACAGGGGATCGGCACATAGCCATGGGGCTCACGACCTCCATCCAGGCTCTCGGCCCGTAGATGGTGGCCGACTCACTCGAGTCTCAGTCACCGCAACTTGTTATTTACTGCGCTCTCCGCGCAGAATCGCGATCTATTCACCCAGCGTCCAAGGACTATGCAGGGAAACAACTTCAAGATCTTCTTGATCGGCGCCTTTCTGGCGCTTTCCGGATACTACCTGTATCCCACAATTCAGAACTACCTCATCAACAGCGAAATCGATTCGCTTTCCGAGACGGACCAAGCCGACTACCGGCAAGAGAACCTGGCGCACATGCGACAGGTCAAAGAAAAGGCGCTAAAGCTGGGCCTCGATCTTCTTGGCGGCATGCATGTCACTCTTGAGGTTCGCGTAGAGGCACTTATCCGGGAACTGGCGAGCGATGTGGACCCGGCCTTCGAGGAAGTTCTTCGCGCCGCGGAAGCGAGGGCAGAGACTTCAGGGGGCTCGGTAATAAACTTTTTCGTAGAGGAGTTCGAGTCCCGGGGGAGCGAGGGCAGACTCTCGCGCTACTACAGGAATGATAACGCGGGCATCACACGCCGCTCGACCAACGAAGAGGTGGCGAACTACCTCAGAACCGAGGCCGGCGAGGCCGTCACGCGGGCCATGGAGATCATCCGAGATCGCGTCGACCGGTATGGCGTTTCGGAACCCTCCATACAGAAACAGGGATCCCGGCGAATTGTCGTTGAGCTTCCCGGAGTCGATGACCGCGACCGAATCCGTGGCCTCCTGAGAGGGACCGCGCGGCTGGAGTTTCGGCTGATGGCGGATCCGCAAGAGCTCGTACGTTCTTTGCAGGCCATCATTCAGTACTTCGAGGAGACGCCGGACTCGACTGCCGCGATTGACGAGGCGAATGCGGACACGACACTCAATCTGGCAGATCTGCTGAATGATACCAGCGTCGGTTCAGGCAACAAGCTGCTCGATGTGATGCAGCCGGTCGGTCAAGGGGTCACGTTCGGCCAGGTTTCCGAGCAGGACACGATGGCGGTCAATGCTCTGCTGAGCGACCGCCGGGTACGTGGACTGCTGCCGCGCGGCATCCGCTTGATGTACACATCATCGCCAACCGCGACCACCGTAGAGGGCTACGAAGTATTCAGCCTCCTGGCCGTCCGGACGGAGATCGAGCTGAGTGGTGAGACCATCACGGACGCCCGCGTGGATTTTGACCCGTTCACCAACGTTCCCGAAGTCACCATGGTGATGAACTCCGAGGGTTCTCGGGTCTGGGCAAGGCTGACGGGGGCCAACGTCGGCCGCCAGGTTGCGATCGTCTTGGACAACGTCGTCTATTCCTATCCCGTGGTGGAGCAGAGGATCACGGGTGGTCGCTCCAATATTTCGGGTCTCGACTCCAGGGAGGAAGCGCAGGATATCGTGACCATCCTGAAGTCAGGTGCCCTCCCGGCGCCGGTTGAAATCATCGAAGAGCGGACCGTCGGGCCAAGCCTCGGCCGTGCATCGATCAAAGCGGGACTGAATTCGGTCATCTACGGCCTCATCGGGGTTGCCATCTTCATGATGTTGTACTACCGAACGGGTGGGGGAGTAGCGAACCTCGCCTTGATTCTGAACCTGATTTTCGTGCTGGGTATCCTGGCAGGCTTCAACGCGACTCTCACGCTGCCCGGAATCGCCGGTATCGTCCTGACCATCGGTATGGCTGTGGACGCCAATGTGCTCATCTTCGAACGCATTCGGGAGGAGCAGAGCACGGGCAAGTCTCTCAAAATGTCAATAAGTGGGGGCTACGCGAAGGCGCTTAGCGCGATCTTCGATGCCAACATTACGACCTTTTTTGTGGGCGTCATCCTGTACTCATTCGGCGTGGGGCCCATCCAGGGTTTTGCCGTCACGTTGATGGCCGGCATCCTCTCTTCGTTGTTCACGGCCATCGTGTTCACCCGCATCATCTTCGACTACTTCGTGATCGACCGTCGCTTAGAGATCAGCTACGGCTGAACGACAGCATCCGTCAAACCGATCACGAACTACACTTTGTAATACCATGCGCATATTAGAAAAGACGAACTTCAAGTTCGTGGAAAGCCGGCGCCGAGGGTACCTGATTTCGGGTATTCTGATCATTTCCAGTTTCGTCAGCTTCGCCACTCTTGGTCTTGAACTGGGGATCGACTTCAAGGGCGGGATGGAGTTCGTCGTTGAGACCGACACGCCTCTCGACGCCACCCAGGTTCGGCTGGGTCTCGGCGCCATCCTGGATGCCGAACCCGAGGTGAAGACTTTCGAGGGCACCGCGCTCCTAATTAGGACGCTAGCTCAGGGAGACATCTCCGTCGTCGAGAACCAGATAGTGAGCGGTTTCCAGTCTCTCTTTCCGGATTCGAACCCGGTTGTCCTGAAAACGGAAATCGTCGGGCCACGATTCGCCGAGGACCTGAAGGCTGGCGCCATCTACTCCGTTCTCGGATCACTGCTGGTGATTTTTATTTACATCCTGATCCGATTCGAATGGCGATTCAGTCTCGGGGCGGTCGCGGCTCTGCTCCATGATGTGATCATCACGCTTGGCGTGTTCTCGGCGCTTCACGGTTTTCTTCCGTTTTCCCTACAGATAGACCAGACCATTATCGCGGCCTTCCTGACGATTGTCGGTTATTCGCTAAATGACACGGTGGTGGTGTTCGATCGGATTCGGGAGTATTCGGGAATATTCAAGACAGATCCGTATCACGACGTCGTGAATCGGTCCATAAACAATACCCTGAGCCGCACGATGGTCACTTCAGGGACAACATTGCTCGTGGTGCTGGTCCTATTTATATTCGGGGGTGAAGTGCTCCGTGGATTCGCATTCGCACTGGTGATCGGGATCCTGGTCGGTACGTATTCCTCTATCTTTGTGGCGTCCCCGGTCGTCGTCGAGTTGAGAGATCGTGTGAAGCCTAAAACGCGCCGGTAGTACCCTCGGGCGGAGCCGGAAGAATTACAACCCAATACATCCCGAAGATCAGGTATGAATTATAACGTAGACGAGCGCTACAACAGCGTCGTCATCACCTTGAAGGGGAATGTCATGGGGGGACCCGATGGGTCCAAGCTGCATGACACTCTTCACGAGCTAAAGGAGCAGGGCAAGACCAATGTGGTTGCTGACCTGGGGAGGGTGAAATTCATGAACTCCAGCGGTCTTGGGATGCTGATCAGCGCCATGACCACCCTGCGAAATGGCGGTGGTGATTTGCGCCTGGCCAAGGTTGCCGACCGGATTCAGTCTCTTCTTGTCATCACGAAGCTGATCACTGTATTCAAACACTTTGAAACAGTGGACGAAGCGGTAGCCAGCTATTCCGACGGCTGAGGTTATCCCAGATAGATGGACACGAAGGCGGCGGGGATATCCCGTCGCCTTTCGTGCGTAGAGCCAACCAGGTGAGATATGCCCGTTACAGTCGTAGTCGGAAGCCAATGGGGTGACGAAGGGAAAGGCAAAATCGTCGATCTCCTTTCGCGCGAGGTAGACATTGTTGCGCGTTATCAAGGGGGGGCCAATGCGGGCCACACGATCTGCTGGGGAGACAAGACCTTCGTGCTGCATTTGATACCCAGCGGTATTTTCCAGGACGATGTCCAGTGTGTGATCGGGAACGGGGTAGTCCTGGACCCAGTGGCGCTGATGGAGGAGATCGACACTATCGGCAAGCAGGGCTACGATGTGGGGGGGCGACTCTTCATATCGCACAATGCTCATCTCATCATGCCGTACCACAAACGCATCGAGGAGGCCAGGGAACTGGCTCGAGATGGTGCGGCAATCGGCACGACAGGCCGAGGAATTGGACCCGCCTACGTGGACAAATTTGCGCGGACGGGAATTCGAGTGGTAGATCTTCTTGACCGGGATGTGCTCCGGAAGAAGTTGACGGTGGCCATCGCCGAGAAGAATGCGATTTTGACTCAGGTATACGGTGCCGAGTTGCTGGACGTGGAATCCATCATCGAGGAATATGTCGAGTTTGATAAACTCATTGATCCCTACGTGACCGATACCACGAATCTGTTGAATGACGCGCTCCATGAGGGCAAGCACGTCCTGGCTGAGGGCGCGCAGGGTTCTCTCTTGGATGTCGACTTCGGCACATACCCGTTCGTCACGTCGAGCCACCCCACGGCAGGAGGGGCCTGCACGGGCCTCGGAATCCCTCCGACCGAAGTGAATCGGGTGATTGGGATCGTCAAGGCCTACTCCACCAGGGTTGGCAATGGACCCTTCCCGACGGAATTGGAGGATGATGTGGGACAGAAGCTGAGGGACGTCGGCGACGAATACGGTGCGACGACGGGGCGCCCGAGGCGGTGCGGCTGGCTTGACCTTGTTGCGCTCAACTACGCGGCACGAGTGAACGGGTTTACGGAGCTGGCCATAACCAAGTTGGATGTTCTTTCGGATATCGATCCCATTCAGGTCGCGACGGCCTATCAGGTGGCGGACGGCCGAGAGACGCAGCGATTTCCCAGCGAGGTGCAGACCCTGGAGACGGTCAAGCCGCTGTACCAGGCACATGCCGGCTGGTCGGGAGACTTGTCTGGTGCCGGGAGCCTCGACGATCTCCCCGAGGCTGCTCGCAGTTATCTGGGTGTCATTAGCGACCGTCTCGGTGCTCCGATCAGCCTTGTGTCCACAGGTCCGAAGCGGTCTGAGACCATCATGATCGATGGGGCAACCATAACGACACCGGCATGAAGGCCTACAGGCTGTCGGTAAACCTGAAGCTCGGGCTGGTAGTTTTTGCGGTCCTGATCGCCGTCTCTTCGCTCTGGTACACGAACTCTCTTGTGGAGCAACTCAGGGACCGTGAGCAGTCCATCATCGAGCTGTGGACGATGGCGCTGGCTCAGGTACCGAAGGCAGCGCAGCAAGGGACTGTGAACCCTTACCGGGATGAACTCCGGATGCTGGACAGCCTTCTCCTTCGAGGAGGCCTCTCGGGCGGCGCGGATTCTCCACTATCCAGTACCGAGATCGAAGACCTGCGTCGAGCGGTCGTCTGGGCGGAGGGAATGCCCCGAGCCAACGATCTGACGTTTATCCTGGAGGCCTTCCTTGAGCCCAACGCCTTCGACATTCCGGCCATATTAGTCGATTCGACCATGTCAGAGGCCTTGATATGGCGAAATGTGCCGGTAGAGGTGGAGTCGCTCTTCGGGGTGACGCGAGAAGACTCTGCTCGTGCCGTGAGGCTCCTGGGCCGGCTTGTTGAGGAAATGAAGGCGAGCCACGACCCGATCCCGATCGATCTGACCTACCCGGCGTCTGACGGGGGTGTCCCGGATCGACTGGTGCAGTACATGCTGTATGGGGAGTCGGAACTAGTGCGTGACCTGAGGCGATTCCCGTTCGTGCAGCTTCTGTTTGTTTCACTGTTCGTACTGGTCGGCTACCTGGGATTTTCTTACGTACGCCGAAGTGAGCAGTCGAGTCTTTGGGTTGGGATGGCGAAGGAGGCTGCGCATCAATTAGGCACGCCTATATCCAGTCTGATGGGCTGGGTGGAAGTCCTTCGGTTGCCGGGCTCTGCTCCCGATCAGGAAGGAGCCGCCCTGGCTGAGATCGAAAAAGACATCACGCGGCTCCAGCGGATCACGGCCCGGTTTTCGGACATCGGGTCCTTGCCCAAGCTGGAGGTTCAGCCCGTGGCGCCCGTGTTGGAATCCATTGTCGGCTACATGAGGCGTCGTCTGCCCAAAGGCGGGAAAGCCGTGACCATCGAAGTAGATTTGGAGCCCGGGTTGGAGGCGAGCCTGAATGCCGAACTTTTCGAGTGGGTCATCGAGAACCTGGTCAAGAACGCGCTGGATGCCCTTGGCGATGCGCAGGGACTCATCCGGGTCAGCAGCAGGAGAGTCGAGGATCGTGTCCTCATCGAGGTGTCGGATTCAGGCAAGGGAATCGACCGTCGTGACGCCAAGTTGATATTTAAGCCCGGGTACAGCACAAAAAAACGAGGCTGGGGTCTTGGGCTCAGTTTGGCCAAGAGGATCGTGGAGGACTATCACGGGGGTACACTCTCGCTGGAAGCGTTCAAGGCCGGAACGGGCGCGACATTCAGAATCGATCTCGCTGCCGCGTAGTCCCACCGCCGCTCAGATACCCTCGTCTTTGAAAGACACTCGGTGGGGCAGGTCGCGATCGGCCTCGGCCGACACCGCGATGTAGATGTCGTTCCGGTTACGCAACGTGATCGTACTCTGTCCCCGAATGAGCCGGTCGACTCGGATCGACGGCGTTGCAATGCTATCTAGCGTGGGGCGATCCAGCACCAATCGGCTGGATTCCCGATCCAGCAGTGCGTAGTCGATCACGACGACAAATAAGGTCGGCGGGGAGTCCGGCGCGCCGTAGAACAGGACGGGCGCCTGGAGTTCGTCCACCAGCCGGCCAAACCCGACGCCGAACAAGTCAAGCCCTTCGACATCCGGGAATGCGAACCGCGAGTCTAGACGCTGCTCGAGAAAGCTAATGGCTTCCACCGGGTCTTGGGTTTCCAGCACAATTCGTCCCTCGGCCGCGTGATCCGCAGCCGCCTCGACGACATTGGTCTGAGATGGCACAAAACCTACAGGGTCTGGGAGCAGCCGTGGAATCAGAAGACCTGCGGCGACAGCCAGCAGAATCACAAAGACGGCGACCCCTAGGTTCGAGCGCCGGCGACGTGGGCGGACTGGGCTGGTCGATGCTGGGGGTGCGCCGTCGATGCGTAGTCTCAACGCTGCCGATGGGCGGTCTGTCAAGCCATCAATCATGCGGGCCAAAGCATCCAAGTCCGCTCCTGCGTGAGCCTCCCAACCCACTTCCGCGTCGGCCAACGCACCGATGGCCTTACTGAAGCGGCGCGACGATTGGGCGAGTATCTCCCTTCCCCGCTCCGACGGCACTTTGATGACCTGAGCCATGTCTCCCGGATTGTGGAGGCCACTGGCATACAGGAAGCAGACGACCCTGTCTTTCGTTTCGAGGACCGACAACGCTCGGAGTACGTGCGCATCCCTTTGCATTCGCTCGATGCGATCCTGAATCAGCGAACCTTGGATCTCGGGTGCGGGGCGTTCCTGCCGCTCTCTAGCTTCCTCTTCCAGGGAGAGTTGGTGTTGTTCTGGCCCCAGAGACTGCCATTCGAGGGACCCCAACTCCAAGGTTAGGCGCAAGAGAGCGAATCGGTCCGTGCTACCTACCTCCGAGTAAGCTTGTTCGACGTAGGCTTCGGCCTCCATCAACGAGACAGAGGTAACCTGCGCCAAGGCGAATGTCCCTGGCAAGTGGTCGGTGGTTGCCATTCCGGAAAACCAGGTTAGTGGAGGCTGATCATGACGGGCGAGCGGAAAGCGGCCCAAACTTAACGAAAGATCGTGCCGTTGGGCGAAATTCGAACCACTCAGGTTACGATTGGGCGTGGCTCGGGTCGATGGTGTAAATCAGCGGAATACCAATGAGACCCGTACCGATGAGTAGGCATACAAGAACGGGTCGGGCTGGCGAAGATCTTGCGGCCGCCTTCCTGTCGTCGATAGGCTACCGCATTGTCGCGACTAACTATCGCTTTCAACGAGTCGAGGTGGACATCATCGCCTTCCACCGGGGCCGGCTGGATCCCGCGGACGGCGAACTCGTGTTCGTGGAGGTCAAGACCAGAAGAGGGGCCGGCTTTGGACTCCCGGAGGAAGCGGTCACCCCGGGGAAGCAGCGCAATTTGGTGCGAGTGGCACGGGCTTGGTTGCGCGAGAACCGGATGGAAGGTACCCCCTGCCGGTTTGATGTCATCGGAATCGTGGTCACACCTGGCTCCAAGCCGGAGATCCGGCACCTGAAAA
>CAYXSE010000142.1:0-9582 GCA_964466675.1 uncultured Rhodothermales bacterium | reverse complement strand
GCTCTTCTACCATGCCAGCTATGCGGGGCGAGGGTGGGTGATGACGCTCGACGCTCCGAGGGGGAGCATTCCCATCGGCGTCGCCCGGTTCAATCCGGACCGGCGGAACGGACTGAGAATGGCGCTCGAGCCCTTCGCCATAAACCTCTCCGGGGTCTTGTCCTTTCCGGACGTGATGGGGAACGGATTCGCCGTGACGCTGGCCAATCTCGAGATTTCGGAGGCCGGGGTCTCGTTCGGAGACGTAGACCTGGGCGGTCAGGCGCAAGAGGTCGATCTCGCCAATGATCTCCTCCGCTTTCGGTTCACGGAGGTGGACCTGGATTATAGAGACTCCGTGCTGAACCTTGGGCTTGAGGGCCTACTCTGGTTCAAGCCATTCCAGAACGTCGAAGACGATGATGATGCGGTCCAGTTCACCGGATTCACTGTCAACACCGCGGGAGACCTGGATTGGGGAGAGGCGCAGGTCAACCTGCTCGCCGGCGGGCGCAAGATCCACATTCTCGGAGACGAGGGAGCAGAACGGGTGTACCTGGATGATCTGCGGTTGTCGGCCGCCGAGGGAGAGCTTCAGATCGAAGCCCGCGGGGCCATTTCGCTACCCGAACCCCTCGCCTCCCAGGAGCAACGATTCCGTTTTGCCGTAGACCGGAGGGGTGTCGTGACCGGAGACCTACGCTTCCGATTCGGCAACGGCAGGAATGTCCTTCGGGACAACCCGGATACCGAGTTCGCGCTCCCCGGGGATATCGCCACAATCGACCTCAAGGAAGTCGGCCTCAATCTGGATGACCTCCGGCGCCCTGTCCTCTTCTTCAATGCGTCGGTGTACCTCAACAACGACACCGGCCAGGTCATCCAATTAGGAACGGTCGGGCAGTCCGGAGATCAGGCGGGATTCTACTATCCCCTGGGAGGCGATCCTAGCTGGAACGTCTCCGCGCGTGGGCTGAGCGCGGAGATCGATTTCGGAATGCTGCGCATGGCCATCGCCGGAGAGCAGGTAAGAACCAGCGGTGCCAATTTCGGCCTGACCCTCGGCGGGCAAGTCGCGCTCGCGCATCCCGGCGTGGAAGGGGAAGTCGGATGGGACGGCCTCACCATCTCCGCAAGGGGGCTGCAGTCGGTTGGCAGCCCGGACGCGGCGGGCGGCGCGAGCTTCACCCTGATGAACATCGTCACGCTGGGAGTAGGGAGCTTCGCCATGGGCAGCGGCCGACTCAACCTCGGCGACAGAACGGTCACGACAACGAGCCACCTCCGGCTCACGGATGCCCACCTGTCGCTCACCGAGGCCATTCAGGGGAGCGTCACCGAAGTGCTGTTCTACAGGGTGGCGAATGGAGACTTCTTCCTCAACATTCGGGGCGTAGATATTGACCTCGGCGGTAACGGCGATGGCTTCAGGCTCTCTGCGAGCCTGGATTATGAGAGCGAGGGCGGGGGCTATGTGCTCCGCGCCGCCGGCAGAACGGAAGCGGGTGGTGTGGAACTGGCCGTGGCCGGCATCATCCGGAATCGGGGCGGGCTATCGTTTGGCCTATTTGCCGCCCTTGAATCAGATGTTGGCATCCCAATTATTCCGGGAGTCCTCACCCTCAACGGAGTCGGGGGCGGCTTCTTCTATCGGCCGACCCGAGAGGACATCGGTTTCGTAACCCAGGAACGGGTGATCGGGTTCAGTCTGAACGGGGCGCAGCCGGACCCGGGTCAATTGAGGTTCGCGGTTCTTCTCTACGGCAGCGCGAGCATGCTTGGCGGTGCGCTCGAGATCGATGCGCTGGTGCAGATCACCGATCGATATACCAAGGTGGATGCGGACGGCTTCTTCTATTCGCCCACCTTCCTGGCGGAGATGTTTCTCACCGTGGAGTACAGCGATGGGATCCTGGTACATGGCGGGGTGGCCGTTGTCGTCGATAGCCCCGTTCTGACAGGGGGCGCTTCGCTCGATTTCTTCATCGCCTACCAGGGTAGCTTGCGGTGGGCGGTGCTCGGCCGCATCAATAATTTCGAGTTGCTTTTTATTCGAGCGCGCGGGCAGTTCATGATCAGCAGCAACGGTTTCCTGGTCGATCTCGCGGTCGGGGGGAGCATCGACTTCAAGATCATCACCATCCGGGGCAGCTTCGAGGCCTCGGTTTGGGCGATCCAGGGGCAATCGTGGGGTGCCTACGCCGAAATCGACATTCGAGCATCCGTGCTGGGGGGCGCGGCAAAAATTGGGGCGAATCTGAAGGGTGCCATCATCATCGACGATGGCTATCTGCTCTATGCGTCGGCCAGCGCCTATGTGGAGGTGCTGTGGGTGTTCGAGGGGCGCGTCAGCGTGTGGCTGTCCCTGGAAAACGGGGACTTCGACGGAGGTACGGGCCGCAACCGCGGCTTCGAAGCCCTGATCGCGGAAGCGAGGGGGCAGCGGGACGCCATCCAGCGCCAGGCCGAAGCAACTCGTCAGTCGCTGGGCGATGCCTTTGCAGACCTAAACTCCTTCGCGCTCACGCCGGAACAGCTGCGCCAGGCCGGATATACCTTGCTCATGGCCGACGCGGGTGAACGGCGGCGATTCGGTGACTATGCGGTGCAGGCAGAGCTGGATTTCCTGAACGGGGCCGAAGACGGCGATCTCTGGGATCTAAACAGAGACGGCAACGAGGACGCGCAGGATCGACAGATGTGGCGCACGCTCAAGAATCAGGCACGCGCGACGTTCGAGGAAGTGAACGAACGTCTCATTTCGGCCGAGGCCGGCCGGCCCGGCCTCGGAGAGGTCGAGACTGCACAGTCGGCCGTTCAGGCTTCCATGGAGGGTCTCGAAGCCGTCCGAGACGAGGTTGCCGAGCGATTCCAGGACCTGCAGATGGGCGCCATCCAGTTCCGGGAAGACGCTGAGGAAGCCGAACTTAGCATTCGAAACCCCCTGCAGGTGAACTGGCCCCGCGCGGAGAACGCCGGAGGGGGCAACAGGCGCATCAGTTGGGGCGAGGGCGCTCTCTTCAGCGTAGACAGTCGAGCGAATGCCGCCAATGCGGGGGCGCTCCTGGAGGCCAAGGAGGCCGCGGGGACCATCGAGCAGCGCTACCGCGAGGTAATAGCTGTCGTACAGGGGAATCTTGAGACGCTGGACGCCATGATCATGAGCCGCCAGGTCTTCGAGGGCATGGGAGCGGTCTACACCGATCCGTTCACCGGAAACAGGGCCGATCTCGGCCGGATGGTGGACCGGAACAACCTGAACGATTTCGCCGAGATGTATTTTCAGACGTACGAGCAGACCGGCGAATACTTTGCCCGGTACGCGCGCCACCTCTGGGAACTGCGCGAGTGGGCCGTGGAGCAGCAGTCGGTCTTCCGAGGGCGGCGTTTCGGCATGAGAGGTGTCATCCAGACGACTCGGACCGGCCTGCACATGAAACGAAATGGCTACCAGATCGGGCGGAATCTCGCGTTCAATCGCAAGCTCCTGACTCGTCTGTTATTGGCGGGTTGCACGCTTGCCTGTCCGGATCGCGAGACCTTCGATGAAGCCGACGATGCCGCCTCGACGTTCAGGGGCGAGTTGGATGTGCTTCTGGCCGACGGGGCGCGAGGACAGTTCGCCAACGAGTTCCAGCAAGCGGGTGTGGAATTCTGGCAAGCCCTGATTCAGAGGGGGTTGGAAGCCGTTCTCGACACAACGGAGGCCCGAATTGCGCTCCTACGCGGCCAGTACGAGGCGCAACTTTCCAACATCGGAACGGATCATCGCGGCATCACGGACCGGATTCAGCGGCTCTATGTCGAACGCAGCAATCTCGCAGCCACGCTGCTGGGCATGGTCGATCAGTACGTCGCCTGGCGGGAAGGCATCGTGGACGAGGCCGCGGGCGGTGCAGCCGGATTCGCGGGCGGCGCCCAGAACAAGCCGTCGGTCGGTCTGCTGGCTGTCCGCCTGATAAACAATCCCTACTCGGCCCTCCGAAATCAACTGGCCGCGTCCCTCGACCCCCCGGTTCTTTCCAACCCTCGGGCCCAGACGACAGAGCCCGACTTTGCGACGCGTAGCACGATCACCTGGACGGCGCGGCATCCGCAGGGCGTGATCGAGACCAGCTTCGACATCAGCAGCGGAGGCCGCTATCCCCTGCGCGGGTCGGGTCTGCGTTCGGTGGGGTCCCGCCGGTCAATCGAACACTGGTCGTTCATGCCCCAGCGGATATTCGGCACATCCGATACCTACGATCTGACGCTCCGGGCGCGGTCTGTGAGCGGAACGACTACCTTGCGGCGGGCATCATTTCGCGTGGCGTACACCCCTGGGGCAGACTGGGGGCGCGATGATGGCGCGGACATCAGTGTCGTGGACAACACGCCGCCCACGCCGCCGGTGATCGTGTTTCCCGAACATCGCCGGTATGGACAATGGCAGGACATCGCTGGGCGTCCCTTCAATGCTGGCGATGCCTATTGGGGGACTCAAACGAACAGCGTGACCATGAATCTGGCTTCGGTCGATCTGGAAACGGACGTCTCAGCCTTCGAGGTAGCCATCGGTACCAGGCGGGGCGGAACCGATACGCAGGAATGGGCGGTCGTGTACGGAGAGCGCTTACTACAGGGAAACAGTGCCAATTCCCTGGTTCGTGCCACCATTTGGGGGCTCGATCTTGTCCCGGGCCGGCGATACTACGTGAGCGCTCGCGCCAGGAACGGAGAGGGAAACCTGAGCCGAATTTCGCGGGCTGCACTGCCCCTCATAATCGACAACACGCCCCCTGGTGACCCCGGTCACCCTGCACGGGGACTCCCCCAATTCGACTTGCCGGGCCGTGTTCCACCCGTTCAGCTTCGCTGGCCGGTCTACCGAGAGGCCCCCGCCGTCAGGCAGGATCCGGCGCCGGCACGCGTGCCGGCTACCCTCGGTGTGGCCTGGACCGGTTCCCAGGACGACGAATCCGGGCTGCGCATGTACCAGTATGCCCTGCATCAGCAGGCACAGCCCGGGCCGGGTGCATTCGATGGGCAAATCTACCGGACCCGGGAGACGGGTGTCACTCTCACCGAACGGAGCAGGTTCGGCGACCGGACGCGGCTTTCGTATGGAGCCACCGTGTATGTGTCGATTCGGGCCCTGAACAATGCCGGCGGCTACAGCGCCACCTTAGTACGAGGCCCCTACACGGTCACCGATTCCTCGCCGCCAACACGACCGAAGGCTTCGGCAAGGTGGTACAGGCACGTGAATAAGGTCTACCTGACCTCGGTATCCGTTGACCCGGAATCCGACATCGAGAAGTACCAATATGCGTTTGGCACTGTTGCCGGCCGAAACGACCTTCAGGGCTGGAGGGACGTACCTGTCGATCGATTGCGGACCTCGGGTGGTGCGGCGCCATACTTCTCCACCACCGGCCAGGGCGCGCCGCCGGGGCAGCCTTACTACGTCAACGTACGAGCGGTGAATGGGCAGGGTGCCGCATCGCGCACGATTGCCACGGGTCCCGTCACTATCGACAACTCCAGCGCCCCCCGGCCCGATATCAACCTGTCCTTTGCCGATAACGAGCTCCGCATGGAGTTCAGTGACGTGGGAGATCCGGAATCGGGACTGTTACAGTTCGAATACAAGATTGCGTGGCAGGGGTTGAACGGAAGTCGAACCCTCGTCAACTGGACGTCCTATCTGCGGTTCGTGCGGCCGTTCACTATCGAACTCAACCGCCTTGTCCGGCGGGTCCGACTAAACCCACCGGAGGGAGGGCTGAGCCTGCGGGTAAGTGTGCGACTGACCAACGGGTACGGCCTGCGGCGGACATACACCGCCGATCATTCCCTGGTCAATCGGTTCGGCGGGGTTCAATTCATCTTCAACGAGTAGAGCACGTTGCGCTTTCGATTTCACGATCTTGATGGGCGGCGGCCCGCGGCGCCTTTTGCGGCTCCCGCGGCGAAGCCCCGCGTGGCCCTCGCGGCGATCCCTCGCGTGGCCTTTGCGGCGATCCTGCTGGCTGCCGCGCTGGCGGCCCCCCTGACCGCGGCCGCACAGGACATGACGCCGGCGCTCCGCATCGTGACCCGCGCCGACAGTCTGGTCTACGTATACCATAACCAGCGTTCACGGACGGGCCTGGGCTTCAACCTGTATCGCAAGCTTCGGGCCGACTCGGTGTTCTCGAGACTGGATGTTCAGACCGTCAGGAGTGTTCAGAATGGAACCGCGTTCCAGATGGCGCTTGGAGGCGACCTGATGCTCCAGATCCAGGACGATCTGAGAAGACTTAACCCCGACGGCGCCTTACTGAAGCTTCGGGCGGACCCGGTAGCGGCGGCGCTACTCAGTTTCATCTACCCGGAGGTAGCCGACGCCTTGGGACGGCGGGCGCTGGACGAGGAAGCCCCCATCGGACAAACGGCCTCGTACCGGCTCGAATGGGTCGACGAAATCGGACAACCGACGGGTGAGATCATTGAGGAAACGGTGTCGCTCGTCCCGACCGAACCCGCCTCACCGAGCGGGCTGAGCGCGACTAATTCGGAGCGACAGGTCACGCTCTCCTGGCACTACCCGCGTTCAACGAGGCAAGCCGATGACAAAGTGATCCGGTTCGACGCCTACCGCCTTGCTCCGGGTGAGCGGGATCCGCAACTCCTGAATCCCGACGTCATTCTCCGCAATAACAGCGTCGATATTTTCAGCTACACCTTCGATGTGCCGGGCACAGGACAGACGGAGCGCTTCTTCGTTTCGGCCGTCGACATCACTGGGCAATCCAGCCGCTCCAGCTCGTTCCTCGATTTTGAGGTTGAAGACATGGTCGCTCCTGAGACCCTGTTCGAGGTGGCGGCCCTTGCGCTTTCGGGTGGGGCGATGGAAGTGACCTGGCCAATCAGCGTGGACTTCGACGCGGCCGGGTACCATGTATATCGGGGACGCAGCGTGGACGGCGATTTCCTGAGGATGAATGAGGTCCTCCTGCCCCTGCTGCAGACCACCTTCGCCGACTCGACCGTGCGTTCGAACACATCGTACTTCTTCAAAGTCTCGGCAGTGGATTCGAGTGGAAACGAGAGCCCTCTGAGCAACGCTGCGATGGCATTGGCCGAAGACCATCGCCCGCCCGGCGTGCCGCAGGAGTTGGCCGCCAGTTATCAGGAGGACGGCTCCGTGCTGGTCAACTGGCAAGACCCGTCGCCGCCCAGAGACCTGAAGTCGTATCTCGTGCTTCGGCGGCAGCTTGGGCAGCTTGGCGCCCGAAGTCGGACCTTCGCGCAGGTCAACCGGGACGATTTCACCGCTACCGAACTCCGGGACCCCGGAGAGGCGGGGCGCGGCTTCCTGGAAGGTGCGTACTACGAGTACCTCGTTCTGGCGGCAGACAGTTCGCGTAACTTCAGCGACAGCGCCTTCGTGGTCCTCCAGATCCCTGACAGGACCGCACCCGAAGCCCCCGGCGAATTGCGGGTCACCAATGATGGCGGTTTCAGGCTTAACGTTAGCTGGCAGGCGACGTCCTCGCGGGATGCAACAGCCTATCATCTCTACCGAAAGGAGACTAGCCGCTCGGATTCGTTGATCGCTCGAATGGCCGTCGAAACCCGAGCCTTCCGAGATGGCGGAGTCGTTCCGGGGCGGCTCTACACGTATGGTGTCAGCGCGATCGATTCGCTCGGGAACGAGAGCATCAGGACCGAAGGGGAGCCCGTCCTGATGCGGGACTTCGCTCCGCCGCTATCGGTTCGCAACGTCTACGCTCGATTTACCGGGAACGGAGTCGTGGTGCGATGGGAGCCGAGTACGGCCGGAGATCTGGTCGGGTATCGAGTGTTCAGGTCTACCATTGCGACGGGTGTGTACGTGCCCATTTCCGGTGAACCGGCGGTGGATTCTGGAACGGTCGACACCCGGTTCGCGGATGCGTCGGGCATTGCGGGCGCATGGTACCGGGTGACGGCCGTCGACTCCTCGGGCAACGAAAGCAGACCCAGCACGCCTAGTCAGGCGATCACCGATAATGGCACGGAAGGTCGATAGCACGGGCCATCCGACGGGCGCGATCAGGATGTCTACGCTAATGATCCGATGTGCATCTGCGCTCTGCACGCTGCTGATGCTTCCTGCGAACTATGCCGACGGCCAGGCACCGAGTAGTCCCAGCCTAAGCGTGGGTATGGCTTTCTACACGCAGGGAGACCTGGAGGCCGCGATTCCGGCACTGGAACGAGCCATCCAAGCGGACTCGTCTCTCATCCAGGCGTACGTAGCTCTGGGATCGGCCTATCTCGGCACTCAGAGGTATTACCTGGCAGAATTGCTGACCCGAACTGGTTCGAAACGCTTCCCCGGACTGAAGGCGCTGCGCGTCATCGAGGCCGAATCCCTCATGGGCCAGCAAGAGTTCCGCGCCGCGCTGACGATCTTCAAGGAGGTGGAAACGGAGCTAAAACGAGGCCCGATCCCCTCTCTTCCCGATCTGGACATGGCCGAAGTGCGCGGCCGCTTGGGACACCTTCACCAATTGATGGGGAATCGGGCTGTCGAGCGCAGCCGTCCATCCGACGCCCTGATTCAGTTTGAGCAAGCGATCCGCTATCTGCCGGCTTCGCTGGCCGCCTACCATAATTCTTCCCTGATCCACCTTCAAAGAGAGGACTGGGAGCTGGCCCGTCGAATGACCGATCTGGGTCTGGAGAGATTTCCCGATCAGACTGGACTCCTTCAGATCAAAGGAGCTGCGCTTTTCCGACTGGAGGTCTACGATGAATTGGGTGAAGTCTATGAGTCCCTGTTTCGACTACAGCCGGATAGTGCGGCCGTCGGGATCACGTACGCCACCGTACTGCTGCAGGATCAACAAACTCCGCGGGCCTTGGAGGTCTTCGAATCGTTGCTGGAACGATTTCCGGCGGATCGCACGGTTTACGATGCCTTGATCGACTGGCACAATCGAACGCTCAACTTCCCCGCGGTGCTCGCGACCCTCCGCCGGTTGCAGAAGCAGTTCCCATCCGATGCGGAGGTCCTTCGTCGAATTGGCATCGTATATGAATCGATGCGGCAAGAGGCCGCCGCACGCGCCGTCTACGACTCGGTGGCGGCGCTGTCTGGCGACGTCCTGGCGGCGCAATTGGCCAAGGCGCGGAGTTTCGTTCGGGAGGATAGCCTGGAAGCGGCGATCGACCTGCTGCAGCGCTCGATCGCCGTCGAGGCTGCTCGGACGGCTGAGGCTGCTGGGGCCGCTGCGGGGACCCTCGAGGCTGCAGGGACCCACGAGGACGTTCCCCCCGGGTCGGACGAGGCCCGGTTGCTCAGAATCTTGGGCCCGCTGTACGAACGGACGGCTGGGTGGGACGATGCCCTGGCCACCTATTCTCGTCTGATGCAGATCGATTCGACAGCCCTTCCGCTGGTGCGATCGGGGTATGCGCACGAACAATTGGGCAGACCTGTCGAGGCCCTCGCAATCTATCGCCAGGCCGTTGCGCGGGGAACACGAGACCCGCTGCCCACCTATCGAATAGCCGTTCTAATCCCGGGCCAAGACGCGCCGATTTTTGAAATGGTGGACCGAGCGCTCGACCTCAGCCTGCAAGCGGTCCGAG
>CAYXSE010000141.1:3794-9610 GCA_964466675.1 uncultured Rhodothermales bacterium | reverse complement strand
AATGTCCTGAAATGCCCAAACATACCTTGACAGGGTCCTGCTACATCAGCGCTTGAGCCCGACCACCTTGCCATCCAGGTTCCACTCGTGCTGGATGGTAATACCAAGATGGACCAGTGCCGTTACCGCGATGTCAACGATCGCGGCCTCGGAAGCCAGGGCGGCCTGGGTTGTGGACGGACCGCTGGCCAAATAGAAGATGGTGCGTTCCTGGATTGAGTCGCCCCCATGCCCCCCTTCGTCTGTTCGGCCATGGTCCGTACTCATCAGGATCAACCAGTCCTCGTTCGCCGCGCGCTTCCGGTTCTTGATAGCGGTGAGAAGTCGTCCCAGGCAGCGATCGGCCTCCTGAATCGCCTCCCTGTACTCATCGGATAGGGAACTGGTATCGTGCCCCACCACGTCGATGTTGCCGAAGTACAGGAAGACCGCGTCTGAGTCTCCCTGCAACAACTCATCTTCTCCCAGGCGACACACCAGCAGATCGGCCTCGCCGTATCCGACAGTATCACCGTTGATATTGATCTTGATGTCGATCCCGTCTCCGATCATGGGGCCGCCCGACGCCGGAGTCCCGAGCGGTGGCCAGTTCAGCAGGGCGAATGTCTTGAACGATGGATCCAGCTGCTCAAGGCGGGTCAGGAAATCGGGATACCGCTCGTAGTCATTGTCCGAGAACTCGTTGCCCATGACGCCGTGTTTGACCGCCCAGACTCCCGTGACCATGCTGGACCAACCGGGGCCGCTGACGGTGGGCATGCGAGTGAGCGCCGCATCGCTGAACGTGCCACGGGCTACGAGCCGGTCGAAGTTTGGAGTGTGGGCCTCGGCGAGTACGTCAACCCGGACGCCGTCCCAGCCAATCAACACCACCTTCTTGGCGGGTGGAGTAGCGGATGTTTGCGCGCTGCCAGGCGACGCGAGAACGGCCATTAAAAAGAAGAAGCAGGTACGCATAAGAGTCGATTGATGTGTGCCGAGCGCAAAATAATGCTGCGCGGCCGAAACAGGAGTCTGCGGATCCCTTAATATCCGCTCAGGCGTGTCGATTAATCCTGTGATAACTGCCAGGGATTTTCTTGAAGGACCTCTCACTCATAGTTCTTTGTCTATCGGCCCTTGCGGGTTGTACGACCGCGAATCAGATTGCCGCTCCGGTTGATACCGGGGTAGAGACGGTCGCGTTCACAACGAGTGAGGACCGCGTAGCCATCATTGATGCGGCGACCACGGTGTTGGTCCAACATGACTTCACCATCACACTGGCCAACGAGCGCCTCGGGCTGATCCAGACGGACTATGCATCCGTCGCAAGAATTGAGGCGTTGCGGGCGGATACGGGAAATGCGGATCCGGCGCTCGACGACCTCTATTTACGGATGACGGTAAACGCCGAAGACCGAGACGGAGTGCGTTTCGTACAGATCAAAGGGAATTTCCAGCGCATGCAGGGCGGTTCCGCACCAGACCGTCTCATAGGACTCTACTGGATGGAGCGCCTGGCGATGGACATTGCGGCCGACCTCGACGCTCCGTACACCCAGCGCGTGTCTGCGGAGACCTACCAACAGGCATTGGAGAACGCCCGCCTGCCGACCGAAAACAAGGATGACCGAAAGGCACAGCTAGGAAAGGGTCTCAAGGCAGTTGCTATCGTTGCTGCCATCCTCTTCGCTGTCACACTTGCCGCCGGAGTCTTCGCCCCGTCCACGGCCCGATAGGTGCGGATCGCACTGATTCAGCACGCCGCCTCGGACGATCCTGACGCCAATCTTCAGCGCGGTCTGGATTCTGTCTGCGAAGCCGCAGCAGCCGGAGCCCAACTCGTGGCCTTTCCAGAGCTGTGCTTCACCCAGTTCTTTCCGCAGAAGAGGCTCACCGGCGCGCGAGATCGTTTTTCTGTGACGGTCCCTGGCCCCGAGGTTGACCGATTCCGGACTCTGGCCGCCGAGCTCGGCGTGGTAATCGTTCTTAACGTTTATGAGCGATGCGGCGATCAGTTTTTTGACAGTTCGCCCGTCATTGACGCCGACGGGACACTTCTCGGGTGCACGAGAATGATGCACATCACCCACTACGATGGGTTTTGGGAGCAAGATTACTACGACCCCGGCGATACCGGCGCGCCGGTCTATGAGACCGCTGCCGGGAAGATAGGAGTGGCCATCTGTTACGATCGACACTACCCCGAATACATGCGCGCACTCGCGCTGGGTGGCGCGGACCTGGTCATCATCCCCCAGGCAGGAGCCGCAGGTGAGTGGCCCGATGGCTTATTCGAAGCCGAAATGCGGGTCGCCGCCTTCCACAACGGATACTTCTGCGCCCTGGCCAACCGGGTTGGTGAGGAGGATGTGCTCACGTTCGGTGGCGGATCCTTCGTAAGTAGTCCAGACGGCCAGGTGGTGGCGCGGGCTCCGGAAGGAGTCGAGTCGATTCTCTTCGCGGACATCGACCTGTCTGCTTGTGATGCGTCTTCGGCGAGGCAATTGTTTATGCAGCACCGGCGGCCGGACCAGTATGAGGACGGTGCGGTGGCTGGCTGATCGAGCAGGCTCGGCAGCTCCGGTCGTCAGAGATGAGTATTCCGGCTGAATGCCGCCACCTATTCCGGAAACGACGCGACTACCCATTCCGGAAACAACGCAGCCACCGAATCCGGAAACATCACAGCCACCTGGACTCCGTGCCGGATCGAGCGTCCGCATTCTGCTCCATGAGACCATCGGCGAACGGTCGGCCGCCCCGCCGGGCTGTGCGCGACCGGGCGAAGAGGAGGCGATTGCTTTGCAAGCGGCGCCGATCAGGCCATCATTCGAGACATTTCTTTTCTCGCCGCCTCTATTGTCGGTGCCCGCTCCAAGCCATCACATCGGCTACCGCGGGGTCTCGATCTCACTATCCCTGCTTGAGAGCGTACCCCGCCGCGCTTCCTCGCCGGAAACTGGAAACAAATAACGTTTAAGTTAAGTAGACGATGCGTCGATCATTTAAACTGATAGAAATTGTTCAGGGACAGGCCGCGAGATTGTATGCGCTGCAGGACATGGCAGAAAAACAGCATATGCTTGCTGAGTTCTTTAGCCGGGAAGGCGATGCCGACTGCGGCTCTCAAGAACACTCAGTATGCGCGCCCTTCTATCCGCGCTGCGAGAGTGCTTGCTACCGGACCCAGTATTTGACGGATCTGTACACCTATACCTATGAGGTAGGGCCCCGTCGCGGATTTACCGATCTGGGCGACAGGAGGTCTCTGGCGGGTGTGGGGGTTTATGCCTACCCGTTCGGCGCGTTGAAGGCTGGACCGTTCCGCATCTACGGGATGTTACTCGGAGACGCCAACAAGCCTTTGTTCGTAGCGGGTAGCGGAGGCTTGAAGTTGACCGCAACGATCCAGGAGGACGCGCACTTGAACGAACAGTTTGAGCTCGTCAAGGCCGTCCTACCTGCCATCCGCCGGGCGTATTCAACGATTGGCGCGGGAATTGAAGAGTCTCTCAACGGAGCGCTTCGGTTCCCGCCGGACATCCTGGGCATGGAACTGAAGATCAAATGAGTGAATGTCGTTATGGCTCTAAATAGGGAACTGCCCAATTTCCTCAGAAACGTGTCTCCGTGGGAGCTGCGCTTCAGCAGAAAGTACCGAGTCGAACTTGTTCATCGGATGAACGAGGTCCTGCTGGAGCGTGGGATTTCGCAGAAGGAACTGGCGAAACGGGCGGGCTGGAAGGAGCCTTTCGTGAGTCGTTTGCTTGGCGGAGACCAGAATCTCACGCTGAAGACCATCTCCCGCTTTGAAGAGGCAGCGGACGCGGACGTCCTGGTGATTCCACTCCCGGCAGAGGCCACCGAGGAGAGCGCGGCTAGCGGCGCCCGCGATCCGTCGACGGTCCGTAGCAAGAGGCATGGATCTGAATTGGGTGTCCGAATATCCCGGACTATCTGATCGGTCTGCTCGGAAGAGCCCACCAGAAGCCAGACCTCGGCGATTGGATGGAGTTTGGATCCTCGAGGGGCAGTTGCCGAAGTTGGTTCACGGTTCTACGCCTGATGATTGGAATACTGGGCGGCAACTCAACGCCACCGGCCGCAAGCCCTTTAATATCCCGGCGTCGCCTCTCCGTCCCCGACCTTCTCCAGGAACTCCTCGAAGGACATGTCACGATAGGACTCGGAGCCGATATACCTCAGGACAGGGAAGTATGAATCATAGTCGTGAAAGCCCGGAAGCCGGGTGATATAGCCTCCGTCCGGCGTCAGAAACACGGTGGTTGGTGTCCCTTGTGCGCCCAAGCCGACGGACAGGTCCGCGGACGAGAGCGTGTAGCCCTGGTACGAAAGCGAGTCGTCCTTGACATCAATGTTGAGCCTTCCGGTGACGAAATTCTCGTTCAAGTACTCGAGCAGGTCTTCCCGGGTATAAACTTCCTCCTGCATCTTTCGACACCAGCCGCAGGTCGGCGACCAGATATCGATGACGATCATCTTGTCCGCTTTCTTGCCGGCGGTCAGCGCGTCCTCGAACGGGATCCAGACCGGAGCCTTGGTCTCCTGACCCAGTGCGGGTAACACCAGCAGGCCAACCATCGCGAGGCCGGCAAAGCGTTTGATAATTGTCATGGATGTTGGGGTGGGCCGATGAGGGTATTCACCTGCTCGATGAACTCCTGAGAAACCGCTTTCCAGTCTAATGTTTCGGCCGCGACTCTGGCGTTTCGCTTCCAGCGGTCTCGCTCTGGACTGTCGGTGAGGGTGCGAGTCAGCGCGGCGGCCAGGGCCTCGGCGTCTAGAGGATCGACCGCAAGGCCGCAATCGTAATTCCTGATCACCTGGCCAATGGCCGGTAAGTCACTCCCGACGACAGGCAGGCCCGCTGCCATGTAATCAAATAGTTTGTTGGGAAGCGCGAGGCGGTGGTTCAGGCACGTCGGCTCCAAGAGGGTCACACCCACATCGGCACATGCGGCCGCGGCAGCAACCTGGTCAGGAGGGACTGGGTCCAAAAAATGGACGTGCTCGTTGACTCCGAGCCGGTTTGCCTGACTACGAAGTTTCGGTATCTCCGGTCCGTATCCCAGAAACACCAGGTGCGCGCGCGGGACCATACCCACAACATCCACCAACAAGTTTGCGCCCCGCCCTGGCCGAAGCTGCCCCAGGTGGAGGATGATGGGCGTCTCTTCGGTGAGTCCCGTCTGATCTCGAACATAAGGGGTCGGTTCCACGGCTCGAATCGCTGGGGCGTTGAGCTGTACGGTAGGCGGGGGAATACCGTACCGAGTGGCTAATTCACGGGCGATGGGCTCCGAGACGGTCCAAACGTGATTCGCTGCCCGAATGGAGCGTCGCTCTACGGCTCTCCAGAAAACGCTTACATGCGGCCTGCCTGTGGTGGACGCTACATTCGCGTAAAGCTCTCGGGAGTCGAAGCTCAGCTGTGCGCTCTTGGCCTTCGCGGCTCGCCGGGATCCTGGGAGGACGTAGAGATCACTGGCGTGAAAGAGGCGTGCATGGATGTTGCCCAGAGCTCGAGAGAAAGCCCGGTGGACTCCGTAGAAATACCGTGGTCCCTGCCCCGAGAGCACGGGCAGGACCTCGTGTTGAACACCAGCCGGGAGGACCGAAAGTACGTCCGTTGGGGCTAGGGAGATCAGTTTGACGCTATATCCGGCGGCGGACAATGCGCCGAGTTGCCGAAGAGATCGGGCATTGCGATGCACGTCTCCAGTCAGTGCGAAGGCGATATCAAAAGACTTCTGCAAGCGGTCTGACGGTCGGGCTGGACTCAGGCAACAATCGTCTCAAGGGCAAGATTC
>CAYXSE010000141.1:0-3762 GCA_964466675.1 uncultured Rhodothermales bacterium | reverse complement strand
GGATTGTACTATTGAGCCGGGCGTGTAAGCGCTTACATGCTGAGAAGAGTTGATGGCCGTGACTATTTACGATATCGCAAGCAAGGCCGGGGTGTCTATCGCCACGGTTTCGAGGGTGTTCAACGACAACCCCCGTGTCTCGGCCGCGACCCGCACCAATGTTCGGGCGATCGCGGAATCGCTCGGTTACCAACCTCACGCTTCTGCCCAGAGTCTGGCGCGTCGTCGGTCCAGCGTCGTATCGGCCGTCATCCCCATGTTGACGAACTATTTCTTCGTCGAAATCCTCAGGGGACTCCAGGATCGAATGGCCGAAAGCGAATTCGACCTCTTGGTGTTCTCAGCCCGAACGATGCAGGAAGTGGACGTGCAGATGGATCGTGCTCTCCAGCCGGGTCGGTCGGCGGGGGTTCTGGTCTTCTCCAGTCCAATGAACAAGGCGCGCCTGGAGAAACTGTCCAACAGCGGCCAGGCGGTTGTTCTGGTGGATTGTTTCCACGAGACGCTGGATGCGGTTACCACGAACAATGAGCATGGCGGATTCCTGGCTACCGAGCACCTGATCGATTGCGGGTGCCTGCGGATCGCGCTGATCATGGCCAATGAGGATTCGGTGCCGGCGCACGACCGTCGCCGCGGTTACGAAAGGGCATTGACCAAGGAAGCACGCAGGGTCGATCCATCCCTGATTGTACACGGGGAAAACGGCGTGGATGACGGTTACACAGAAGAGGCCGGTTACCAGGCCATGTCCAAGCTCCTGGCATTGGACGAACGTCCCGACGGCATTTTTGCAACCTCCGACATTCAGGCGTTAGGCGTTCTGACGGCCGTCCGCGAAGCTGGCCTGTCCGTCCCGGAAGACATTCGCGTCGTAGGATTTGATGATATTCTACTGAGCCGCCACATCGGGCTGACCACGATTCGCCAACCCATGTACGAGATGGGCACCATCGCCGCGGACCGGCTTATCTCGCGAATCGAGAGCCCCACAGATACTCAGGCGCAGACGGTGCTTTCTCCTCGATTGGTCGTGAGGGCCACCTCGGAGTCTGCCAATGTTGAAGAGTCGGGCCCGACGGCGGAGGTAGCATGAAAGCAGCTCCAATCGCTTGCCTCGTCTTCTTGCTCGGGTGCGGGTCGCCCGGCCCCCAAGAAATGGAACTCGCTTCGGTCGCGGGTACGCCCATTCTGCTTAGCCGGTATCAGACCGAATACGTGGGATACCTCGGAAAGACGGGGTTGCCGGATGAAGATCTCCGCCGGAGCGCCTATCTCAATAGGATGATTGGGGTGGAGCTGATTATCCGTGAGTCCCGCGATGGTGGAATCGAAGACACAGACGCGTTTCTGTTGGAGCAAGAGCGCTTTCGGCAGAAGGCGCTGATCGAGGGATGGCTGGCAGACACCGTCTACGACACGATCCGGGTTGGGGCCGGCGACGAGGCTGCCATGTTCCAGCGCATCAACACACAGATGACGGCCCGGCACTTGTTCGCGAATACACTGCAGGAGGCCGAGCATCTAGCAGCACGTCTCCAAGCAGGCGAGTCCTTCCAGGACCTCGCTCGCGAGGTATTCGCCGACCCTGTACTCGCGTCGACCGGCGGCCTGGTGGGCGTCTTTGGCTTCGACGAAATGGATGCGGCGTTCGAAGATGCGGCCTATGACCTGGAAATTGGTGGGGTATCCGGCCCGGTGAAGACGGTACAGGGCTACTCAGTCATCAAACTGGAGGACCGATTTACCAAGCCCGTGATGACCGAGCAGGAGTTCGCCTCCAGGCGACCTCAGATCAGGGAGTACGTGACCCGGAGGAAGAAGAGCCGGGCGAGACGGACGGTGCTTCGAGCCCTGCTGGACGGGGCCGATCCTCGGCTGAATCTGGAATCCGCGGAGGCTTTTCTCGGGTCGACCTCGGTCGCCATCGATCCGGAAACCGAGTCTTCGATCTCGAAGCTCCCCCTGATTTCGTTCCGCGACGGAGCCCAAGAAGTGGAATGGACCGTGGAGGAGTTCGTGGAGCTGTCCAGGACGACTTCGGACGAGCAGCGAGCCCGGGTTGACTCAATCGAACGACTCAGGGCGATGGTTGAGGGCCTGGTCGCCCGCCACCTCATGACTCGGAAGGCGACGGAGCTTGGGTTGGGCAGCGACTCACGAGTGCAAGACACCATTACCGCGGCAGAGTCCGAGTGGATTTATGAACAGGCTTACAACACTTTGCTGGATCGCGTATTCGTGCCTGAAGAAGCTGTAGAGGCCCACTACAGTGCAAACAAGGCGGAATACCGGATCGAGGAGCGTGTGTCTGTATCAGAAATAGTCGCGAACACGAAGTCCGAGGCCCAGTCACTCAAGGATCGGCTCGATTCCATGAGTTTCGAAGAATTGGCTCGCCGGTTTTCCGAACGTCCTCAGTCCGCGGCCAACGGGGGAGATCTGGGGTTCCTCACGTCCGGCGAGCTGGGTCCGTGGGCCAAGGAAGTCTTTTCGGCCTCTCAGGGGACCGTCATTGGCCCTCTCGCGGCTGCTGGAAAATACATTCTCCTCAAGATCGGAGCCCACGCCCCCTCCAGGGTTGCCACCCTCGAAGAGGCCGACCCCCAAATTCGAGCCGAGCTCGCAAGACCCCTCCAACAGTCTCATCTGAGAGAGCACGTGCAGGAGTTGAGGAGTCGGTACTCCGTGCGCATCCTTGTAGACTCTATTGCCGCCATTCCGATAGGCGGCGCCGTCCATGTTTCGTCCTGAGCGCTCATACCACATGAAAACCTCGCTTCTGGCGGGTCTGCTCCTGCTCGGGCTCTCCGTGGGCAGCGCCACAGCGCAGACAGGAAAAATTTCCGGGACCGCCACGGACGAGTCCGGCCTGACCCTGCCGGGTGTCAACATTGTGATTGAGGGTACCCTGCGGGGCACCTCGACCAACAGGGACGGCGAGTACGTCATCATCGGAGTGCGACCCGGGACCTACACGATCGTTGCGTCTTTCGTTGGGTTCTCGACCCGGCGGGTTTCTGGTGTACGCGTGAGCCTGGATCTGACTACGACGATAGACTTTTCCATGGCCGAAGAGGTATTCCAGGGGGAGGAAATTGTGGTGACCGCAAATGCGGTAGCAGTACGCAAGGATGTGACCAGCTCCGAGGCGAGAGTCACAGCGGAGACGCTGGACCGGCTGCCCATCACAGAGTTGGGCCAGGTGCTTGAGGTGCAGGCGGGAATCACCAACCGCAACGGGCTGCACATCCGGGGTGGGCGCTCGTCCGAGGTCGTATTTATGGTGGACGGTGTCCCGGTAACGGATAGTTATGACGGCTCTTCTTCGGTCCAGCTTGAGACAGACGGCATCGAAGAGCTACAGGTCATTTCGGGCACGTTCAATGCCGAGTTTGGAAACGCCATGTCCGGAGTCATCAACGTGGTTACCAAGGAAGGAGGCCCCGACTTCCATGGCAGCTTTTCTTCTTACCTGGGGTCGTACGCGGTCGGAGGGAGCGGCGGCAAGGACTACCTGCTCGGAACCAAGGCTGAAGATTTTGTCGAGTCCGATGTACAGTATCGGGATGTCGACCCGTACTCCTATCTGCCGTTCAATCCCGGACACTTCTACAATGCCCAAGTAGCCATTGAAGGACCGATTCAGGGAGACCGCCTGACATTCTTCGCACTCGGCCGCTTCTTCAACAATGACGGTTGGTTGTACGGAGCCCAGATATTCGACAGGACAGGCGCTGCAGGCGACTCGTCCCTCGTACC
>CAYXSE010000140.1:0-9726 GCA_964466675.1 uncultured Rhodothermales bacterium | reverse complement strand
GGGACTATAGCGAGGTGTATCGCCCGAACGTACCCTCCATGCTCCTGGAATTGTTGTCGCATCAGAACTTCGCCGACATGCGGTTCGCGCTAGACCCGGTTTTCCGTTTCGATGTGAGCCGTGCTATATACAAGGCCATGCTTCGGTTCGTCGCCTCGCAATATGGCGAGCCCAGCCCGGTGGTTGCCCCTCTGGCTCCTCGGGGCCTCCGGGCTGTGCAAGGGAGTGAGGGTGTGACGGTGACCTGGCTAGGAGTTGCCGATCCGTTGGAGCCCAGCGCCGACCCCGACGCCTACCGGGTCTATGCCCGACATGGCTCGGGTGGCTTCGATGACGGGACGGACGTGGTCGGCTCGACTCTCGTGGTCCGGCCGGATTCAGCGGTTACAAGCTTTCAGGTCACGGCAATCAATCGGGGCGGCGAGAGCGCACGATCGGAGACCCTGGCGACCGGCTCGGCCAGTCAGGACGTTTTCCCGAGCGATCGGGGTGGCAGGCTCCTGATCGTCTCGGGCTTCGATCGCATCGGGCCTCCCGGCGCGGTGGATTTGGAGGAATGGCGAGGTTTTCCGGAGTTCATGGACCACGGTGTATCGGACGGTTTCGAGCTCTCGTACGTCGGAGCCCAACATGAGCTTCGATCTCGCATCCCTTGGCTTGACGACGACGCCCCAGGGCACGGGGCCAGCCACGCCGATTGGGAGACGCACCTCGAACCCGGGAATAGTTTCGATTTCGTGGCCGGAGTGGGCGCCGATTTCCTCTCCACGGGGTTGATCGGGTCATTTGATTCTGTATCCGACGAGGTCTTCGCTTCCGGCGAGGTGTCAGCCGACGGTTACGACCTAATCTACATTCTCCTGGGCGAAGAGAGGGCCGGGCTGCCAGGTCACGCTCCGACGCAAGAATTCCAGGTGTTCTCGCGAGATTTTCAGATGGCGATCAGGAACGCCCAATCGCATGGGATCCCCCTCCTGGTGTCAGGTTCGCATGTTACCGAGGAATTGCATCATGGGTCAGAGGATGACCGCAATTTCGCGCGAGAGGTACTGGGAGTGCAGTTTCGCGCAGAACGAGCCTCGCGGACCGGAGAGGTGCGGGGCTCGGCTCCCTCGTTTGGCGGGATTCAGTTCCACTTCAACACCCTGCGCGGGGGGAGTGTATATGCCGCGGAAAACCCCGAAGCGTTGGTGCCGCTGGAACCCGGCGCTGAGACCGTCCTCAGGTACGAGGATAGCGCCATGAGTGCAGCCGTAGGGACGGAAGGGCATGTTCTCACGCTTGGTTTTCCGATCGAAACCATCGAAAACAGGGTGGACCGGGTGGCGTTGCTTCGCCGGGCCATTCGTTATCTGTACGACTGAATCTCATGACTGAAGGGAAACGATCTGTAGGAGCCTGGCGCTGGATTCCATCGCTCTACCTCGCGGAAGGGCTGCCCTATGTGATGGTGATGACCGTTTCGGTCATCATGTACAAAAACCTGGGTCTGTCGAATACGGACATAGCCCTGTACACCAGTTGGCTCTACCTGCCTTGGGTCATCAAGCCCTTCTGGAGCCCGCTCGTGGATGTCATCCGCACCAAGAGGGCATGGATCGTCTCGATGCAGCTTCTCATCGGGGCCGGGCTGGCTGGCGTCGCCCTCACCTTGCCGATGGACGCGTTCCTGCAATACTCGCTGGCGTTCCTGTGGCTTTTGGCGTTCTCGTCAGCGACTCATGACATCGCCGCGGACGGGTTCTATATGCTCGGACTTTCCCAGCATGAGCAGGCTTGGTGGGTGGGAATTCGCTCCACATTCTATCGAATTGCGATGCTGACCGGCCAAGGACTGCTGGTCATGCTTGCGGGCTACTGGGAGGAGAGTACGGGGAGTGTGCCGACCGCATGGTCCATGATTTTCTTCCTCATGGCGGCTGTGTTTCTAGCCTTCGGACTCTGGCATCTCTGGGCCCTGCCGAGGCCGGCCTCCGACGCGCCACCCGAAGGCCAATCATTCAGCGACGTGATGACCGGCTCCATCGAAACGTTCACGTCCTTCTTCAAAAAGCCAGGAATTGGGATCATCCTGGCCTTCCTGCTGCTATTCAGGTTCTCGGAAGCCCAGTTGGTCAAGCTGGCCGCTCCGTTTCTCCTGGACGGGGCAAATGTAGGCGGAATGGCACTTTCCACGCAGCAGGTAGGTTTCGTGTACGGCACGGTCGGGCTCATCTCGCTCACGTTGGGTGGGATTCTGGGTGGGCTTTTGGCCGCACGCGATGGGCTCAAGAAATGGCTTTGGTGGATGGTGGCCGCGATCAATCTTCCGAACATCGTCTACCTCGTTCTGGCGTCTACGACACCGGATAACATCGTGTTGATCAATCTGGCGGTCGCGGTCGAGCAGTTCGGGTACGGGTTTGGTTTCACCGCGTACATGCTCTACATGATCTACGTCGCAGACGGTCCGCACAAGACCTCTCACTTTGCCATTTGTACGGGGTTCATGGCCCTGGGAATGATGCTACCGGGCATGGTCAGCGGGTGGATCCAGTCGATGCTGGGTTACCAGCTCTTCTTCGCCTGGATTCTCGTGGCCACGATCCCTGGCTTCATCGTGAGCGGACTGATTCCCTTGGATGCAGCCTTCGGCCGCAGCGACCCAGAAAAATAGCCGCCTCATCGGCGGGAAGGTCGTCCACAACCCTGCGGACCAGGCGGATGACTCCAGGCAGGCTGTTAGAACCTCAAGTCCAGCCCGATGGTGAGTGCCCGGCCTGGAGTGCCTTCATAGTATCTCCCGCCCCTCGCGTTCACGACGATAGACGCGACGAAGGTTTCATCCAGGACGTTCGTCAACTCAAGGAACGGGGCGGCGGATAGTCTCCGAGACGTCAGGTCTTTGCCAGCCAGACGTACATCGACGACAACAAAACCCGCTACTGTGCTGGCGTTCGCGTCATCGGCGAATTGCTTCCCGGCCGCCCGGACGCGAGTCGATGCGGCAATATGGCCGCGCGCCGCCGTGAGCCTGACCGAGCCAAACCGCTCTGGGACACCCGGTACCGTTCGCCCCTCCCGATCGCCAGAAGCGAACTCGTAACGATGAAAGGAAGCCGTTCCGTCGAGGCTGAGCGAAGCATTAAGAAGCCAGGTCCACGCGACTTCAATTCCTGAATAGTCCACCATGCCCACGTTTCTGTAGAACGTTCGGCCATCTCCATTCTCCAGTTGGAATGGGGAGAGGAAGTTGGTCAGTTGTTGCCGGTAAGCTGCCAGATCCAGCCGACCGCGCGAGCCTCCATGGCGCAACCCGAGCTCAATCCCGGATATTCGCTGCGGATCGAGGCCAGGATTGAATCCACCCAGCCCGTCGGGGCGGTTCACCAATTCGGTCGTCGTTGGAATTTCGAAGGCTGTGCTGAAGGAGGCAAAAAGCAGGGTGCGCCCGGCCGTAAAGGTGACGCCTGCGGACGGGCTGGTTGCGACGAAGCTTTCGCGGCCGGATTGATCTCCGTTACTCAGAAGATGGTCGTCCATGTCTACCGAGAGTCGGTCGATCCGAACTCCCCCTGAGACCGCAAACGAGCGGTTCAGACGATATTCGCCGACGAGGGACCCACCGAGTCCGCCGATTGACTCTTTCTGGTCCAGCCGGAGGTTTTGGCCGCGCTCCCCGCCGGCGTTTTCAGTGTTGATGCGATCGTCCACCTGAAGGCGCCAGTCAGCCGCGAGTCCCAGAGAGAACTCTTCCGAGCCGTACCGCCAGTCCAGACGTCCGCCGGTTGCGATTCGCTCGACTCCGATCCAGGCGAATGGAAGCGGATTGTCCAGTGACCGTTTGACACCGAACAGGCTGGTTGACAGAAGCCCCCCTGCGAAGCTGCTCGTCAGGCCGATGGAGGCCTGTGTCTGTGTGGCCCGTTTACCGGAGTCCGTATCGATGTACCTCGAATCGGCGTCCGACGGATCCTCATCCCACTGGTCTCTGGTCAAGGAGCCCGGCGAATCCGTGTTCAAGTCGGACATGTTGAACGTCAAGGACAGAACGGCACCCGAGGAGAGGGGAATCCTGCTCCGCAACCCGGCTCGAGCGATTCGGCCAGACGCGTAGGATCGGTACCCCACGCGGTCCAGATAGGAGAGATAGCCGGTCGACTGGTGTCGTCTGCCGGCCATCGAAACCTCGGCCAGCGCCTGTTTAGTCCCAAATGCGCCACCCAGGGCGCGAACCCGATACTTGATTCCATCGGTCGGCAGGGCGCCAGATTGGATGGACATCACCCCGCCGGCCGCGTTTCCCCAGAAGCGAGAAGCCGGTCCTCGGATCAGCTCGACCCGAGATACGACCGCGGGCTCCACGGGATCGAGCACAGCCTGGCCATCCGGCATGGTCAGGAGCACTCCGTCCAGCAACACCGCGACACTTCGAACGCCGAAGGCCGCGCGGCTGCCCAAGCCTCGCACAATGAGCCTCTCGCCAAGCGCGAGGTGGGTCCTGTCGGCGACCCATACGCCCGGCATTTCCGTCAGAATGCTCTCGAGGGATAGGGCAGGCTCGGTTCGTCTTTGCGTGTCAGTCCTCGTCAGGATCGAGATGGCCGCAGCGGCCTGATCGCTGGTGAGACTTCCTCTCGATGCCTCGACCCGGACGGGGGGGAGTCGGACGACGGTAGAATCCTGTGCCGAGGCCCGATCAGAGAGAGCGAGGCTCAGGCAAAATATCCCGCACCCGAAAACCGCGGCGGCAACTGATGACTTGGGCAAGATGGAGACTCGAAATTCGGTGGGCGCCCGGACTCGTCGAGGAGCGCCAGGTGTGAAACCGGAATATCGGTAGGCGACAGTTGCCGATCACCACCCGCGTCGTCGAGTCTTGCGGTCGGGGCTGCCGGAGGAGGGCTTGGTTGGTGTGTCGGAAGACAGGGCCCGCAGGGGAGGGGCCTGCGTGGTGATGGGTGATGGCGTCCCGGGTCTCAGGCTTCGGGAGTCACTCGAGGCCAACAGCCCGCCGCCGGCGGACACGGTGGGTCCGGAGACCCGACGTTGCTCCAGGGCGACATCTGTGTAGTAGAAATCCAGGATTTGTCGATAATCCTTGCCGGCCAGAGCCATACCACGCGCTCCCCACTGGCTCAGTCCGACACCGTGCCCAAAGCCCTGTCCGGTGAACACGTACTCCCGTCGCCGGCGGTCGAGTTCGAATTTTGTGGAGCGGATCGATTTTTCACCGAAGGCAGTCCTGAGAATTCGTCGGAATTCGTCGGCAGAAATCGTCCTTTCCCGCCCACCACGAGGGATCAGCCGCATGGATGCCGCACGACCGTCGACGTTTCGCTCAGAGACCTTAACCTCCTTGAGGCTCATTCCCAAGGCCTCTTTCAAAGCTTGGTGGAGGTCATCATGGGAAACCCGATACTCCCAATTGTGGTCCGGCGCGATTCGATCGTATGGATCGATGCGGCCTCGGAGGTAGGCGTGGGGGGCGGATTTCCAGACATCTTCGTTGTTGGCCGTGTGCCCCCCGGATGAGGAAGAATAGACGGCCTCAATCAGGCTTCCTCGATAGGTGAGCACCTGCCCACGGGTTGCGGCCGCAGCCTGCCGGGCTAGTCGAGTAACGGTCCTCGAGCCTCGATACACTTGCGAGGCCGTATGATCGACATGATCGTAACTGTCGTCAGAGCTTCCGATCACCTTGAGTCCGTAGGTCCGGGCTATCACCGCCATCGCTTTGGATCCCTCCAGGTCATCGAGTCCGTACTCGCTCGCTACCACAGCCGCGACATAGTCCTCGAGTGGAACGTGATTGATCAGCTTCAGAGTTGTGCTGCCTTCGTCCACCCCGACATAAAGGTTGCCGGAGTAGCTCCTGGACGTCGAGCCAACTCGCAGAATCAGGTCGCCGGGCCCCAAGGGTTCCAGGCGGACCAGAGCAGTTCTCGCGCTCTGTCGCAGCCCTGTCAGCAAAATTTCTCCTCTTCGGGACTCGAGTCGAATGGACTGCCCGGGTCCGACGTCGAAGAGCGGCCTGCCCCCGTCGGCGGAGTAGACGGAAACGCCGTAGCTCCCGGCCTGAACGGTTGCGCTCTTTGGAGTCAGCTGTTCCAGTAGGCGGATGCGAAGCGTGCCCCGAAGACTGTCGTCCGGAGCCTCGGCGGCCGCGGCGGCCCCGGCAGGAAGCCAGGCCGCGATTATTAGTAGAATCAGACGGAGGGACGTCGATCTCATATCGAATTGTAGAATCCACCATACGGTCGGCAACTATGCTGCCGATCACCGCTCCAAGCGAGTGAATCCGTATACCGTAGGGACACCCCCCGCGGCCATCGGCGGCCTTTGGGGGACGAGGTGCGGTTAACACCTTGAAAGAACGGAGCGCCCTCCTTACCAAATTCCGTTCGAAAAGCCCACGTATGGACCCGAATCGATCGGTTTCTTCGCAAGGACGTACGCGAGGTTCTTCCCTAATCGGCAGGTCGACTTTAGATCTTAAGCAGATCGCGTGAAGATAACATGAAGTCACGATTCGGCGGCTTAAGTATCTCCTTTTTTGGCCGCCCCCTCCAGGTTTTTGGACATACCGAGCGAGGTTGGCCCCTGGAGGCTCGGGCGAGACGTCTTAGCCTTCTGGCTCCAGCAGCAGCTCAAACAGCTGTTCGAGGCGTTCTTTCATTCCGCTGCGCGGGACGATCTGGTCCACGAAGCCGTGGTCCTTGAGGAATTCTGACCGCTGGAAGCCCTCGGGCAGATCCTGACCCATCGTCTCCCGGATAACGCGCGGGCCGGCGAAGCCAATCAAAGCTCCGGGCTCGGCGAGATGGATGTCCCCGAGCATCGCAAACGACGCGGTCACGCCTCCCGTCGTTGGGTTGGCCAAGATGACGATCAGTGGGAGCCCCTTGTCATGGAACCTGGCCAGATGGACGCTGGTCTTGGCCAACTGCATCAGGCTGAGCGCGCCTTCCATCATTCGGGCGCCGCCGCTTTGTGTGACAATGATGAGTGGAATGCCGCGATCAAACGCACGCTTGGTCGCCAGGGCGATCACCTCGCCCACGACCGATCCCATGGACCCGCCAATGAACTTGAAGTCCATGGCGGCAATACACGCCTGATTACCTCCGATGAGTCCGATGGCGCTGCTGGCCGCATCGGTCAGGCCTGTCTTGCGTTGGGCGTCAGCCAACCGCTTCGTATAGGGCTTCGTGTCGACGAACCCGAGGGCATCGATACTGACAAGGTTGGTATCGAAGACTTCGAACTTCGCCTCATCGAAAAGCAGTCGATAGTACTCGGACCCACTCATCGCGAAGTGATAGGAGCACTCCGGGCAGACGAGCAGGTTGCGCCTCAATTCCCTTCGATTCAGGGTGCTGGCACATTCCCGGCACTTCACCCACTGTCCCTCAGGGACGTCGATCTGATCGTTCCGGTCGGTGTTGATACCCGCCTTCGTGCGGCGAAACCAGGACATGGCGATTTGAATCAGGTTTGGCTGGGGCTTCGTCTTCTCGGGAGCAAGTGGCCCCGACTCACCGCGGTGAGTTCGGGACTTTTTCGAACATCGAACGGCTGGGGAGACTGGCCACGAACTCCTTCAAATAATAAGGCTCGAACAGCTTCGGGTCTACGAATTGCCGGTTGGCGAGTTTTCGGGCTCCAATCCGGCCAACCGCAGTCGCACACGCGGGAGGGGAACCGTTCATCCCGGCGCCAAATCGGGCGGATCCGGGTCCTACCACACGCTCGGAGCCTATGCCGAGGGCACGGAGGTTGTCACGAACCTCATCAGCAGATCCTCCCAGGGCCGGGCTCAACGGCGTAGCAACGCCTCCAGAACGGTCATAGGCTCTGGCGAACACCTCGTTCTTGCGCGACAAAAACGAGGCAATCAAAATGCCGTCGTCCAGCTCTCCCACCTCCGCAATCGCTTGCAGGGAAGAAACCGCGATCAGTGGAATCCGGAGTGCCTCGACCAGGGCCTTGGCCGTGCTCACTCCGATGCGAAGGCCCGTGTAAGAGCCTGGGCCTTCGGAGACCGCGATGGCTGCGATGGATCCGCGGGTGAGACTCGCTTGTGAGAGGACCTTAGAGATCAATGACACCAGGATTTCAGCATGCCGCCTGCCTCGCGAGAGACTGGCCAGTCCCCGGGTCTCAGTGCCATCGACAACGGCCACTGAGCAGACTTCGGTGGCGGTTTCCAGAGCCAGAATGGGCGTCGTGAGTGCGATGGCGCGATCCGGAGGAGTGGTTGCAAGTCGTGGCCGTGCGAAAACGCGCGACGGAACCTTTGTTCCTGCGGATTGACAGCACCGAACGTGGAATCCGCCCTTGACTTCAGCCATGATGCGGTTATCTTTTCCGCCCTTTCGAACCTCACGAATCGCCGGAAACACGGGCAGAAGAAATGGAAGTGTACGATGCCGGGCACATCAGAAACGTGGCACTAGTCGGCCACCAAGGGGCTGGCAAGACTATGCTGTCCGAAGCCATGCTGATGGCGAGCGGAGCCCTGAAGCGGATGGGGAGCATCGAGGAGGGGAATACAGTCAGCGACTACCATCCCTCGGAGCACGAACGGCAAATGTCCGTGTTCTCTTCTCTGATCCATGCCGAGTGGAAGGGCTACAAGGTGAACATTCTGGATACCCCCGGTTATCCCGATTTTGTAGGTGAAGTCACGGCATCGCTCTCCGTTGCTGACTGCGCGATTTTTATCATCAACGCTGCGGAAGGTGTTGAGGTCGGGACAGAGCTCGCGTGGCGGACTGCCGAGGAGCTGGGCAAGCCGGCCATGTTCGTGATCAACCACCTGGACAAGTCCGAGGCTGATTTCCGAGCGATCATTGAGCAGGTCAGGGAGAGGTTCGGTCGGGGCGCGACAGTGGTCCAGATCCCGGGTGGCGCGGGCTCCAGGAGCATCGTTGACGTGCTCCGGATGAAGCAACTCACCTTCGCGGAAGGGTCCGGGGCCATGAGTGAATCGGATATCGAGGCGGCCTTCTCGCAAGAGGCCGATGAGCTGCACAACGAACTCGTGGAGAACGTCGCGGAAAACGACGAGAGCCTCATGGAGCTCTACTTCGACAAGGGTACGTTGACAGAGGATGAAATGAGGCGGGGGCTCCGCGTCGCCATGCTGAAGCGGCAGCTATTCCCCATTTTTGTGACCAGCGCGACCAAGAACATCGGGGTCAGTCGGCTCATGTCGTTCATCGACAATGTGTGTCCGAATCCCATGGAGATGCCCGACGCGCCCCTAGAAAACGGAGAGAGTATCGCGGCCGACCCGAAAGGAGAGCCCGTTGCGCTCGTCTTCAGGACTATGGCCGAAGCCCATGTGGGTGACTATTCCTTTTTCCGGGTGTACTCCGGAGAGATATCGCCTGGCATGGATCTGGTGAATGCAGGATCGGGGGCCAATGAGCGTCTCGGCCAGCTCTATTCCATCAATGGGCATGAGCGAGAGTCAGTCAACAAGATGGTGGCGGGCGATATCGGTGCGTTGGTGAAGCTCAAGAACACGCACACGAACGACACGCTCCACCGGAAGGGCTCGTCGGCTATAATCAAGCCGATCACGTTCCCGGCTCCGAGGTACAGCGCGGCTGTGGTGACGAGTCGCGAGGGGGAGGAGGACAAACTCGCCCAGGGGCTGCATCAGTTGCATGAAGAAGACCCGTCGCTGAGCATTGTCCACGACCAGCATTTGAATCAACTGGTTCTGGGAGGTCAGGG
>CAYXSE010000139.1:0-9905 GCA_964466675.1 uncultured Rhodothermales bacterium | reverse complement strand
TCTACATGCTCATGCCCGAGGTGGTCGGCGTCCGCTTGACTGGCGAACTTCCGGTGGGCGCTACGGCAACTGACCTCGTCCTCACGGTAACCCAAAAGCTGCGGGCCTACGGGGTTGTAGGAAAGTTCGTCGAGTTCTTCGGACCCGGCGTTTCCAGCATGAGCATTCCGGACCGGGCCACGATTGCCAACATGGCGCCGGAGTACGGAGCCACGATGGGCTTCTTTCCCATCGATGAAGAGACCCTGGATTTTCTGAGGCGGACGGGACGAAGCGAAGAGCTTGTGACCTCGGTGGAGCGCTATTCGAAACTGCAGGGCCTTTTCCGCACGGACGATTCCCCAGATCCGGAATTCATCGATGTGCTCGATGTCGACGTCTCGCAGATCAACCCGAGCCTAGCAGGACCTAAGCGGCCACAGGACCGCATCGAACTGCCGGCCATGCAGAAGGCCTTTCGCGATGCACTCGTTGCCCCATCAGGGCCGCACGGATTTGGCCTGTCCGAGGATCGCCTGGCAAGCACGGGCGATTACGGAGACGGTAAGGTACTTCGCCACGGCGATGTGGCGATCGCAGCGATCACCAGCTGCACCAATACCAGCAATCCGACGGTCATGATTGCCGCCGGGCTTGTAGCCAAGAAGGCGGTCGCCCGCGGGCTCCAGGTAAAGTCTTACGTCAAGACCTCGCTGGCACCGGGCTCCAAAGTCGTGACGGACTACCTGCAGGAGGCAGGCCTGACCCCGTACCTGAATCAGCTGGGCTTCAACCTCGTCGGCTACGGATGCACGACTTGCATCGGCAATTCCGGTCCGCTTCCTGAAGCGGCGGCCGCGGCCATTCGGGAGGGCGACCTCATCGCAGCCGGCGTGCTGTCGGGGAATCGTAATTTTGAGGGACGGATCCATCAGCAGGTGCAGGCCAACTACTTGGCCTCTCCGCCGTTGGTGGTAGCCTACGCCATCGCCGGGACCGTCGACATCGACCTCACATCCGACGCCATCGGTAAAGACACGGCGGGGAACGATGTCTACTTGAAGGACATCTGGCCTACCGCGGCCGAAATTAGAGAACTGGTCGAAAGCAGCGTCACAGCGGAGATGTTCTCACGCGAGTATGATGGCATCGAAGACTCGAACGAGTCCTGGAGCGCGATCAAGGTTGGAGAAGGCTCACTCTACGACTGGAGCGAGGAATCGACCTACATCCAGGAACCTCCATTCTTTTTCGATCTGACTCCCGAAACACCGACGATCTCAGGCATTTCGGGTGCCCGGGTTCTGGCGAAGCTTGGAGATTCCACCACGACGGACCATATCTCACCGGCCGGCGCCATTTCGGGAACGAGCCCCGCGGCAGAGTACCTGAACAAGAACGACGTCGGCTTCCTCGACTTCAATTCTTATGGATCACGCCGGGGCAACCACCAGGTCATGATGCGCGGCACGTTCGCAAACATCCGCATCAAGAATCAACTGGTACCGGGCACCGAAGGAGGCATCACCCGCTACTTCCCGACTGACGAAACGCTTTCCATCTACGATGCCGCGATGAAGTATATCGAGGACGGCACTCCGCTCGTCATCCTGGCGGGAAAGGACTACGGAATGGGCTCGTCCCGAGACTGGGCCGCCAAGGGCACCCTGCTTCTCGGTGTCAAGGCGGTGATCGCCGATAGCTACGAACGCATCCACCGCTCCAATCTCATCGGAATGGGCGTGCTTCCGCTGCAATACGCGGCCGGAAGTTCAGCGGTATCCCTGGGATTGGATGGCACCGAATCTTTCTCTATCGCCTTGAACAACAATCTGAAGGAGCGATCCACAATTGAGGTTGTCGCGAATCGCGAGGACGGGTCTACGCTGATTTTCGACACGCTCTGCCGCCTGGACACGCCCGTGGAAGTCGATTACTATAGAAACGGCGGAATCCTGCACTATGTGCTGCGGGAGTTCCTGAATGCCTCTCAAGTGGACGCCTAGTTGCTCAGGCGGAACGTTACGGGCATGGTCATCTGAACTTTCACCGCCCGGCCTCGCTGGCGACCAGGAAGAAACTTGGCCGCTTGGACCGCCCGGATCGCCTCCTCATCGGCGCCTGAGCCAATCCCGCGAACGACTCGAGGGTCTGTGACACGACCCGTCTCGTCGACAATGAACTGAATGATGACCCTGCCTTGGACTCCCGCTTTTTTAGCGATCTCGGGATATCGAATCTGCTTCTGTATGGCTTCCAAGCCGCCCACCAATTCGGGCATTTCTTCGACCACCACGAACACCTCATCCTCGACGAGGTCCGAAACCTCTAGATTGCCACCGCGCTTGGTGGTGATATGGATCACCCCATTCTGGCCACGCGCCCCGTAGAGTGACAACGCCGCAGCACCTTTGAGAACCTCGATATATTCGATGTCCAAGGCTTCGATTGCGGACTGACCAACGCTCACGACTACTCCGTCGACGATGTAGATGGGGGCCGAGACCTCAACCTCGACGAAGTCCGAAACCTCTAGATTGCCACCGTCCTTGGTGGTGATCTGGATCACTCCATTCTGGCCACGAGCCCCGTAGAGTGACAATGCCGCAGCACCCTTGAGAACCTCAATGGATTCGATGTCCAAGGCCTCGATATCGGGCTGGCCACCGGTCCAGATGACTCCGTCGACGATGTACATGGGTGCCGAAGAGCCGGCCGGTATTGCAGGGCTCTCAGCCGGGACCGTGATCTTCTCCCTCCGCACCTCTCTGCCCCTGTGACGAATTTTCAGCTCATAGGCGCCTGGGGGAATGGAGCGCAGGGTATAGATGCCGTCATCATCTGTCACGCTACCGTACTCGCCGCCTTCTACAAGCACATTTGCTCCTGCCAGCGGCTCGCCAGTCTCCGCGTCGGTCACAATCCCTGAGATCTCGTAACCCTGGGCCGCATCGGATTGCTGGTCCGCTTGCGCGCATCCGACAACGCCGGATGCCGCCGCAAATAGTAACGCAGCGGCACCGAGTGACAGCAGGCTCGACCCCCGCTGTCTGGTCTTCATCGATGCAATTCGGCGCACCAACTCCTGGTGCGAACGGCCCATAAACAAAGCAGGCATGAGTTTCGAGGTACCGACGGATGGCACGTAGGACAACAGAAGGCTAGCGTAGCGGGCGGGGTCCGACTCGGACCGAGACAGCACAAGCTGGTCACAAATCATCTCCATAAGGAGATCCAAGCGCGTCATCAGACCGTGCACCAAGGGGTGAGCGACGAATAGGGCGCCTATGCCTCTCGTCACGAAGACGCGGGCTATATCTCCTTGGCGGTGGTGAGTCAGCTCATGAAGGATCGCCAAGCGGCAGTCGGCCGGGTTCTCCCTGGGGAGCACTATGACGCGCCGGAATAGGCCACTCGAAATGGGAACAGAAATCTGGTCCGAGACGAGAATACTCACGTTGGCAGGGAGGTCCGGTGCCAGGCCGGCGTACGGATAGGCACCGCCCACAATCTGCCTCAACCTCCAGGCTGATATTGCCAACAGAAACAGGCCACCGATAGCGGCGAGCAGCGCGGCAAGTGAGAACACACCTAAGCCGGTCGCGGCCGATAGTCGGCTCCCCACATCCGAGACCTGTAGAGCGGTTGCGCTCCCACCTGCGTCGGTCAGCGTTCCCTCAACGGGCGGGACAATCACGGCTGGGCCGACGAACTCGGGGACCACCGTTCCTAGCAAGAGGCCCAAGGGAAGCGCCAGGAGCAACGCGAACCTGAGATCCCGGTGGAGTCGGAGATAGGCGCCGGGCACGAGGCGTAGCGCCAACAGCACAGCCGCTCCCAGGACAGTCCAGGCCAAAACCGGTAGCCAAACGGCACCCCAACTCCAATCTCCAATCGCATTCAGGTAGTCGATCATGATCTGTTCTCGTCTCTGGCGGAAGGCAACTGCGCCTCCTCAAGATTGGAAATTGCGCGTTTGAGGGCGTCCAGTTCTTCTGATGAGAGCTGCTCGTCCCGAACCAGAGTCAAGGCGAGCGCGAGTGGGGAATTGAGAAACGCACTCTGGACCAATTCTCTGACCAGACCCGAGCGAACGTCTTCTGCAGAGCGAACAGCCCGGTATACGAAGGTCCTACCATCCATGGTGTAGGACAAATAGCCCTTCTTCTGCAGGTTTTTGGCTACCGTCATGATGGTTGTGTACGCCACGTCCCGCGTCCGCGAAATGGTGGCGTGCACTTGGGCCACCGTAGACGGCCCGCTCTCCCAAACAATGTTTAGCACCTCAAGCTCGGTGCCTCCAAGGGTCTTTCGTCGATTGCTCATTCACCTGCTCCATTCGTACTGGGCAGTAACAATACGACTATACTAGTACTAATGCAATAGTATTAACGGGTCCATATTGCCTCAATCCCGCGAGAAGCCCGGCCAGTCTCGTCATTCGGGTCGGCGCCCACCGCAAACGAAAATATCGTTTTGCCTCCAGGCGCAATCAACGTCGACGAACCCTGCGCGCTCCATGGCCTTCATCTGCCGGTAAAGCCCTATCGTCCCCGCCCCGTCGCAAACGAGGAGGTGACCGCCGGGATTCAGCGCGTCGACGATGGCCTGAAAGAGTAGCTCATAATGCGACTCGGCTTCGGCGCCCTCGATGTGATCGCCAATAATTTCCTGTAGGGCCAGCGAAGCGACCACCACGTCGTAAGGCCCTCCCGGGATCGGTTCGCCGTCAGATTCGATAGTCGCCTGGATGGTAACCGTGCCTTCGCTGATTTCGGCCAGCTTCGCTTCGGCCAGCGCCAACAAGTCAGCGTCCCTGTCCAACAGCGTCATGCGGATGGCAGGATAAGCGGACATGACGGCATAACCCGCGTTCCCTGTCCCGCAGGCCAGATCACATACGGAGATACCACTGCCCAACGGTGGCAGCGCGGAAAGCATCTCCTCCAGCATGGGCATTACCAGAGGAATCCGACGCTCCACATGGAGATCGTACCAGTAGCCGTTTTGCCAGAAGCCGCCTTTTCCCAGAAGGCCCTTGCGCCAGCTCGGGGTTTTCATGGACATGTGCAGAAGACCGCCGCCGCGAATTTGATCGTTGAAATTCCGAAAGACGGCGTTTCACCAAGATCCCGCGGGCATGATCCCGAAGAAGGGGACCACTAGCCCAGAATTCCGAACGCTACCCGTTCGCCGGCCGACTCTCAAGGCCGACCACTCAGGCCGCTGACCGCCTGTGAATTCCATTGTGGTTTACATGTCCCACGTACCGACCGAGGACGCGCACCTCCTCGAACACATCCGGTCTAATCTCGATCGCCGAATATTCTGGGTTCGCTGGTTCGAGCCGCAGACCGTTCTCATCGTAAAACACCCGCTTCAACGACGTCTCACCGTTGTACAGGATAGCACCGATGCCTCCATTCGGGATGTCGTCGTCCACCAGCAGCACGTAGTCGCCGTCGTTGATGTCAGCGCCGATCATGGACGAGCCAGACACGCGAATCGCGAAGAGCCGATCCATGTTGGGGAAAAGGGTCTCCAGCGTGATACTGCCCAGATTGGCATCCACGGCCTCCTGTAGGTAGCCCGCGGTGATCACCCCTCGAATGGGGATGCCTCTTCCTCCGAACCCATCGCTGGTCCGGTCAGGGAAGCTATACCCCTCTTCATCACGCTCCAGGAATCCTTTCCGGGTTAGCGCTTCCAGATTCTGCGTGACGCTATTCGGAGACCGAAAATCGAATTCGTCGATCAACTCCCGGTAGGTCGGCCACCCCCCGGTCGTCCGATGAAAGCGCCTCAGGTAGTCGAAAAAAACGCGCTGCTTGTCGGTCAAACGTCTGGACATAGCGGTGGGGCGTACAGGAAAAAACATGGTCACATACATGTACCATGTGTGATGATACATGGGAGAGCCCGCAATCGCAACCCCGACTGTCAAAACGCAGAACTTCTTTCAACTACCTGAGGTGATGGAGCAGTTTCTTGTCGTCATGGGGCTCTGGTGCATCGCGGGGAATGTTGACCCGCATGTGCCTAGGATTCACTCCGCCTCACATATGAGGTGGTGAAGAAGGATGTGCCCGATCCATAAAAAAATGTGCTCATCTCCGTCGGTCCCACTCCGGGGACCAAGGTTATTTTGGGCGAACTCCAGGGGTGGAACGGATATAACAGGACTGTATCCACTGCGGTGGAAAGCGAATCAGGGATACCCAGTATCCCCCGGCAACATCCGGCCGTGAATAGAGGCGTGCCTTGTGGAAATATGAGTCTCCCTCTCTCCGCTCGAACTTCCTGTACTGCGGAACTCTCGACAGATTCGATCTCGACTGAACAGCCCAATCGATGGGTCGTCATCGTCAATGAAAGTTCCTCCCGAAATCTGAACCCCGACGAAACGGCCGCTTCGAACGTCCACTTAGCCGATCCGCTCCAGATTCTTCTCGTTCCGACGCACCGGGTCGGATTTCTAACCTTATACCGGTCGTCACGAAGGTAGTCGAAGTGCCATGGGCCCGATTCCTCCAGAGGAAAAGCGGATAGGGCCTGACTGAAATCATGCTCCAATTCCAACCCCAATCCTGGGACTGCCACCAGAAGGCGGCCATGGAATCCGTGCCGCGGAAAGAACTGCTCAACATTGAGCCCTGTGCTCGTCTGGAACTGGTCGGGATCTGGGAAGGCGAAAGTGATGCGACCTCCCTCAGGCGATACTTCAGTCAATAGAACGACGACAGGTGCTCCAGTGGGACCGTCAATAAAGGTGAGAAAAGCGTCGAGGAGCCCGGCCCTGCCCGCCTCCGGTATCGACCATCGCCAGCCAGCGAGATCACCGTTGGCTAGCTGCAGCTCAGATCCGTCGAACGAGATGGTCTCATGGGAAGTCTCTCCCAGTGTCTCATCGGAAATCTCTGCAGGCGTCCTCGGCTCGGCCAGGTCGCAGCTTGTCACCAGCAACGCGACAAGCACTAGTGCTAGAAGCCGTCTGACATTAAAAAGGTAGAATGGAGACACAGACGGTGACCTGAATGGTGCAGCTCGTTCAGTTCGATTGGCAAATGTACGGGGCTAATGCATTTCTCACTAGTCATCTGGACTCATTTTGACTAGCCCTGGATCTGACGGATCACACGCTCGGACCGATCGGGAAAGGCATCCTCCACATGGTATTGGACATAACCTTCCACGAGGTGTTTCAACTCCAGAGCCGCGCCAGGGGACAAGGCCAGATTCATCACGACATCCGTGGTGGCACGCGCGCAGATCGCGAAAGCCCGAATTCCTTCTCGAGACGCTCCGATACTCTGAGAACCTGCAGGTCGATGATGTTCGATGGCACCCGATTCCAATCGTAACCACCCGCCCGAGGCCGGCAGGCTGGCCACCTCCTCCCGCTTGAATCCTGGCGCGAAGCCCAGCAGCCCTGCCAACCGCATGGCGAATAGCGGCCAGATATTTCCCAGAAAATCGGTACTGGAGTCGATCAGTCGTAGGGTGTCCACCTGTAGGTCCAGCACCAGCGGATTCGTTTGGCCGCTCTGCATGAGCGCGCCGGTAAGCTCGATCGTTCTCAATCCGATGGCAATGCGATCCAGGGATCTGGACAACCTCCCAAATAGCTCCATATGGGACGCCTCGGACAGCGTCTGCAAGTCTCTACCGGGCTTGAAGTAGACCATAGCCTGTATCCAGGACATGGCTTCCAGCGTCGACCCAAATTTGCTCTTTCCCGAGCGCGCTCCTCGAGCCATGACCCCCATACGGCCGTGGTCCCGCGTAAACAGCGTCACGATTCTACTCGTTTCGCCGTAGTCCATCGCTCGAAGAACGATTGCGTCGGTCCGGATTATTTGCGAGCGATGGGACAGCGGTGGGTGAAGGTTATGTATTCCCGAGAGTCGGGTCTGATGTGAAATGCGGCTCCCAAACCTATCCCGTCTTCTCTATCGCGCGCAAGTCCGCTTTGGACTGACTCGTAGCGAGTTTCGAGGAATCCTGATTCTCCAGGCTCTTCTCCTGGTTGGGGTCGTCATCCGAAATTGGTACCCTCGAGTCCCCCCCATCGACCCTGCGGTGTATGAACAGATCGAAGCCGAGTTCGAGCGACGATCCTGGAGAACGCCGCTTCCTGACCGGCTCGGACCGCCGGAATGGAAGCCCATCACGGACCGCCTAAACGACCCCGTGCCAATTCTCGGCCCGGATCAGCTCCTCGATCTGAATCTGGCCACTTCGGAAGAACTCCAGGAATTGCCTCGAATTGGCCCCCGAATGGCCAGTCGGATTCTGGACCATCGAGGCCAGTATGGGCCTTTCCGGATCGTGGACGACCTCCTTATGATACAAGGCATTGGGCCCGCGACACTTGCAGGCCTTAGACCACTCGTTACCGTCGTTCGGCGGGCCCCCACACTGGACGTCAACTAGACTTAGACTCGGATTCTTCCTCGGACGCAAGACGAGCGCGCTCGGCCAACGCTTCTTCCGTCCAATGCCGGCTTACCTCGTCTTCCGTCTTCAGGAAACGATAGATCGGAACCAGCAGCATGGCCGCCAACGCCGCGAAGCCAATCGTCGTAACTACGATAACCAGATAGTATTCGTCCATGAAATCATAGTAGGACTCATGGACTCGGCGAACCCGGCTAAGTCGTCTCCATGATGTGTGCGACCTCCTGCCGGCCGGCGAAAACCACGAACAGAGAGACAAACGGAAGCGTCCAGTTTCCGGTAGAGACTCCGTAGATCGCCATGCCGAACGCCATCACGTATCCTACGACAGACGCGATGTGAGTGGCCCGCCGGTAGTCGAATCGCGTGGCAAGCAACGCTCGGAAGACACGGCCTCCGTCCATGGGAAACGCTGGGATCATGTTAAAACCGACCAACGTCAGGTTGATCCACATAAGCATCTCGACCAGCCCCCCACTTCCGGCTAGCACAACCGCGAGCGAATCCGCCCCGCGGCCCGCGCCGCCAACAAGTGCCAAGAGCGCAGCAATAGCCAGATTCACCGCGGGACCCGCAAGCGCAATCACCAACTCCTGCTTGGGGTTTCTCGGAATCCGCTGAAGTCGCGCAATGCCGCCGATGGGGTACATGGTGATGTCGAGCGTCGGGATTCCGTAGCGACGAGCCGCGAACGAATGGCCGAGTTCGTGCAAGACCACACACCCAAACACGGCAAGAATCAGCACAATCCCCAGCAGCGCCGAAAAGATCGATGCGCCCATGTAGAGGTAGTAGCCGAACAGCCCGGCTAGCATCACCCAAAACGTCCAGTGGACGAAGATTCCGATGCCGGATACTGTTCCTATGCGCTGAGAACCGTTCATGATCGAATGGGCTTGTCTGCTTCCAGCGCGAGGAGTCGCTCCACGCGTTTTTCGGTAGACGGATGGGTCGCGAAAAGGGTGCGGAAACCTCCGCGAACCCCGGCGAAAGGATTCACAATGAACATATGGGCCGTGGCCGGATTGGCCTGCATCTGGATTTGCTCGGCGCCCTGTTGTAGCCGGGAAAGAGCGCTGGCCAGGGACCGTGGGCTTCCGCAGATCTCCGCGCCACCGCGGTCGGCGGCAAACTCTCGAGAGCGAGAAATGGCCATCTGAATCATAACCGCCGCCAACGGAGCCAGGATCATCATGAGGAGATTGCTGATCAGACTCCCTCGGTCCCTCCCCCCTGCAAACATCCCGAATCGAGCTAGCAGGGTGATGGCCGCCGCCAGCGTCGCGGCAATGCTGGATGTCAGGATATCGCGGTTCTTGATGTGTGCGAGTTCATGGGCGATGACACCTTCCAGCTCGTCCCGGGACAGTAAGCGAACGATGCCGTTTGTGACGGCGACGGCGGCGTGCTCAGGGTTTCGGCCGGTCGCGAATGCGTTGGGCTGGTCTGAGGGTATCACATAAAGTTTA
>CAYXSE010000138.1:0-9965 GCA_964466675.1 uncultured Rhodothermales bacterium | reverse complement strand
AGATTGCCCGTGACGAGCGCTCCGCTATCCACGGAGCCGGGTTCATCGTCTTGCAGAATGGCTACCGCGGCGCCAGGCTGGTCCCCGAATGTGACGTGAACGCCGTCCTCAAAGCCGTCGAACAGATTCCCGGTGACGTATACGCCATCACCAGGCGCTCCGCCCATCGTACTGAAGAGGAACACCCCAACTCCGCCGGAAACACCATTAAAAACCGCGGATCCTCCCAGTTCGTAAAAAACGTTGTTCAGGATATCGATGTCCGTCAGTTCCCCTCGAGCTCCGACAGTACCGCCACCCAGGCCCCAGATTCCGTAACTATACGAGAATGAGGCGCTATTGGGATTCGAGTTCGACATGCCGTGGAAGAAACTGTTCTGAACTGTCAAACCGTCCACGGTCCCGAAAATTTTGACTCCCGTCCAAGTGAATGAATCCCCGACGATCTCCAGACCGTCGATCGTAACGTTGTCTGACCGAACGTCGATAGCCTCGGGACTGCCCGATGCGTTCAGGATGGTCTCCGCGGGGCTACCCGGAATCCTGCTCAAAGCAGCAGTCCCGGCGCCAGCGCCATGGATGTCCAGCTCCTTGTCGACCACGAGCGACTCAAAGAAGCTACCTGGGCCGATATCAATCGTATCCCCATCGAAGGCACGCTCCAGTGCCCAGCCTATCGTCCGACAGGGGCTACCGGCATCGGTACAAAAGTTCAGGGCATCGGAGCCAAAGACCGAGACCCATCGCGTCTGATTGACTGGGTAATAGGACGTGCTACCAGCCCCCAGACCGAATGCGGCAAGTTGCTCGTCGACTCGCGTGTTGAAAGGAGCCAGAGCCGCCTCGTTGACCTCGCCGAATCCGGATATTCTGGTCGCGAAAACGTCCACATCGCTAAACGCCGCATTCACTTCCGTCACACGGCTGTCTGCGGTCTGCATGGCCACCCCGAGTACCATGTTGTCGTAGGTGTTGGCCGTGACCTGCGCTCCGGAGTCCGTCCGCCCGAGATCATCGTCCTGCAAGAGCGCGACGCCCAATCCGGGCTGGGGCAGGATTCCGTGGGTACCGTCTGCCATATCGGCGAAGGCGTTCCCGGCAATGAGTGCCCCGGTGCCTGTGTTGTTACCCTCCAAACTCGCAAGGAAGACGCCGGCGCCGCCGGATACGTGACCACCAACCAGGGACGCCCCGCCAAGGTCATAAATCCGGTTCGCGTTTATCGTCAGTCGCGTAATCATCCCGCGGCTACCGACGCTTCCTCCGCCTAGCGCCCACACGCCATAGCTATAGGAGAATGAGGCCGAACTGGGGTTCTCGTCGGCCATTCCGTGAATAAAGTTATTGCGGATGGTGACCTGGTCACGAGTGCCAAACATCCGAACCCCTGCCCATGTGTCGTCATCACCAACGATGTCGAATCCGTCAATGACCACCATGTCTGCGGCGACATCAAAACCGTATGGGAGCCCGGTCACATCTAGAATGGACTCGAAACCGGGGAGGCCTGGAGTCCTGGACATTGGAGAGACGCCCGCGCCAGCACCTTGAACAGTGAGTGCCTTGTCTATGGTGACCGACTCGGCGTAGGTCCCCGGGCCGACGTCGATCACATCGCCGGCGCTCGCCAGGTCGATCGCGTGACCGATGGTCAGGCAGGGAGCGAAGGCAGTAGTACAGGGATTCGCGTCTGAGCCCGTAGGCGCGACGAAGAAGTCCTGAGCCGAGGCGGCAAGCGTAAACGATAGGCTCGCGATAGCAAAGCCCAGCGCCCGCACGAGGGGTCGGTACGCAGCGCCCGAAGGCGCCACGACCAGAACGGTTCTGGCAAGCATTTTTTTCTCACGGGGGCGGTGTTCTCCGAGTCAACCCTGGCGGGGGTAGACCTGGCACTGGAGACCCGTGCGTAGTTGGTGTGGGTGGCGGAAAGGGAGGAATCGCGTGATTGCGCGAATACTCCCGTTGCTATCGTCTTACGTGTAAGAAATTCCGATTTGCGTTCGTTTCGAAACTATTTGCGATGTTTTTTCATGTTGAACGTAACCCGTTGTTACCCTAGTGGTTACACGGACAACTTTGTTTCGAGATCTACCTGATAGAATCCGGTGGAAACTCTGCCGGGTCAAATTCAGGAGCGGGGTACTCTGGATCGATGGCCTCAAGATGATTCACGATGATCTGAGACACGAGCAGATCACGGTACCACCGGACTTCCGCGGGAATCACATACCAGGGAGCCGAGTCCCTGGTGCACGCAGCGATGGCGTGCTCGTAGGCCGACATGTAGTCCGGCCAGAGCGCACGCTCTTTCAGGTCTCCCGGGTTGAATTTCCAGTGTTTGTCCGGTCGTCTCAGGCGCCTTCGCAACCGCTCCAGCTGATAATCTTTGGATATATGGAGCATGATCTTGACCACACGGGTGCCCGTCTCCGTCAGTAACCTCTCAAAATCATTGATCTGACAGTACCGGCGTTTTATCGTCTCCGCATCCGCCCAGCCATGGACCCGCACAATCAGCACATCCTCATAGTGCGACCTATTGAAGATCCCGATATATCCTTTTGGAGGAACCTGGCTGTGTACCCGCCCGAGATAGTCTCTTGCCAATTCGGCCTTTGAAGGCGCTTTGAAGCTGCGAACACGTACTCCCTGAGGGTTGACGCCCTTTGTCGCGGACCTGATGGTGCTGTCTTTTCCGCCGGTGTCCATGGCCTGGAGCACAACCAGCAGGGCCTGATTCGACTCCGCATAGAGTCTTTCCTGCAACTCAGCCGTCCGCTTTCGGAGCTTCTTGATGGTGCTCTTGATTCTGCCGGCGCCAGGATTTCCCCCCGGAGTCGCGGCAGGGTCATGATCGGCCAGCCGAAACGGGAGGCCGGGCAAGACCCGGTGTGGTTCGGGATCAATTTCTAGCATTTGTCGGGCCGATGAAGTCCCCGTCATGATAGGCATTGGGGACGCGAGTCAGGGCCTTTACCCTGCACCGATCGGGCCGATACATCGAGTGACTTGGCCAGCACAATAATGAGCAACATCCAAAGCCAAAGCCAAAGCCACCGCCACCCGAATCGCGGGGCGGACAATCGTAACAACGTTCCGGTCGATGGTACCTGGTTGGCCCGAATTACGCCTCGTGGCGTGGTCGTCAATGAGTCTCTGTCGATCGACCAGTTGTTGAACGCCGCGCGCCATATCGCGGGTCGCGTCGCGTGGATGGAAACGAACCCTGCCTCGCGGGGAGCCGCCGAGATTGTCGGCCCTTCGGCCCTTCGAGACTCCAGAGAGCCGGTGGAGCCTCGTCGTCTCGGGTCTTCCGGAAAGGCCCGCACGACACCCGCCCGGCCTGCTCGCACCGAAGAATAGACGTTCCTGCCCGCGCCCGTCTGCGGCATGTGACATATCGGTGGCACAGCCCTTCCTTATTCTTGGCTACATGAGCCGCCCCAAGAATATTGTCGCCTTTGACGTAGAGACCACGGGCAAAAACCCGACGTCGGACCAGGTCATTGAGCTGTCGATCATACGAATAACCGGAGATGGCGTGTCAAGCACCGGGGATAACATTTTGCACACCGGCGACGGCGATGGTGGAACGAATCCCGGCGACTACTTCGGCCGATTTAGGCCAAGCGTCTCCGTTACGCCGGGGGCTTTTGCGGTCCACGGAATCTCCGACGACGCCTTGGCCGGTGCGCCAACCTTCGCCGAAGAGGCCGACACCATCAGGAGACTCTTGCTCTCGGCCGATGTGTTGGTTGGCTATAACGTCAGCTTCGACATCCGCTTTCTCGAGGCCGAATTCGGTCGTTTGGAGCAGAAGCTGGACTTGTGGTCGAAGCTAGTCGTAGACCCGCTCCGGATCTGGCACGCCATGGAACCGCGAAAGCTGGAGAACGCCTTCGGACGCTTCGTCGGAGGCTCCTTCGAAGCTGCGCACTCAGCCGAAGCCGACACCCGTGCGGTGCTGGATGTGCTGGACGGGATGAAGCGAAGTTTCGACTTGGTGGGTAAGAGTTGGGATGATTTGGCCGCGATGACAGCTCCGGATCGCCTCTTGTGGGTGGGACCATCGTCACATTTCAAATGGGAGGCCGGCCATGTGGTTTTCGGATTTGGCAAGTATGAAAGTCATCCGCTTATCCGAGTCGCAGCCGAGGACCCAAAATACCTGACATGGCTGCAGGGAGCTGAATTTCCGTCCCACGCGCAGAATCTATGCAAAGGTGCCTTGTCAGGGATCGGGGCAGATCAATTCCACGATCGCGTAGCCGCTCATTTCGGAAAACCCGATCGAGAAGAGCCTGACGGCGACATTCCGCCGGCACCGGAGGCCGAGGTTCAGTCGCAGCTCGCTTAGCCACCGAATTCGAAGCGGTCGTTATCTTCCGTCATGAGCTCGGTATCCCAACGTTCCTTCCTGGCAGTCTGCGCCCTGTCAGGGCTGCTTGGTGTTTCGGCCTCTGCGCAGACCCCATCCAGACCCCAGGTTCTCGTCAGGTCGCTGGAGACCGTCGCCCTGAGGGACCGGGCGGATGTTCGGCGATTTGTTCTGAAGCATGCCCAGTCCCCGAGGGGCGTTCTGGGCGCCGTCTCGTTCGAACTCGTCCGCGTAGAACGAGGGCGGCCCATATTTTTGGCAACACACAATGTTGCGGCCGCTCTCTCGGCCCGTATCCCGGAGGTTCGGGCCGGGGGCTGGGTCGGAGTAGACCTGCATGGCGACGGCATTGATGTAGGTATATGGGACGCGGGTACCGCGCTGCCCACCCATGTCGAGTTCGGTGGAAGGGTCCGTGTACTCGACACGGTCTTCCCTCCCGCCACCCACGCGACCCACGTCTCCGGGACCGTCGCCGCGCGTGGCGTCCGGGACGCGGCGGCCGGAATGGCGAACCTCGTTCATCTCCAGGCGAGAGACTGGCAAAATGACGAAGTGGAGATGGCCGAAGCCTCTGCCCAAGGTCTCAGGTTGTCGAATCACTCCTACGGGACCTTTGGGGGCTGGGTCAGGGACCTACGCGGAACCGGACGATGGACCTGGATGGGAGACCCGTCCGTCTCACGGACGGAAGATTTTCGGTTCGGGCGCTACGATGAGCAATCGGCCGATTGGGATGCAATCGCCTTCCAGGCCCCTGATTATGTCATTGTCAAATCCGCCGGCAACGATCGAGGAGAGGGCCCGACGGAATCGGGTGCCCCCTACGATCTGTTCCAGGGCGGTTGGACCATCTCTACGATTCCACGGAACCGTGACGGAGGCCTGGACGGGTATGATACCATCCTGGACTCCGGCCTCGCCAAGAACGTGATCACCGTCGGCGCGGTGGAAGACCTCCGAGGCGACTACACGGGGCCCTCCGACGTTGTCATGAGCTCCTTCAGCGCCTGGGGACCGGCTGATGACGGCCGGATCAAGCCGGACCTGGTAGCCACCGGGACGTCCGTCTACTCGACCGTCTCTGGTTGGAATGAGGCGTACGCCTACTCTTCTGGAACCTCGATGGCGGCACCTGTCGTGACCGGCGTCGTCGCTCTGGTCCAAGAGGCTTTTCTGTCCTTGACCAACGGCCACCCAAATTCGGCCACCATCAGGGCTCTTCTGATCCACTCTGCGGATGAAGCCGGGACTACTCTTGGCCCCGACTACCGCTTTGGCTGGGGCTTGGTCAACGCGGCGAGAGCCGTTGCCTTGGTCCAGGACGAGGCCTTATCGGCCGGGCGGATTCTCACCGGCCAACTGCAGCCAGGCGAAACGACGGAGTACGTGTTGCGGGTTACGCCGGGATCCTCTCTGGAGGCCACGCTTGCCTGGATTGATCCTCCGGGAAACCCGGTGGACCCTGTGGTGGATTCGAGAAGCCCGAGCTTGGTGAACGATCTGGACCTGAGGGTCGACGGCATCGGCGGGCCCTGGCTACCGTTCGTGCTTAATCCGGAAGCCCCTCAGGATGCGGCCCGCCGACTCGTCAATACTATTGACAACGTTGAACGTGTGTACGTGCCGGGTGCTACCGCGGGAGAGTACGTGGTTTCGGTTTCATTGTCCATAGATGCCCCCACCGTTCAAGGCTATTCGCTGATCCTCGGCCCGGCCCGCTCAGCGACACCCACCACAGCCTCTCTTTCGGGCACCCTAACGCTCGCGGGACTTCCATTGGCGGCCACTATGGTCACGGCGGGTCAGATTTCGGTGATGTCCGCCGCGGACGGCTCGTTCATTTTCCCCTCCCTACCGAGCGGTGAGATCATGGTAGTGCCAGATCCGCGTATCCGATTCGAGCCTGAACACGCTATCCTACGGATTCCGGGCGATTCTTTCGTCTCGTTCGAAGCCCGGTCTGATGTCTCGATCTCCAGTCTTCAGTTGTTCTCGAGCCCGCGCCTCCTGCGACCCGACGAATCGGCCTCGATCATCGAGGTCCCAACAACTGCAGCAGGCGGTACCTATGGGCTGAACGTGTTCATCAACACAAACGGCTTCACCGATCTCTCGGGAGGCCAGTTGGTGGCGGACTTCTCGGCATCGCCGTTCACCGCGTCCTACGCTGGCGACCAGGCCCGTGTGTTGAGGCAGTCTAGTTCCGTTTGGAAGATTGCCCCAGTCGGCGATAGCCGTTTCTGGAAACGCTTCCCCTTGATCTGGCATGCTCCGCTCTCGGAGGGGGAAGTCCGGATCCCTACTCAGGTCTTTGATTCCGGCGGCCGCTTGGTGGGAGTGGATACTCTCGCCTGGGTGGTCGACCGGCAAGATGACGTCCCTCCGATTACTTTCCATCGGATCGACGTCGCGGGGCGCGGGTTTGCCCCTCCTGGTCAGCATCTGATCATTCGGGCGGATGTTCTAGACGGATCGGCGCTCTCTAGCGTCTCGGCTGTCCTTCGCGAGCGCGGCTCGGACCGGGTCATCGCCACCGTGCCTCTTCACGATGATGGGGCCTGGTCTGCGCATGCAGATTTGTTGGCCGGAGACCGACTCTTCAGCACGGTGTTCACACCCCGTACGGCCGCCGACTATGCGGTGGATCTGGCCGCAATTGACGAGGCGGGCAATGAGTCCGTTCTCGAAGATGCCTGGCACTTCTCGTCCCGGTCCTTTCGTAAGGAATCGGACTTCTTGCTTGTCACGTGGTCCCAGAACGAAACTTCGACCGATGCCAGCAGGCTCGCGCTGCTTGAGATCGGGGCGGCGCACGATTCCTGGGAATTCGATGTCAGAGGTCAGATTCCTGACTCTGTCCTTACCTCCTACGACGGGATTGTGTGGCTCTGGAACGATCGGGGCATTCTCCGCCAGGAGGACAGAACGCAGATCGAGAGCCTGATCGCTGGACAGGTCCCGCTCGCGATCGTTGGCAGCCAGATCACGGGCGGCGATTGGTTGGACCTTTTGACCGGCTTCCGGGCGGGTGCGCCGGTTATAGGTACCGGTGCCGCGGGAGCGGCGGGCACCCTCGGAGCGGACAGCGTGTGGCAGTCGGTCGAGTTCCGACTAACCGAGCCCGCCCAACTCACCACCTGGGACCTCCCAGATGGTGCCCGGCCACTCTTGCTGGTCGATGGTGGCGTGGTCACGGCCGCATCAGCCTCATTGGTAGTCAGCTCACTCTCGCCGACGCGGGTTCCGGCCTCAGCACGCGGCCAGTACCTCCGAGGGTTGCTCGCCTCCGCTACGGCCACCTCGGTGGGCGAGCCGACAGACGTCGAGGGCAAGCAGCTTCCCCCCCGCATTTTCATGGACCCTCCCTACCCAAACCCGGCTTCGCATATCGCGCACGTCGGCGTCTCGCAGGCTGTCTCCGGCCAGGTTAGGATCGAGGTCTTCGACCTTTTGGGCCGCCGCGTGGCCCGGGTGTTGGACGGGCAGTTCCCCGCCGGTCGGCGCAGCCTGACTGTGGACGTTTCCCAGTTTGCATCCGGCCTCTATCTGGTGGTCCTGTCGGCCGACGGCCGCACTGCTCAGGAGGTCCTGGTCGTCACCCACTAGGTCTCGTCATGATTCTGCTCCGAACACCCCGAGCCTATTTGTCACGTCTGAGCCCGGAGTACCTGGACCGTCTCGTTCGCCTGGACTCTGATCCGGACGTCATGCGGTACATCAATGGAGGTCTCCGGACCACCAGACAGACCATGGCGGATAAGTTGCCGCACTGGGTAGGCCACTATGAGGATGACCGACCGAGTGGCTTTTGGGCGATCGTTGCCTATTGTTTGGCGGCTAACCGCGCGTCCATCAGGGTGATGGAGAAGTGTGGAATGTACCGGGACAGGGAGTTCGTTTACGCGAAATCCACTCTCCCGATGTTGCCCGAAGCCCAACGACTCGGTATTCGATACAGAATCGACACACTTTCGGACGAAAGTCGGGACACGGGATCGACGTCCCGGAGTTGATCTTCCTGGAGTCCCAAAAATGCCAGTGCAAGGTCATGTATCGCAACGTCCTTCTTTTAGCTCTCGTTGGAATGATGGCTCTCGTGGCCGCACAGCCAACCCTCGCACAGCGAGGGGCGCGGCTCAGCCCGGAGGAACTGCAAGAGAGACTCACCGCGCAGCTGGACGAGACCATCTCGGGCCTTGCCCTTGAGGGCGATCGGGCCGAAACGGTAAGAGCCATCCTGCTGGCTCAAGCCAAGAAGCAGTCAGACCTGCGGCGAAGCGCGTTCCAAGATCGCGGACAAGGCCAGGGAGAAACCACCGGCCAGCGCCAGGGGCGGCAGGGTATGCAGGCCTTTCGCGAAAAAGCCGCGATGCTTCGAGACGAGACCGTAGCCATGTTGGCCGAAGTCTTGAGCGAGGAAGAGCTCCAGAAATACCAGGAAATCGTGGCGAGCAGGCAACGCCAAGGCCGGCGCCAGCGAGGTGCATAGGTCTAGTAATTCTAGCGGATTACCGTGATAGGCACCACCTCCGATGGGGTGGCCGAGACGAGGAAATAAACGCCAGGAGGAACGGGTCTCCCGGTCTGATCATTGAGATCCCACTGGGAATTACCTGTTGCCAGTAGCCTAACAGAGCGGCCCGTTATATCGTAAATGGCAATCGTTGAGGGTGTGTCCTGCCGGATCTGAACTCGGCGATAGGCCGGGTTTGGGAACGCAGACATCACTCGGGGCCCGGGGGGAAGGTCTGGCTCCCAGGCCTGACCGGATGCGAATCCCACATCCACAGTAATCGAGTCGATGAGTTCGGGATCCATCGACATGGCCTGGTACATCCGTCGGAATCGATTCACTTCTTCGGTATCAAAACTCAGTAGCGCTTCGGCGAATTTCGGCGCGATAGTCTGATACCGCAACCGAATATCTAACTGGTAGACCCCGTCCGCCAACCGGAGCCGATATCTAACACGGTCCGAGCCCGTTCCAGGCACTCCATCGTGAGAATTAAAATCAGCATCCCCGCGCGCCTGACCTCTAATTTGAGTTTCTTCGCTCCAGGGCCCCGTTGGCGCCCATCCCGATGGGGGCAGACGATTGTCTTTGAGATAGTTTGTCGCTCGGAGCAATCCGTAGACGGGCTCTCCGCTCGGATCCCCCATGATGGCCTGGTAAATCTGGACCTGGTCTTCAGACCGAATTGTGGTGTGGTGAGGCTCGAAGCCGTCATCAATGCCGACCACCTCCCCCGTTGCGGAGTCCCAGGCACCCGATCTAAACACAATATCTCCACTCCGTCGCAAAGCAAGGTCGACCCACATGCGTCGACTGGGATATCCGGTGGGTATTTTGTGTCCCGTAAGGTTTTCGACCCGCACTGTGACCTCGAGGGTGTCGCCATCCCAGCGTACATCTGCGGACAACTCGGCGGAGGCTGTCCGGAGCATCCGCCGGGTTCGAGCGATGGTCGAGTCGAACTGTTCCGGTTCGGCCGTGACACCAAGCTCATCCGAGTTGTCGCGAAGCATCGTGAGCATGAACGCGTTGCCCCCGACAAACTCGTGCCTACTAAATGGAGACCTAGCG
>CAYXSE010000137.1:0-9967 GCA_964466675.1 uncultured Rhodothermales bacterium | reverse complement strand
GTCAACATTGACCATGCAGTCCTCCGAATCCGACAACAATTCTATCGAGATGTTTTCGGGGATGGTGTGTCCCAGGAGATCCACGATTTCACTCAGAAAGACAGCCAGGTCGGTCGGCTGTTGTTCCATCGCCGATCGCCGGCCGAAGTCGAGGATTTGCTGGGTCAGTCCGGTGGCGTGTTTGGCCTGTTCGAGGATCGTACCCAACTTCTCGGCAGACTCAGGCGACATCCCCGGAGATTGCTGCAAAAGCGTCGCGTAGAGGTTGATAATTCCCATGATGTTGTTGAAGTCATGGGCGATCCCGGCTGCAAGCTGACCTACCGCGGCAAGCCGGTCCTGTTGGCTGATCTGCCTCTGGCTCTCTAGTTCCTGTAGGGCTTGCTCATTGATCGTCTCCAGTAACCGTTCACGCTCCTCGGCCAGACGAACGCGCTCCGTGATATCCTTCTGAACGGAAGCAAAATTAATGATCTGACCATCCGGTCCTCGAATCGGGAAGACGGTGGTTTCGTCGAAGTACCTGTCCCCGTTCCTTCGCCGGTTCGTAAGAATGCCCGTCCAGCCTCGCCCTGTGCCTACTTGGTCCCAAATATCGGTAGATAGTTCGTAGGCCTGGTCATCCGCGGCGAGCATGCTTGGCGGACGCCCAATAAGATCTTCCACGGCATAACCTGTGCTTGTCTCGGCCTGGGGGTTAGCGTAGATGATGGAGCCCTCCAGGTCTGTGACCAGAACCGTCACGGCCGACTGGTCTATGACGGTCGCCAACCTGCTCAATTGTTGCTGAGAAGCGTGGCGCTCGGTGGTGTCGATGACGATGCATGCAAATACCGACTTCGTTTCGCGGATGAGCTGAAGATGAACCTCCACGGGGTAGGTCGATCCGTCCTTTCTCCGGTGACGGGTGTCGAAATGAAGGAGATGCTTGTCTCCGGAACGAAGCGGAGCGATGAGTTTGGAGAACGACTCGAAGGAGAAGTCCGGCTTGATATCCACGGCGGTCATTTCGACGAGTTCTCCGGCCGAATACCCTAGGTTTTCCCGCCCACCTTTGTTCACGGCAACAAAGAGCAGAGATTCGGCATCGAACAAGTAGATCTCGTTCAGGGCGTGTTCCAGCACATGCCCGAATCGCTCAGCGTCTGCTCTCGCCTGAATCTTCTCTGTGATGTCGTCGGAGACTCCCATGATGCGATCTACCGTCCCGTCCCCCGCCGGGATGGGGATGAAGCTGGACCAGAAGTTGTGGCCGTCCAGTGCAGGAGAGGCTTGATACTCGAACTTCGAACCGATTCCCAATGTCGCCCGATCGAAGTGATTCTGAATGCGAGACCTCTCCGGTTCGCCGACGAGGCCCATGTAATCTTGGCCGATGACGTCTGACTCCGGTACTCCACCTGCCATCTTGAGGCCGGCCGGATTCATGGAAAGGAGCTTGCCCTCGAGGTCGAGCTCGTGGATACAGACCGGCGCATTCTCGAACAGGCTCCTGAAGCGCTGCTCGCTTAGTGTGAGTGCCAAGGACGACTCTTTTCTCTTCGTGATGTCCTGGAAAGTGCCGGTTAGCCTAACCGTTTTGCCATCGACGACCATCGGAAAACAGGTTGTGTGGATCCAGAGCGGCCGCCCGGAGGCTGTGATAAAACGGAGCTCCAGATCATACCCCTCCCCAGAATTCAGAGCCCTTTGCACGGCCGCCTCAATCGTCGGCCGATCATCCGGGTGATAAAAATTGATTGTGTCCTCAAGGGGTGGCTGAGCATGCAAAGGCAATTCATGGATGCGGAAAGTTTCGGCAGTCCAGGATACTTCAAGAGTCTCAACGTCCAGTTCCCAGCCTCCGATCTTTGCCAACCTTCCGGTCTCAGCGAGAAGCGCCTCGCTGTGGTGCAGCTCCTCCGTGCGTTTTTCTACGAGAGCCTCCAGAGTGTCCCGGTACTCCCGATTCTCACCCTCCAGCCGGAGTCGCTCGTCCTCGGACGCTTTCAGTCGGCAGGCACTCGCCACACATTTAAGCACATCCTGCTTGGAAATGGGCTTGGCCAGGTAGTCGAATGCGCCGCCCCGAACGGCATCGGCGGCGGTCTCGACGCTGGGCTCTCCGGTCATCAGGATGGTCTGAACTCGGGAATGGTCTAGCCTCAACGCAACGAGAAGCTCAACGCCAGTCATTCGAGGCATGATGATGTCAGCCAACAACACGTCGTAATCGGTGCCGCCGATCAGGTCTAGTGCATTCTGGCCATCGACCGCCACATCGACCTCGTACTGGGCCTCCCGAAGAAACTCTCGCAGGGTTACCCGGATACTTCGTTCGTCATCCGCGATCAGGACTCGTCCGTTCATGCAGTTTCTCACCCATGGTCCAGCCGTTATTTATTGGAAGGTCACCATCCCCACCAGTCACCCCCCCATTCGATGATATCACATTTTCCGATAGCAGGTCTGATGGCGTCAGCGATCAGGTTCCTCGACAGCTTGAGGACATCCGCCTCTACCTGATCAGAAGCATCGTCCGCAAAAGGGTTTGACTCGCCACCTCCAGGTGGCCGTAGTAGGCCCCGCTCGGCTCGCCTGCGGCTTCCCAAACGACGGTGTGGCGCCCCGCCCTTTTCCAGGTGTCAACAAGAGTCGTCACCCGCCTGCCGAGCGAGTCATAGACGGTCAGTCTGACGTGCTGGTCGAATGGCACCGAATACGTAATTCGGGTGCTCCGATGGAACGGGTTCGGATGGTTCGCATCGAGCGAGTAGGACCCGGGTAGCAGGGTGTCATTCCGATCGATTCCTGTAGGCACGCTGTATCGGAAGTCGCCAACCACGGGAAAGTGATCTGAAGCAATGAGGGCGTCTGCAGCCTCAAGGCCGAAAGCATCCAGAGTGGCCGGGTCCATGGCCGAGGTGAACAGCACATAGTTGCTTCCTGGCTCGAGCACCGAGTCTGTGTAGACGATGAAATCAAGCCGCCCCGGGTGGAAACTGCTGGACTCATCATACCAGGTGTAGTTCATGGGTAGCGCCACGTGAGCCGGTGCGAGATCGGTCAGCGGAGAGTCGTCCCAGTCCGGCCCCAGCGCTTGACCGAACAGACCTGTGTTGACAATGTCTCCCTCCAGAAGCGTTGTCAGTTGGCGGCGTAGGCCGACCATGTTCATGTCTCCCACAAGGATAATGGGCGACCGATCCGCCAATTCCAGTCCGCCGGGCTCTTTGGCATCGCGCAGAAAGGCCATCATGGCGTCGAAATCCAACTGGCGGTCCGCGTCATTGCGGCAGCATGGCGGATGGGCGACGAAGAGCAGCAGGTCCGTGCCCCAGACATCCCCAAGATCCAGCAGGAAGGCTGAGTTGGCATCACCCGATCGCCCGCCAGGGATAGAGAAGCTCCGCCGTACTCGGTAGCGGCTGACCACGACGAGGTCCGGTTCGATGCGAGCCGCGTACCAATCTTGACCCGGCGGAGATGGCAGGGCCGCTTCGACGAGGGCCAGAGTCTGGGCCGCACTGTGGTCGTATATCTCCTGAAACCCGATGATGTCCGGGTCGATGGCCCGGAACAATCGGTTGAATGAGTCTGTGCGCGGCGCACTGAAGACGCCGTCTCGCTCAACATTGTAGGATACTATGCGAACGTCACCGGGATTCTGACGAGCCATCTGGACGCTCGGTCTTGGGGCGAGCGTTGCGGTGGATTGAAACGTGTAGGACACCGCGTCCCCAGCATCAGGCAATACGTCGCCACCCGAGAGATCCTCCAGGACAAGCTGAAATGTATCCTGGGCGAAGAGGCGGGTCTGTCCGTCCGGGAGGGCGTTTCGTTCCAACGAGACTTCAAACACCGTTCCAGAGACCGTAGGCGCCGTGACAATTCCCAGGGCGGTGTGCGAAATATGGGTGGACACAAGCCCGCGCCAAAAGACCCCTCTACGCTGACCGAATGTCCAAGACAGCTCGGCCCCAATTCCATGAATGGAACGTCCGGTGGCGGGATTGCTGTCAGTATCCAGGTGCAGCGTCAGTCGGTTACCCTCCTGGATCAGTATTTCCAGGCCCAACTCGAAGCGGAGGTAGAGCCGCGTCTCGTCGTTGGCTATCCAGAGGCGGGTAAGGTCAATCGCCCCTGCCGGAGAATCGGCCGCGGCGTCGGTATGAACGGGTGCGAGATCATCCCACTCCTCAAACTGTCCATCGAGGAAGATGCGCGCGGCCTGGGCCAGAGCCGTCCTGTCGGGAGGCAGCACGCACGCGAGGAAGCAGAAGAACAAAGCCAGTCGAGTCACTCGTGAGGCCCAGGTCTGGGTATGAAATGTCATGACGGTGCGTCGTCCAATCGGCCTATTCGTACCGAAGTGATGTCACAGGATCGGCCGTGGACCAGGCAATGGCAAGGGCGACGAGGCTGCCGACGACAAACACCCAGTAACATTTGGGGATAGGTAGGTCGGAATGTGACATACTCAATGTCCAAAAAACGTCATACCAAGAGAAAAGTCACGCATGCACCAGGGCGAGGGGAACGAGACGGTGTCGCAGCGCGTGAGGACGGAGTGGGAACTCGCGGGGACAAGCGACCCGCGACTTGTCACCATCACGCCAATCGGGAAAGACAATGCCAGACGAAATCTTAGCCATCATTATTGTCTCGATAGCCGCGATAACGGCCATCACCATCATAAAGACCGTATTGGGCTACCATGAGAGGATGGGGTCTGGGAGAAAAGACCATTTGGAGACCCAAAAGGAAAAATCGAAGGGCTCCTCCGAGGGGGCGAGCCTCACTACGACCGAGTTGGAGAGGATGGTCGAACGGGCAGCGGCCAGCGCAGTCCAGCCGTTGCGCGAGGATCTTGAAGTGATCGTAGATCGGCTGGACGCGATGGAGGACCGTGTTGAACCCGGGGTGCTTGACCTGGATGATGAGTTCGACCCTGAAGAGGATCTTCGTCCGAAGACCAAGACCATGGGCGGGCGGGTCCAGTAGCCGCCCAAACATTGGCCGAGCTAAATTGACCGAGCTAGTCACTGGCCTCAGGGACAAGGCCCTTATCGACAGGCAGGTCCAGGTAGAACCGGGTGTACCGGCCAGGAATCGACTCAAACGTCAGGTACCCGCCGTGGTCCTGAACGATGCCATGACTGATGGACAGCCCAAGCCCGGTCCCGGTGGATTTGTTTTTGGTCGTGAAGAACGGCTCGAAGATTCGGTCCTGAATACCGGTCGGGATACCGATGCCATGGTCCTCAACTATGATTCGCTGGAAGGGCGCTCCTGCTATCTCGATGGATTCGACAATCACCCATAGAATTTTTTCGGGGGCGGAACCGTCGAAGCGTTCATTGAGCGCGTCCCGGGCGTTCGTCAGCAGGTTCATCATCACCTGCTGGATCTGACTTCCGCTGCACTTGACGGGAGGTAGGTCTGCGGGGATGCTGACATCAATCTTGATCCGGTCATTCGCCATCAATGCTTGGACCAGGGGAAGCGTGGAATCCAGGAGTTCAGCGATCTGATTCAGTTCTTGATCTTCTGGCTTCTGACGGGAGAACGACAGGAGTCCTCGCACGATCTTGGCTACTCGCCTGGATTCTCGGCCGATCTCCGAGGCAAAAGATCGAAGCGGACTATTAGCTTCCAGTCGGTCATCGATCAATTGCGCGAAGTTCAGAATCCCGTTGATCGGGTTGTTGATTTCATGGGCAACTCCGCTCGCGAGTGTGCCGATGGATTCCAATTTTTGTTGATGGCGGACCTGCGCCTCCAGATGCTTGCGCCGCTCCTCTTCGCGGACCCTGTCCGAAACGTCCTGAATGGTTCCGACGCTTCTGACATGGATCCCCTCCGAGTCCAGAATGGTCCTTCCCCACGCCTGAACCGTCTTGGTATTTCCTGAGATTTGGTCGATGATCCGGTACTCCAGAGTCCCTGCTTTGGACATGCGCTGAATCATTGCCTTGGCCTCGAAATTGGACTGGTCGTCATCGTGGACCATCAGTCGGTAGCCGACAAGGTCGGGCGGTTCAGTCCGTGCCTCCAGCCCGTGAATCCGATACATCTCCGCGGACCATTTGATGATGTTCCCAGCTACGGTCCATTCCCAGCTGCCCAGTTTAGCCTCACGCTGTGAATTGGACAGCATTTCCTCACTCGAAGTCAATGCCGCGCGCGACTCCTGCTCAGCGGTAACATCGGAAACGGTCCCCATGGTACCGATTGCTCTCCCTCCCTTGTCCACGACCAGTCTCGCGTGAACATCGGCCCACCTAGTCTCCCCGCTATGCGTGACGAACTGGACCCGCTGTCGAACATTTCCAACTTTTCCGCCGAGCAGTGCCTCAAAAAGACTGATGCTACTCCTCCGGTGGTCCGGATGGACCAACCTCAGTGGGGAGGAGCCGAGAGAGGCAGCCACCTCGTACCCGGTCACGGTCTTCCATGCGGGATTGAGAAACTGCCAGCGGCCTTGGGCGTCGGTCTTGAAGATGATAGCCTCCACGGACTCCACGATCTCCTTCAGCGATCGCTGTTTGAGCCAGTAGGCTCGCCCGCCCCAGATGAGCGTAACGCCCCAGATGGTCGCCAGCGCCAGAAACCAAGGAGTTGCGTAGAGTGGCGAGGGAACCAGGAAGTGACTTACGACCGGAGCTTCGAGGGGTCCGGTCAGACTCTTGGCCTGGACCTGCAGCTCATGGTCCCCGCGAGCTAGCTCTAGAGGCCCCAGCCGCTGCACCGAGCCCCAGGTTGACCATGGCCCTCCGTCCAGTCGATATCGGGTGGGAATTTCGCTAGCGGACCGTTCCGCCTGAAAGCTCTGAGGGTTCCAGCTAATTGTAACCGAACTCTCCTCGATTGCCGGATCTCCGATGATCACCCGAGGCGACGGACGGTTAGTGTCTGTCTCCAGAAGTTCGTACACACCTCCCCCGATCGTGCCCACAAGCACTCGATCATCTAACGGAACTACCGGCCAAACGGACTGGTGGTGGAGGCCCTCGGTAAACCCCCAGAAAGAGAATGCACCGTCCCGGTATCGTCCCAAGCCGCTCTCCCTGGTGCCAAACCAGATTGAGCCGTCGGCCCCCAACCTGAGGTCCCACACGCGGCTGTCGGTTCGTGAATCCACCGATGCGAGATAGACCGGTTGGTCCTCTGAATCGATGTACCCCAAGCCCGAGCTACTCAGTCCATGACCAAACCAGGCCACCCCGTCATCGTCCACGGCCAACGCTCGGATCTGTGGAGTGGCCAGTCCTTCCGGAACGCCCCAGTGTGTCCATCGCCCCTCATGGAAGCGATTCAATCCCAACAGCGTTCCGAACCAGTATGCTCCATCAGGGCCTTCGGCGAAAGCGTAGACTCTGGTCGTCGATTCCTCTTCACCGATGCCTTGTCGTTCGAACGTTTCGCCGTCGTACCGGAAGATGCCGGGATTCGGATCGTCGGGTTCGTTGCGGAATTCCACGGATAGGCCGAGGAACCATAGTCGCCCTTGTCGATCCTTGCGGATTTTGTGAATGCGCTGGGCGGGGAGGCCCTCCGGACTCCCAAAATGTTTCCATTCTCCCTGAAAGAATCTAAACGCACCCGAAAACGCTCCTCCGCTCGAAATCCAGATCGCTCCTTCGGAGTCTGAAGCGAGCCCCGTTACAGATCCGAGGGGTGAGCCAAGAATGGAGGTGATTTTGGTCAGATTCCCGGCCGGGTTCCGGACCACCAGGCCGGCCCCTGTCCCGGCCCATACGGACCCGTCATCCAGAGCCAGGATCTCGTTCACATTCTGATCGCCCCCTGACATGGGCTCCCATCTCGACCATCGCTCCACCGCCTGGTGAGCGACGGATAGTCCATTGGGGCCGCCAACCCAGAGATCGCCGTTTTTCATGAATCGAAGGATGGTGGCCCCCGCCATCTGAGGGGGAGCGAACATCAGCGTCGTCCACCGCCCGTCTCGCCGAACGTCGGCTTCTCCAGTGGAATAGTTGACAACCAGATCTCCGCGCAGGGACATGTCAATGGCTGACACTAACCTTCCGCCCGTGGCTCTGGACTCCAGGGGGGCACCGGAGTCGATCACCGTGAGGGTTTTGGTGAAGGGCCCCAGTTCGACGAGGACGACACTCCCAGCAGTGGTCGGCCACACCAAGGATTGAGATTTCGACCGGGCGAGTCGTGGTTCCCAATGATCGCGACTCCAAGAAAAGACGTGCGTGCTATCGGCGAAGGAGGCGTTTCCTTCCCAGAGCAAACCGTCATCGGATGGAAAGCGACCGGCCAGGGGGACCAGCTCCAGTCGGTCCTGAATGGCCACGAGCGTTGCCATCGCATAGTCATGCAGGAAGATCTGAACACGCCCCCTCGCACGCCTCGCGTGGACCTGGACCGTGTCTCCTACGGAGAGCTCCCTGAAGCCGCGGGCATCACCGATGAGAAACTGTCCGTTTGCTTCGACGAGCAACTGTCCCGACGTGCCCGCTTTTGAGATTCGCATGGGGATGGGCAGACCGTCCACCGGGACGAAGCCGAAACCATCGTACCAAGCCAGTCCCTCGGCCGTGGCTACCCAGATAACACCATCGTCGGTCTGTTCGATGCGCCGGATGTAGGTGGACGGCAGGCCAGAAAGGGCCGTGAATTCCACCCAGCGCCACTGATCTTCCAATGGGTCGGTCGGCAGCGTTTGTGCCCACAGATCAGATGGCAGAGACGCGAGAAGGATCAGGCAGAAGACAGATGGTGTCGCTCTTGGCACGTCAGGCTTGGTTGCACAGGTCGATCTGGAATTTAGCGAACCAGGTGGATCGGCGCCTCATCGTAAACGAACCGCCTCCAGCAGCCGTCGGCCGAGTTCATCGTTTTGTATGACACGCGAGAACCGTCCGCTTCCGGGACCGAAAGCATGAAGGGGCACATCAACCCCCGTGTGGCCGCTGGTCGACCAGCTAATCCCTCCCTGTCTGGCCGTCGCGTCTACCAGCCAACTGGTCAGGTCTGACGCAAAAATATCATCATCGAGCATCAGGCCGAGCTCACGGGAGTCCCCGTCTCCCAGGTCGACACCGTGCGAGACGAGCATGTCGGCGACTGCCGATTCCGAGTCTTCCGCGCCGGACTCGACCAAAACACCGGCTTGCTGGACCAGCCTGCCGATAGAGGCAGAGATTCGGCGGATTTCCCCCGGATGCCAGGCGTAAGCACCATCCCGTGCCAGCGAAAGTCCGCCCGTCTCGTGGTCGGAGGTCACCACCACGAGGGAATTCCCTTCACTCCGTGCAAAATCCATCACGACCCCGACCGCATCGTCGTAGGCCAGGAAATCGTGGAGGTGGGCAGCGATGTCATTCTGATGGGCGGCATGATCGACTCGGCCGGCCTCCACCATGAGAAAAAATCCGTTTGGCGACTCGGAAAGCAACTCCAGCGCCCGCTTCGTCATGGTCGCCAGGCTAGGTTCGCTTGTTTCAATCCTATCGATCTGGTAGGCCATATGTGAGCTTGAGAAGAGCCCGAGCAACGGCAGTTCCCCCCCAAGCAACGACTGCTCGTCTCGAACGATCTGATACCCACCGGCCTCGGCTCGTGCGATCAGGTCCCGACCATCCTTACGAGCTCCGTCAGCCGATTCCGGAAGAAAGAACCGGCGGCCGCCTCCCAGCATGAGATCCGGGCCTGTGGCCAGCAGTTGCTCCGCGATGTCGGCCTCTTGGCTGCGGTGGACTACGTGCGCGCCGAATGAAGCCGGGGTCGCATGCGTGATGCGGGCCGTGGATATCAGGCCGGTTGCCATGCCGCGCGCGATAGCCTCTTCCAGGATGGTGATGTGACTCTCACCCTGTGGGTCCATCCCGACCATGCCGTTGTTGGTCCTGATCCCGGAGGCCATGGCGGTCGCGGAGGAAGCGGAGTCCGTGACTCGGCTGTCGGCCGAAGAGGTTCGTACGGCCCCGGTGAGAATGTCATCGAACACCAG
>CAYXSE010000136.1:7243-10082 GCA_964466675.1 uncultured Rhodothermales bacterium | reverse complement strand
CACCACATCGAAGCCAACTGGCTCAGAACCTCCTCCACGAGGCCTCCTTCCTTAAGACGAGACTTTCCAGATCGGACCAGCAGCGTCTGAGGGCTCTGGTGGGCGAACTGGAGGTAATCCTCCTCCAACTCGCTAACCTGGAGGAGCGCTTCGATATCCCAGACATCGAGATCGTCCAGGATGGCGTGGACCGAAATGCCATCCTCTTCAAGATTGATCTGGAAGAGATGCGTCGCTCACTGGACGCCTCAATCCCGACTCAAGCCTCTCCCGCCCAGGCTATCTGATTCCCAACCAAGTAATTGCGTCGGTATGGCCAGATCCGGCTCGACGATACAACCGCCGAACTCCCGGTATTGACATGAAATCATCAAGCAAATGGATGTTCTTCGCGCTGCTCTTGTGCACCGTACAAACCGCAGTCGCCCAATCAGGCTCAGCCGAGGACCAGTACCGGCGTGCAAACGAACTAATCCTGGACCAGAACTGGAGTGAGGCGCGCACGGCCCTGCGGGATTTCGTGGACGCCAACCCTGGTCATGCGCGAACCGACGATGCCTCCTTCTATCTGTGCTACGCTCAGGACCGAATAGAAGAGGCGGTGCCCAGCGTTTTTGAGTGCTATTCGTCGTTTATCGATGAACACTCGCGCAGCAACTATGTCGACGATGCCAAGTCGAACATGATTCGCGTCGCCCAGGCCCTGAGCCGAAGAGGACTCCCCGGCTACGAGACACGTATCAAAGAATTCCAGAGTGAGAACGACGAGGACGTCGCCTTGGCCGCCCTCTACGCGCTCCAGAATCTGGGAGACGAGTTTGCGCTTACGACTCTCCTGAGCGTCTTTGACCGTTCGTCTAGCGAGCGAGTTCGGGAGCGCATCGTCTATATCCTCGGGGATTTCGGGAGCGAAGATGTTCTTGCCCGACTCGCGGATGTCGCCACAACCGACGCCTCGATCGGCGTTCGCAAGAGCGCCGTTTACGCGATCGGCAATCATCGCAACGAAGCGATCGCCCTGACCGCCCTCGAGAACATCCTGTCGTCAGACACCCACGTGGATGTAAAGAAGGCGGCGGTCTATGCCATGGCAAATACCGAGAATTCGGGAACCGTCACCATTCTCGCAGATCTGGCGACCTCGTCCGACAGCAGCGAGTTGGCCAAGGCCGCCGTTTATGCGCTAGGGAATATCGGCGAGGGCGGTGCTCAGGAAAGTGCTCAGGAAGCACTCAAAGTCATCGTGATGGGTTCTGGAGACGTAGATGTTCGAAAAGCAGCCCTGTACTCGCTGGGTAACATGGGTGGTGAGTCTATGGTCCAGTTCCTCCTGGATGTAGCACGGACTAGTGACAATGTCGAACTAGCCAAAGCCGCTACCTATGCGCTGAGCAATAGTGATTCGGCGGCGGATGTGAGCCGTGCGCTTCAGGCGATCATCTCAGGCGCGTCATCCACTGAGGTCAAGAAGGCAGCGCTCTACGCTCTCGGCAATCGTGATGAAGCCGTGGCGCTGAGTCTGCTCCTCGAAGTTGCCACGGAGACGTCGGATGCCGAGTTGCAGAAGGCGGCCGTCTACGCCATCGGCAATGTTAGCGGTGAAGAGGCCGCAGAGGCGCTTCTCGCCATATTCGAGTCCACGGATAACGTCGAGGTCCAAAAAGCTGTGATATATAGCATGGGCAACCACGATGGTGCCCGGGCCAAGGAGTTCCTCCTCCAGGTGGCAAGCACTAGCGAGAATGTGGATATCGCCAAGTCAGCCGTCTATGCACTGACCAACGTCATCGACGAAAGTGAGGCCGCCTTACTGCTGGAGGTCATGAATAACGCGAACCATCCAGACGTGCGCCGAGCAGCGTTGTACGCGATTGGCAATACTTCCTCTGAGGTCGGCCTGGATCTTCTGGTGTCGATTGCCCGCGGGGATCAGGACGAGGAGCTCAGGCGCGCGGCGGTCATGGCGCTCTCCAATACTGGAAGCGATCGAGCCGTAGCAGTCCTCGTGGAAATTATTGGAGAAGATGCCAGCACCCGAGTTCGCACTACGGCCGTCCAGGCCCTCGGAAACATCGGATCAGACGCGGCCAGGGAAGCACTTCTAAGGATCCTGGAACAGGGCACCGGCAACTAGAGCCGCACACGGATTCTGACGAAGCCAGGAGCCTTCTGCTAAGCCTGATCCTGGATGACTCGTGAGACGGAGATATTTCTCGGGGCGGGTTAGCTGTTTACCCTGGATACGCTCCCGTGATCATCTGTTCGAGATGATTTGCCCTCGCCTGCGTTTCTTGAAGGATGGCCTTCACGATATCACCAATCGAGAGAATCCCGATCAGCCGGCCCTCTGAGGTGACGGGCAGATGTCGAATGTGGTGCTCGGTCATCAGTGCCATGCAATCCTTGATAGAAGAGTCGCGCTCGACCGTAATCAGGTTGGTTGACATGGCCTCTTTCACCAATGTGGTACGCGACGTGCGTCCCTGTAACACGATGCGTCGCAAGTAGTCGCGCTCCGTGAATATGCCAGCGGTCTGAGAGCCTGAGGTGACGATGACAGAGCCAACGCGCTTGGCCTCCATGATCTCTATGGCTTGGTAGACGGTCGCATGGTCCTGGATCGTGATGACACTGGCTCCCTTGTCTCGGAGCAGGTCTTGGACGTGTGTTTTCATTGGGTTCGCTGGCTCATTCTTCCCCTCAATCAAAACTTCAAAGAGCACAAAATCAAGTCTTGCGAGATATTTTCCTCTAATTAAGGTAGCGTCCACCTCTCGAAGGTGGCCTTTCTGCCGTAACAATACTTCGTTTCCGGTGTCCCACGGCGAAAGCAAAACCG
>CAYXSE010000136.1:0-7228 GCA_964466675.1 uncultured Rhodothermales bacterium | reverse complement strand
TGGGATTGACGTTTCCGCCCGAGCCAAATTGGGGGCAAACCTTGAGACTTTTCTCGAGGAATGGAGGGCCAAACTTGAACGTTCTGCCGCCGGACTAGACCGGACGGGAAGGCTGTATCGGCACTATACCCGGTACAACTGGGATCGCTATCAGGGCGTCCTGGAGAAATACCGGCTATCCGAAAGCCTACGGCGCGCGGTCGGAGAGATCGGCGTGCCGGAGACCTGGCTCTTCATCACCGAGTTTTGGTGCGTCGATGCCGCGTATAGTCTTCCTGTTGTCCAGGCCGCGGCCGCCAGCAACCCCAACATCGACCTGCGCATCTTGATGCGCGACTCGAATACGGACGTCATGGAGCTGTTCCTGACCGGGACGGCTCGTTCCATCCCAATTTTCGCCACGTTCGACGATTCTGGGAAGCAACGATTTCGGTGGGGATCCAAGCCAAAGGCACTGGTTGAGACCCGAATCAGGCTCGAGGAGGAGGGTCTGGACGATCGTAAATTGTCCTTGGCTGCCCTTGAGTGGTACCAAGCCGGGGGTTGGCTGGAAATCGAAAGAGAGCTCGCAGAGGGCTTGTCGAGCCTTGGCAAAGTCGTTCCCGGGCGGTAGGAGTCGATTTCGACTAACGTGCACCTGAACCGAACGCATGGACCTGCTCGCGTGCTTTATCATGCGGGATCCGCAAACTAATGGATTCTGAGACCCGCCCATCGGGAGCCGCACCTCATCCCATGCCCATGAATTCCGCAACTGACTCGACCGACGCCTGGACCAACGTTCACGATCTGGCTCTGATATTTATTGCACTTGCCTACGGAGCCGACGCCGAACTGACCGACCGCGAAATCGAAGAAGTGACCAATGCGCTTGGCCGATGGCGACCCGATGATGACTCGGAAACCGTTCGCGAGGCCGTAGTCGAAGCGATGGCCATTTTTGACGACGACAGTGGTAGCGAAGAGGTCATCCAAGCCATTCAGGCCTTGAGCAGCAAGTTGGACCCGTCGGGGAAACGGCGTGCTCTCGAAGATGTGATGTCGATTGCAGAAGCCGATGGCTTGTTGCTGAGGTCTGAGCGTGCTCTCATTTCGGTGATTGCGGTGGCCTGGGACATGAAATCCGCCGAATCAGAACTCCTTGCCAAGACGACCGCCACCGTAGATGACCGTCCGCTCTGGACCTTGCTGCACGACATGGCCTTGCTTGCAATTGCCGTTGCACATGCCTCAACCGGCGACTTGAACAAGCAGGAAATCGCCGAGTTGATCAAACGCCTCGGGGGCTGGCGCTCCGAACTGGACGAAGAGGACGTTCGCGGAGTGATTCAAACCGCGCTCGAGACTTATTCGGGCACAAGTATGCGGGAAGGTCTCCAGCATAGCGCAGCATCAATTCGCGAACGACTGCCACACGCGCTGCGGCTCATTGTTCTGGACGACCTCATCTCTGTGGCCGAATCCGACGGCGCCATGAACGAGAGCGAGCGCGACATGGTCGGAACGCTCGCTCAAGCGTGGCAACTGGGCATGCGCGTAAGCGCTTAGGCGCCTGAAGTCTGAGGCATCAACACCTGAGTGTCCTAATACAAGTACACAACGTCACGTTTGAGAATTGGCGTTTACAAACGTGGATCGTATATTCGATTCAGGGAAAGACAGCTCTGTGCACGGTCTGGTTTCGCTCTTGCCCCGTAAAAGGCTTCATCAGGATGAGTCACTCGCCAACCAATCTCGAACTCGCGCGTGCGCGTCGCGGAAGTGTTGGAGAGCTTCGCGATACCCTCAGCCGTCCCGAGACCAATCTCATCCCGGTCTTCCTGACGCGATTCGACAATCCGCGGACGCAGCGTTCCTACAAATTCGATCTCGAGAGTTTCTTCGGACAGAAACACGTATCTGCGGAAGCCGCGGGCATCATCACGTTCCTCCATGTCAACGATTACCTGGCTGGCCTCCTGAACGACGGCAAACATCCGTCTACGGTAAGGCGGCGCCTCGCGGCCGTGCGGGGTTTCTTCGACTGGCTCGACGCTCTGAAGCTTATCGAGGATAACCCTACCAAGCGGCACCTGATTCGCAAGCTGCCGAAGGTTCGAGCCGGAGATAGCCCCCTGGTTGTTCTCACATCCGACCAAGCCGCGAGTCTGATCGACGCCGCAGCGAGTTCGAAGGACTCTGGCGTCCGCGACGCGACGCTCGTTGGCGTTCTGCTCCATCTCGTTCTCAGACGTTCCGAGGCTGCCGCGATGGACGTCAAGCACGTGAGACCGCTCGGCGCCTACACGATCCTGGATTTGCCTGATACCAAGGGCGGCAGAGACCAGTTCGTGAAAGTACCGGAGCACATCGCAGAATCGATAGCCGCGCATGCGGATCATTACGGCATCCAGGACGGGCCTTTGTGGCGCTCGATGAGCACATCCAGCTTTGGGCACCGCCTGACGCCACATTCCATCTACCGCATCGTGCGGAACACAGCCCGCCGGGCCGGACTGCCAGACATTGGAGCTCACACGCTCAGGCACACCGGTTGCACCTTGGCCATCGAAGCCGGCGCCTCTCTCCAGCAGGTCCAGGTTCACGCCAGGCACAGGAAACTGGAGACGACCATGGCCTACATCCATCAGCGCGATCGTCTGAAGGAGTCCGCTGCGGATTTCATTTCGCTTCCTGAGGGAAGTCGAAAACGCTCGAATCAACCCTCCTCTTGAACTGCCAATTCGGCAGGTCGCGAAATAGGGCGCCGGCCTCAGTCCTTGAACCGACTCATACGCCCACTCAGGCCTTGATATCCCAATAACGGACTATCTCGTCCCCAATAACGGACTGGTCTCATCCCAATAACGGACCTCATCAAAGAACATTAAATACCTCGACGGCATTCACCCGTGCAACGTCGTTTCCTGATCTACTGCCGTACATCAAGTTCAGGGCGTAGCCCCGCGGCAGACGTCATTCACTTCCTCCTCCCAATGTTCTTCCGCCCCTCCACTCCGAGTATTTCTGTCCAGGACCTGCACTCCCGCCTCGAAACCGACCATGCCCCCGTGCTCCTCGATGTCAGATCGGTGGCGGAGCGTGCGCAAGGGTCCCTCGGCGGCCTTCATATCGAGATGGATTCAGTCCCGAGCCATCTAGGCGAACTGGCCAGTCATCAAGGTGATGAGATCGTCGTCTACTGCCGCTCCGGTGCCCGATCCGCGACCATCGTTCGGTTCTTGAGGGCGAGCGGATTCCCGAATGCCGTGAACCTTGCAGGCGGACTCGTGGCCTGGGCCCGGCAAATCCCGTAGAGCGGGACTGTGGTCATTCCTCTCCTCACAGGCCCCACCGCCGTCGGCAAGACGAGTTCGGCCATAGAATTGGCTCTCCTGGCCTCTGGAGAGATCGTCTCGTGCGACAGCCGACAGCTTTACAGCGAGCTTAAGGTCGGAACAGCACGACCAACCGAAGGCGAACAGAGAGCCGTACGGCACCATTTCATAGGCGAGGTGTCCATAAAGACACCATGGTCGGCCGGCGAGTATGCCCGCGCGGCAGAAGGGCGCATCGCGGAAATCATAACCGACGAGAAGCTCCCCGTAGTCGTTGGAGGGTCCACGCTCTATATCCAAGGCTGACCCAGGGCCTGGCGGACATCCCTCCCACCGATCCGGCTATCCGTATCGCATTGAACGAGAAGCTCGAGACAGTCGGCTCTGAAAAGCTCTTCGAAGCTCTGGAGCACGTCGATCCGGTGTTTGCGAAGACGCTGGACCCTACAAAGAGCCAACGAATCGTTCGGGGACTGGAAGTTTACGCTTCTACTGGCCGACCCCTTTCAGACTACTTCTCGGAGTCCACAGAGCCGCGATTCCGATACCGCACATTCGTTCTTGAGCGGGACCGGAAGGTGCTCTACGAGAGAATCGACTTGCGGGTCACACAAATGATGTCTCAGGGGTTTCTGCAGGAGGTTCACGGTCTAATGGAGGGCGGATTCGATCCCGAGACCGATCTCCCGCGAACCATCGGATATTCGGAGCTTGCCAGATTCCTTCGGGGAGAGATCGACAGCCTGGAAGAAGCGGTCAACCTGATCAAACGCAACTCCCGCAGATATGCGAAGCGCCAAATGACCTGGTTCCGGTCTATGGAAGGCGCGGTCGTGATCAACATGGACAAGCTGGGCTCGGACCCAAAGGAGATTGCCCAAGCCGTTCTGGACCAGCTCCCCGCCGCCTAGTTCGCGGAATAGGCGGGGGCCTACGCCGACGCTGAGGCTGAGGCTGACGCTGAGGCTGAGGCTGACGCCCTTACCAGCCGGAACAAGTGTTTCTTGTGCAACAGGTTATACCTGGTCTCTTCGTGCGTCACAGAGAGCCCGTTTTGGGCAATAAGGGAGCGCCACTCGTTCGCGGTCCGAAAGTGGAGTACCTCTTCATCCATCCCTTTTCGGCCCAAGGTTCGGATTCGATTCGCGAGGATGTCCAACTTCCGGAGCAGCATTCTTCCGGCTTTCTTGCGATAGACCGACTCGATGATCACGATGGAGCCACTCGTGACCCGGGCCATCTCTGCCAAGACGCGACCGGCGTCAGTCGCGTGATGCAGGGTAAACACCGCGGCTGAAGAACCGAAGCTGTCAGCATCGAAGGGCATCGATAGGCCGTCATATCGGTGAAACGGAATCAACTCTCTGACAAGGTCGCGCTCCTCTCTAGAGGCAACATGCGGTAGACGATTGACTGGCCCCGTCCCAACGTCTCGGACCTCCGCGACCGCGGTAGGAGACTTCAGCAACTTCCCCAGACGCTCCGCTACAAATCCCTCGGCTCCACCTACATCAAGAAATTTCCCCTCGTGAGCGGCGAGGTGCTCGGCAATCCAGTCGGCTTTCCATGTCGAGCGATCGCGCAGGAGCACCTCCACCAACCGCGGCCAGTACTCGTAGCTTGCTAGAACCAGGAAGCCGGTCCATCCAATCCAGACAAAGGGCCAATATGGTCCACCGGCGTACAGCAGATAGGTCCCCATGGACACCATCGAAACCCAGTGCCAAGCCATTGCCTCCCGGCCGCGCAACGCAGCCAGGAGAAGCACGGGGTAAAAGTACCAAGGATGCACGGTCGTGGATGCCAGGACAGACCAAGCCGCAATAGCGAACAGCAGCGACTCCAACGGCCACTTCCGACGCCAAGCCAAGATCCAGACAATGAGCATGACCAGGAGATACGCCTGCCGCAGGGCAGGCCCGATCTGCTTGCTCCAATCCTCTCCGGTCGCCGTCAAGAGGACGTTCTTGATCCCGTAGTAGAGGCCCGCATTGAACTCGAAGTACCGGACGTAAAGGTCAAGGGACTCACTTACGTTTGGCCATACATAGCTGGCAAAAAATGGAGCCGCCAAGAGAATTCCCGCCAGACTCCCGAGAACAACGGCTCTCCGCCGTTTGAGCACCAACGGCGCAACCAGTAGGGGCCATATTTTCACCAGCGCGGCCACAGCAAGGGCGATTCCCGTGCCTCCCCACTGGCCCTTTCTGGACAGGAAGACGGCCAACACGATGGGGAGCGCGAGCAAGACATCTGAATGCGCTTGCCCCGCCCCGGCCAGTACAACCACCGGACTCCAGGCAAAGAGCATGAATACGGCGGTCGGTACAATCCGACAGAGGACGATCAGTGCGAGAACCTCTAGAAATACCAGAATGCTCTTGTAGGCGAAAAAAGAGGCTGGGTGAGCAGATCCCGAGATCCAATCGGCCGCGGCGAATACCAGCTGGGTGGCAGGCGGGTACACGGAGAAGTACCCGCGGCTGTTCATGTGTTCATAGACCGGGTGGTCTTGGTAGGCCTCCAAGGCCGGGTCGGACGGCACATATTCATACGGATTCTGGCCATCGAGAACGAGCATCCCGTCCCACGCGTATCGAAAGGAATCGTCCGATAGTGTGGGTGGAACGACCAGCCACAGGAGTCGCATGGCGATGGCCACCGCCAGAATGACCGCGGAACGCGGGGCGCTCTTTTTATAGATCCAAAGTGTCAGCAAGGCCGACGCGAAGCCGGCAAGAACCATCCACGACCACCGGGCCTGCTCGAGCGCCCCCCAAACCATGACCATGGTCAGTGCTAACTGGGCAACGACAAGCGCTCCGACTTGCCTGGGTCGGTTCATTTGCCGGAGCGGCTAAACCTCATAACCACCCGCCGGCCACCGTCTTCATATCGAATCTCATCCGCCAACTCATGCATGAGGTACAAACCCCTCCCCCCTTCTGCCAACAGGTTCGCCTCGGCAAGCGGGTCGGGAACTGCAGCCTCGGAAAAACCCCGGCCCTGGTCCTGAATGGAGACGATCAGATGTTCTGTCCCGACTTCAAACGCGATCTTTACCTCTTTGAACGGGTCCAGGCCATTGCCGTGCTCCATAGCATTGCTGACGGCCTCTGAGGTGAGCAGCATAATGTTATAGACCACGTCATCGTCGCCCTCGTGCAAACGAACAAAATCTTCAGTCTCCTGGACAACCAAATCGAGATGTTCAAACTCGCTTTTGACCACCAACTCTTTGTGCATGTCAGGCAAATATTCGGGCATCGGAAGCGCGGGTCAAGGTCTTTCGGAGACGCGGAATTTAGTGTTCAGGAAGATACCCGATTCAGAATCTCGGCCAATTTTCCCGCCAGCGCCGGCCGGGAATATGGGTGCATCACGGCCTCGGTTGCCTCGGGCAAACTTGCTTCCAGCCAAAGCCTCACAATTCGACGCAACGCGAGGTCGATTTCGCCGGGTTCGTCTGGATGGGCGATCCAACCGCACCGATAGGACTCCAACGTATCTCGCGCCGCGCCTTCGGGAACGAGGCCGAGAATTGGTTTGCCAGCACCGATATACGCGAACAGCTTTCCCGTGGAAATTTGGTCCTGTCCTGGTCCCGCTCCCACGATCAACCATGGCACGTCTGCTCTCTGAATCCTGGCCATGGCCTCCCTTTGAGACGAATAGGGAAGGACCTGAACCACGTCACGCAATTCCAATCTCTCAACCGCGGCGAGTCCACTTTTGGGAAAGAGCCCAACGAAGGTGGCCTTCAGCCTACTCCTCAAGGCCGGCTCCTCGCGCACCAGACGGGCCAGGCCGTTGAGGAACGGGATTGGCGTCTGGCGATCATAGAAAATCCCGGTGTAGATAAATTCCAGCCTTGGTGGCGCCCCCGACTCTACCGCAGCCTCAGCCCCGAT
>CAYXSE010000135.1:10014-10223 GCA_964466675.1 uncultured Rhodothermales bacterium | reverse complement strand
ATGGATCCGCGCCTATCGGCCGCTGATACCGTTATTTTCTTGGATGCGTCAACTTTGACTTGCTTGCGCGGAGTACTTGGCCGTCTGCTCATCAAGAACCCGAGACCGGATGTCCCGGAAGGCTGCCTGGACAGATTCGATTGGGAATTCTTCCGTTTTATCGTGAGTTACTGGAAGAACCGGAGGCCCGGCATCCTCCGAAAGCTGGA
>CAYXSE010000135.1:7035-9999 GCA_964466675.1 uncultured Rhodothermales bacterium | reverse complement strand
CCTGAGTACCCGGGCACAGATAGAACAGTTCTTGCTCGAAACGAGAGGGCGTGGGTGAGAGTGCTATATTTCTAGATAACCTTACCTGCCACCGGTTGTCATGGATTTTGTACTCGGCCTGCTTCTGGATATTGCTATAATTGCGGGAATTGTCCTCCTGGTCTTGAGCGTTCGAAAGAAGCACCGGGCGCGCCGGTTCAAAATGGTTTTGGTCGGTATTTTTCTGGTCGCCACCGGTCTCGTGTTTTTGGACTGGGACGAATTATCCGAGGCCTACGACCGCGGCTATGACGCTGCCGTTGAGAGCCTAGATTCAACGAGCCGCAGATAGTCCGATAACGGCCTCCCCGGCTCGATCGATTACCATGAAGACTCGGCTGTTTTTGAAGCTATTTCTTGGGATGGGAGTACCGTTCGGGATCGTTGCCGTCATCCTGATGGGGCCTACCGGGATCTGGCTCGGCTCGTCCGCTCCGTTTGGCTGGGCTGTGGGTGGGGCGCTTGGCGTGGCTTCCGGCCTTGCCGCCGGTGCGCTTTTCGGAGGACCCATGGCACTCATTCTTGGAGCTATTCATTTCTCCCAGACGGACGACCCCAATGTTCGACACCAGCGCATGCTCAGGATCGACGCTTCGCTTGATCGGTCCACGCAGCTATGCGTGGAGGCGATGGAGGCGCTTCCCGGTGTCCGGGGAGTTGGTGGCCAGGCCGGGAGACTCACAGCGAAAAGGCGAACGTCTTGGCGGACCTGGGGAGACAGAATCAGCTGCCACATCTCACAAGGAAGTCCCGGCGAACAGAAAATCGTCCTTTGCAGCCGTCCATCGCTGCCGACGACCATCGTCGACTACGGGAGTAACCTGAGAAACGTCCAGGCGCTGGAATCGTACCTCCTCGAGATGGGCGCGCAACCAGAGCCTAACTCCTGACGGCCGTGCATGGGAAGGCGGCGGCTATGGCGAAGGCCTGATTTTCCGACTTCCCGCCCCCGACAAGGTCTGAGACTTGGTCGCGAATGTGCGATTCCAGTTCTTCCAGATCCTCCTGCAGGAGAATCTTCTGGCTCTTCTCCACTCCCCTATGAATCACCCCGCACGGTCGAACGTCCTAGATCTGTTCACGACCTACTAGCTAGAACCGGTAATTCCGCAGGGTATAAATCAGGTTAAACATCACGTACCGTCCCAGGACATTACTCGAGGTATCGTCCACGTAGAAGGTGTTTATCGAACGCCCGACGCTGGTCTGCTGGTTGAGCAAATCCACGATGGTCACCCGTACTTCCCCCCCATTCCCCTTCAGGAATTTGTATCCCAGAGAGGCGTTCCAGAGCACGGATGTCTGGTCCAGGCCTTCCCCCAAACCCTGATAACCAGAGTAGCGCAGCGAGGTGTTGATCACGACGGACGCGGTCGGCATCAGATTCATTCGAATCGAGGACCGATGGAGTGCGTAGTTGGAATCCAGTTCCGGCGCCACCGTGTTCCTGATCACGTTGTAGGCGGTGTTGTGGGACAAGGTGAAATCGACACGCTCGCTAATGTTGGAGCCGATCACGATGCCACCATTGACCGATTGTACCTCGGCATCACTCGCCGTGCCGTTGACCCGACTCGGTGTGTTCGAATAGCTGTACCCGGCGTTGAGGTTGACGTTCGACCGGATGGCGGCGAAGGGGCGGCCTAGGGTGAAAAAGCTCCTCGCGTTCCAATACCCACCCAGGTTCACGGGGCGTCGGTACTGCGAACCCGGCGCCAGCACGAGTCCGTTACCCAGGGTGGTCTCTTCCAGCGCCACGATGGATTCGGAGCCGACGTAGTCGCGCGACGTCCTCAAGCTGACGAACCCGATGAACACCCGACCAGCGGCCGGATTGGTGGCGTTGAACCGGAGTGACACGTTGTGTGAATAGCTCTGGTCCAGGTCCGGATTCCCGCTGGAAAGTTGGAGTGGATTGGTGTTGTCAATGACTTCCTGGAGTTGGTCGATCGATGGGGTGTTCGTCGACGTCCGATAGGTCAGTCTGAGATTGTTGGTCCGCCGATTCCCGTACTGAAGAATGACCTGGGGGAGGATCGTCTGAAAGGACTTCTCGACGGATGCGACATCCGGGAATGACTGGTCTCCCGTCAAGCGCTCCGTCTGTGCGCTCGCCCCGATGGTCATGAATGCACTCCCTTTTCGAAGCCGATAATTCAGGCCGAGGCGTTGCCTGAGTACGTCATTCCCGTAGACACTAGACTGCGCAGGCTCAAGGATGGAATAGAGCCCGGTGCTCTGATCCAATAGGTTCGCGCGTCTATCCGCATCGCTCGAGGAGACGGATGGCCGATAGGAAATCTGAAGTTGGCCACCTTCTCCCGCCGGCTCGGTGTAGGTGATGCTGCTCGCCAACTGAGACCCAGACTGCACATCCGCCGAGCGCTGATCGAAAAAGTCATCGATGCCGGTACCCGCGCTGAACGTGTTTTCCGAGAGTTGATCGGTCGTCCCATCTCGGTCATTGTAGCCGCCAGAGACGTTCACAGAGATCGTTCTCCCCCGCTTGGCAAACCGGTGCCTTAGTAGAAGGCTGGCCGACGTGTTCAAACCGGTTGTCTCCGAGAGGAAATCGTTCACGGTTTGACTCAGCGTCGACCCGTCTACAGCCGAGTTGAGGCCGAAAATGGATGACGACGACGAATTGTTCTGAGTGGACAGCCTCGGCGTAAAAATCAGCGAGTTCCGTTCGTCAATTTGATACTGAAGACGAACGGTCAGCCGGTGATTGGCGTTGTCGCTGATGGCATCGTTCGACTCGCTGTAGAACTGAGACTCGGTCTCGGAGAGGAAATATTCGCGATCCAGAATGTTGGCCGTGGTGTTGTCGGACTTGTTGAAGAAGTAGCTCCCGGTGAGCTTCACGCCTCCAGCCCACTCGTCCGTGTAGTTCAAGCCCAGTGCATCGGTGCTGTTGACGCCGCC
>CAYXSE010000135.1:0-7025 GCA_964466675.1 uncultured Rhodothermales bacterium | reverse complement strand
GTTGCCGACCAGAAAATTGCTCGGGTTGGAAGACACTCGTGTTCCGCCGCCAAAGCCTCCGCGGCCACCCCCACCGGCGCGATCGCCGCCTCCCCCTCGTCCGCCTCCGCCCCGGCCTCCACCTGCACCATCTCGAAATCTCGCTCCCCCGACTCCCCCTCGCCCGCCAGCAGATCCCACTACGCCCAGCAGGTCCTGCATAGAGAAGTTCTGCTCATTGATGTTATTGGAGAGGCCAATAATGGAGATCCGCCGCGCACCATCGAAGATGTTCACGTTCCCCCCGGAGGCATACCGGGTCTCGGATCCGTAGCCCCCATACACTTTCCCGAACTGCCCATTTCGCCGATCCGCGCGGGTGATGATGTTTATGGTCATTTCGCCGTTGCCGTCATCGAAGCCGGAGAACTGGGCCTGATCGCTCAGGCGCTCGAAGACCTGGATCTTGTCGATGATTTCCGAGGGTAGATTGCGGAGGGCGGCGGTGGGATCATCCCCGAAAAACTCTCGCCCGTCCACCAGGACTCGCCGAACCTGCTCGCCTTGAGCCTCCACCTGCCCGCCCTGCACCACAATGCCAGGGAGCTTGGCCAACAAGTCCTCGGCACTCGCATCGGGATTTACTTTGTAGGCTGCTGCTGAATACTGAGTGGTATCGCCGAGAATCACCACGCGTTCCTGGAGAGCCTCGACGACAGCCTCGTCCATCAGAACGGGCTGGGGCTTCAGGAGTATCGTGTCCAGGGTCCGGCCAGCCTCAGGGATGTTCAGAATCCGGATCGCGGGCTCGAAGCCCACAAATGTAATTCGAATCCGATAGGTCGCGGACTCGGGAAGCTCCACCAGGAATTGGCCGTTTCGACCTGTCACGCCCCCGTAGCTCCTCGTGGTGTCCGCGAAGGGAACCACCAGGACGTTCACTCCTGCCAGGGGCTCCCCTTCGTCCAGAGACAGGACCGTCCCCTTGAGCTCGGTAGCTTGTCCCCAAGCGGGAGTCGCTGCAACGGCCAGGAAAAAAGCAGCGACCAGGAAGCGGTTCATGAGCGGCGTGGTTCGTTAGTAAAAACGATACCTCACAGCTAGACGAGATCTGTCACGGTTTGGTGTCGAATCCGCCTCAAATCTTTAATGACAGGAATTTCCGCACCGCTGATTGCCTCTTGGTGACTTGCGACCTTACTTGAGGCCCGCACATCGACATCGATGGAGCATCCCTGATAGAGCTGCACGCCGACGGGCGCACCGACCAATCCCGTAAGACCATGTTCAGGACCCTTCGAGCCTCTTCAATTTCTTTCGTCCTGTCCGTTGCTATGGCCCTGCCCTCGTTCGCTCAGGACGATGCGCACCCCGCGGAGAACCCGGACGCGGCCTCATACATCCTTCCACCACCCGAAATCGCGGCGGCACTCGCCACCGACAAGAACTACGCGACGCTCGACTACATGAGCCCGGACGGGGACCACTTCCTGGTCGTACACACCACCGCCCTCTCGACCCTGGAGCTCATGTCAAGGCCCACCTATCGGCTGGCGGAACTGGAGCTGCGGCCCCAGACTGATCGCCTTTGGCATCTGGATACCTACGGAATCGATGGATTCGGAATCTTCTCTCTCCAAAGAGGGCAAACGATAGGAATAGAGCTGCCCGACGGCGCGTTCGCGAGTGATTTTACCTGGTCGCCAGCGGGAGACCACATCGCCTTCCTGGCCCATCTAACGACTCACACGGAAGTTTGGACGGCCGATGTGCGCACTGGTCGCGCCCGGAGCCTCAGTCCCAAGCGGGTGCTTGCCACGATCGGAACGAGCGCCAGGGGCCAGGGATCGAACCCATCCGGCATGCTTCAATGGACGCCGGACGGAAGCATCGTGACCCTCATGGTCCCCGGGACTCGAGCCGACGAGGCGCCTCGCAACCCAGTCCCTGACGGCCCGGTGGTGCGGCGAACCCGTGATCGGGCGATGTCCACGCGGACGTACCCAAACCTTCTCAACGACACGCACGACGAATACCTGTTCGAGCACTATACGACCAGCCAGATCACGAAGATCTCACCGGATGGAACGACCAGCCCAGTGGGCACCCCCGGCATGTACCAAAACATCTCTGTCAGTCCGGACGGTGGCCACGTCATCGCGTCCCGACTGGAACGTCCGTTCAGCTATCGCACCAGCTACAGAGGTTTTCCTCGCCGAACCGTTCTCATGGACTTGGCCAGTGGGACCGAGGTGGAACTCGACTACTCGCCCCTTCAGGAGGGCCGGCGACCGGGAGGAGACGATGGCCGGAGGGACTTTGCGTGGCTCCCGGATGGGTCAGGATTGGGATTCCTTGACCGAGCGAAGAAGGACGAGGAGGACCCCGACGCGGATCGTCCCGACCGGTTCATGCGCTCCCAGGCGCCCTTCAATCTTGAAGACGCCGAGATACTTGCCGAGAGCGAGAACTCGATCGCGCGTATTTCCGTGAGCCTGGACGGCACTCTGGCCTTCGGGAACGTCTCCAAAGATGGAGAGCAAGGCATCGCCTACTGGCGACTTGGAGGAGCCTTGGAGCCGTCGATGATGCTGGGTTTCCACGAGTCCGATGGACCGACGGACGACGCCGGCAGCCTCTGGACCGCGAGAACGGGGAATGGGCTCTCGTACGCGATCCTGTCGAGTAGCGCGGACGCGGCGTATCTGAGGGGCGAGGGGTTCAAGGAAGATTTTCGGCCGCAACCGTTCATTGACCGTATCAATCTCACTGACAGTACCTCGACGAGGGTCTTCGAAGGCTCCTCAGACTATTTTGAGCAGCCGTTGGTTGCCCTTGACCCGGACATGAACCGCCTGGTGGTCAGTCGAGAGTCTTCATCTGAGTTCCCGAATAGCTACCTCGTGGAAGACGGCGACTGGACGGTCCTCACGAGGAATTTGGATCCGTTCCCAGAGATCACAGCGGCCACCCGCATCGATTTCGAATTCGAGCGCCGTGACGGACTGACGGTGCAAGGACGCGTTTCACTCCCGGTCGGCTACCAAGACGGGGAGAAGGTCCCTGCCATCTTCTGGACCTATCCCCGGGAATACACCACGCCCGAACGATACGAACACGCGGCCATCCGCAGTCGGAACAAGAATGCTTTCACCCACATGAGTTGGCTGCGCTGGTCCAACCTGTGGCTCACGCAGGGTTACGCACTGGTGTACCCCGACATTCCGATCGTTGGTGAGAATTACAACGACACCTATATCGGCAATCTGGTGGATGCCATGTACGGTGCGATTCGCGCCGTCGATGGCCTGAATGTGATCGACATCGACCTGATCGGGCACGGCGGGCACAGCTACGGAGCGTTCGCTACAGCCAACATCCTGGCCAACGCACCCTTCTTCAAGGCCGGGATTGCTGGCGATGGGGCCTACAACCGATCTCTCACGCCCGCAGGATTCCAGGCAGAGCGCCGATCTATTTGGGAGGCCCCAAGCACCTACATCGAGATGTCTCCCTTCTTCAAAGCGGACCAGATCGATACGCCCATGCTGATGTATCACGGCGGAGACGACAACAACTCCGGTACGTTTCCTATCCAGTCCCGTCGCATGATTCACGCGCTCACAGAAAACGGGAAGACTGCGGTGTTGTACGAGTACCCGTACGAGTCTCACACTCCCAGGGCCATCGAGAACAAGCTGGATATGTGGGCGCGCTTCATCGGCTGGTTTGACGAGTACGTGAAGGGGGTCGAGGCCGAGGAGGAAGAAGCGACTGACGGATCCTGATCATGCCTCTGCATTCTACGCGCCGTCTGGAGTCCCTGGACGTCCTCCGGGGCCTGACCATCGCGGCCATGCTGATGGTCAACAACCCGGGTTCCTGGGGTCATATCTACTGGCCGCTTGAACACGCGGCCTGGAATGGATGGACGCTGACCGATCTGGTTTTTCCGTTCTTTCTGTTCATGGTCGGAATGGCGATGATGTTCTCGTTCCCCAAGCGCCTGGCTCGGGGTGATTCCCGGAAAACGCTGTTCCTGCACGTAGTCCGGCGGGCGTTCGCGCTGATGCTGCTGGGTTGGTGGGGCGGGACTTGGTCGTCCGTTCTCTGGCCGGGGGGCGGAACCGCGCTGGGTCTCGCGGCCCTTTTGTTAAGGGTTGGTTACGTGGCGGGGATGCTCTCTGCGGTGGTGCTTCTTGCAGGCACCGCGCGGCGCGGGGTGTGGCGGGTCGCGCTTGGTGCGGGCCTGGCAGTATTCTTAATCGCGGCCTGGATGGCGGGTTGGTCCGATCCGCTTCTTTCCAGCATCGGGGGGATGCGCTTCCCAGGAGTCCTCGTTCGAATCGGAGTGTGCTACCTCACGGCATCGGCCATTTATTTCCTGACACCGAGTCCCCAGGCCATTCGGTACTGGATTGTCGGCCTCCTTGGTTCCTATGCAGTGTGGATGCATTTGGTACCTATCCCGGGGTTCGGATTGCCAGACCTAAGCCTCGGATTCCCAACCGGCGAAACGCCGGCGTCCGAACTCTTCTCCAACTGGGCGTTCTTTATTGATTATCACCTGCTCGGGACCCATACGTGGAGCGCGCGGCAGCTCTATGACGGCGCGGGTGATCTCATTTGGTCTTTCGACCCGGAGGGACTCATTAGCACCGTTTCTGCTATCGGTTCGGTGCTCTTCGGAGTCCTCGCAGGAATATGGATGCAGCGGACCGATCGAGATGACTCCGAGAAACTCATCGGCCTGTTCGTGACCGCCTGCTGGCTGATGGGAATCGCACTGGTGATGAGCATATGGATGCCCCTCAACAAGCGGCTTTGGACCAGCTCATACACCGTTTTTACAGCTGGAGTGGCCCTTTTGACACTCGGCGTGCTTTTCCACCTCATCGACATCAAGGGCGTCAAGCGATGGGCCCATGCGTTCCGCAGTTACGGACGGAACGCCATCTTTGCGTTTGTAGCCTCTGGAATGATGGCCACATCACTGGCGCAGATCCAAGTCGGGGACACCTCGCTGAAGGGCAGCATGTACACCACGCTTCAGCAGGTTACCGGAAACCCAAAGCTCGCCTCATTCATCTTCGCCGCCGGCTTCGTGATGGTTTGGGCGGCCGTCACCTGGTGGATGGACAGGCGGCGCGTCTACGTGAACATTTAGCCGTGACGACCACATCGATTCTTGGAACGAAAGTCGAGCACATCGCGATCAGTCTATGACGGTTGACCAAATAGCCATTCTCCTCATCATCCTGATGACTCTTGCCCTCTTCATCTGGGGGCGGTGGCGATATGATATTGTCTCGGCGTGCTCTTTGGCCGCTGTCTTCGTTGCCGACCAAATGCTTGGAGCCGAGACGTCACAGTTGATAGTCGACGGATCGAATGTTTTCATCGGCTTTGCGCATCCGGCGGTTATAACCGTAGCCCTGGTGCTGATAATTAGCAGGGCGCTTCGCAATGCCGGCGTAGTTGAATTGATATCTCGCTACATATTCCCCTTTTCCAAGTACCAAATCACTCATATAGCGAGCTTGAGCGGAGTAGTAGCAGTTCTTTCGGCCATTATGAACAATGTCGGCGCTCTTGCGCTAATGCTCCCCGTTGCTATCAAGAGTGCAACGAAGCGCAAACGATCGCCCGGCATCATCCTCATGCCGATCGCGTTTGCGAGTATTCTGGGCGGAATGATAACGATGATTGGCACACCGCCGAATATCATTATATCTACTTTTCGCAAGAGCCAGTTGGCGGTATTGAAGGTTCGGGCCCTTGAAGACACGGCGTCGCCCGAGGCCGACTACTTTCGGCTGTTCAATGTTGACCTCCAGCAGTTTCAACCAGAAGCGTTTTCTCTTTTTGATTTCGGCCCGGTTGGAGGATCACTAGCACTGTTGGGTGTATTGTTTGTAGCTCTCGTTGGTTGGCGATTGATACCAAAACGATCATACAAAGCATCCGCATCAGAATTGTTTTTTTCGATCGATGAATACATAACCGAAATTCGCATCCCTGATGGCGGCAAGTTTATTGGGCTGAGGATTGCGCAAATAGAAAAATTCACTCGAGGCCGGCTCACGATATCCGGGCGCATATCCGAAGATGAGTCGGTGGATGCTCCAAGGCTTGACCACGTCATCCAAGGCGGGGACAGGTTTCAGATCATGGCTGATCCGGTCGATCTCAAGGTGATGATGGATGAGTATGACCTCCGACTCATGAAGCTGATGCGTAAGCGCATTGATGGACTCAAGGACGGGGACACGGTTTTTAGGGAGGTACTCGTAACTCCCGACTCTCCACTCGTTGATAGGAATCGAGTCTACTTGCGTCGCCGCAGCTCGAATACCTTGGTCCTGATGGCCGTTGCCCGCCAGGGCGAGCCAATCCGCAAGCGACTCGGTAGTGTGATTTTTCGGGTGGGGGACGTCTTACTGCTACAGGGCCACGCCGATGATGTTGACAACAACATAAAGTCTCTCGACCTCCTGCCGCTAGCCGAGAGAAATGTGACAGTCGGAGTCTTTTCTAAGGTGGGCTTGGCCCTAGGTATCTTCGGGGCCGCCATCGCGTTAAGTATGGTAAATGTCCTGCCGATCACAGTAGCATTTGTTGGGGCTGTACTGGCCTACATTTTCACCGGAATACTGCCAGTCCGCGACATATACCGCCAAATAGATTGGCCCATCATCGTCTTGCTTGGCGCCATGATTCCTGTTAGCACTGCGCTTCAGACAACAGGTAGTACGCAGCTGATCGCAGATGCTCTGCTTGCATTGACTCAAGGACTGCCAATGTGGTCTGTGGTGGCCTTGATTTTGGTCATTACGATGACTCTTTCGGATGTAATAAACAATGCGGCTACCGCTCTTATTATGGCCCCCATTGCAGTTCAGATTGCCATCACCATGGGTGTCAGCATTGATCCCTTGTTAATGTGTGTTGCGGTGGGGGCATCTTGCGCATTTCTTACTCCTATTGGTCATCAGTGTAATGCCCTTATTCTTGGCCCGGGCGGGTATCGGTTTTCTGACTATTGG
>CAYXSE010000134.1:8761-10250 GCA_964466675.1 uncultured Rhodothermales bacterium | reverse complement strand
AGCGCCTCCCTCTTGCGCCTGTAGAACTCTACCGCCGCGTCGAAGGCCCGGTCGGCCACACCATCCTCGCCGAGCCCCATGAAGGTTTCCTGGTCCAGTTCGAGGTCTACGGCGAACATCCGAAGCAAGTCCTCGCGGTACTGCTCCAGGCTGCCCTCCCCGTAGTGATGCACCGTCAATTTATCGATGCTCTGGTGGAGGGCGTCGAGAATGTCGCCGCGCAGGCGCTCACCGTGCAACGCATGGCCACGACGGTCATAGATGACGTGGCGCTGAGCGTTCAGCACATCATCGTATTCCAACTGGCGCTTCCGAATGCCGAAGTTGTTCTGCTCGACCTTCCCCTGAGCGCGCTCGATGGATTTGTTCACCCAGGGATGAGTTATCACGGCGCCGTCTTCCATGTTCAGACGATCCATCACCTTGGCCACGCGATCGTTCGCGAAGAGCCTCATCAAATTGTCGTCCAGTGAGATGTAAAACTGGCTCTCACCGGGGTCCCCCTGACGGCCGGCGCGGCCGCGCAGCTGGAGATCGATCCGCCGGGATTCGTGTCGTTCGGTGCCCACAATGGCCAGTCCCCCTAGATCCGTGATCCCCTCGGCCAGCTTGATATCCGTCCCGCGGCCGGCCATGTTGGTGGCGATGGTAACGGCGCCCCGCCAACCGGCTTCGGCGACAATCAGCGCCTCGGCCTTGGCCCGATCCCGCTTCGCGTTGAGCACATTGTGCTTGATGCCACCTCGTTGCAACATCCGGGATAATGTCTCGGATACCTCCACTGTCGTCGTTCCAACCAGCACCGGCTGTCCGCGCTCGTGGTATTCCCGAACTTTGTCGATGACTGCGGCATACTTCTCTCGCTTGGTCCGAAAGACCAGGTCGTCCATATCCTTTCGCGTGATGGGACGGTTCGTCGGCACGACGACCACCTCCATCTGATACGTCTTGTAGAACTCCTCAGCTTCCGTCACCGCCGTACCTGTCATGCCGGCCAGCTTGCCGTACATGCGGAAGTAGTTCTGCAGAGTGATTGTCGCGTAGGTCTGCGTGGAGGCCTGAATCTTGACCCCTTCTTTCGCCTCGATCGCCTGGTGGAGGCCCTCGGAATACCGGCGCCCTTCCAAGACACGGCCCGTATGCTCATCCACGATCATGATGCGACCGTCCTGGACGATATACTCGATGTCCTTCTCGAACTGGAGATACGCCTTCTGCAACTGCTCGATGGCGTGCAGACGGGCGGCCCGGTCCGAATAGGTCGTGTACAGAAGCCGCTTTTTTTCCTCCAACTGGCTCCGAAGAACCCGCTGATCGTTCTCCCTTTTGTTCTCCCGCTTCTCGTCCGTGAGACTCTTGTCGGCGTCCAGCGCCTCATCCGCTTCCCGAATGGCGGCTTCGTGGTCCATCTCGAACACGGCGATGTCCTCGCCCAAGTCCGGTAGGACAAACAGGTCCTCGTCCTGACCGGCCGCTTTGGCGATAAACT
>CAYXSE010000134.1:4539-8748 GCA_964466675.1 uncultured Rhodothermales bacterium | reverse complement strand
ATGGCGCGCTGCTTCTCATCGAATGCGAAATGAAGCTCGTCATCCACGAAGGGCATGTTCTTGGCGTTGTCCTGCAGATAGAGATACTCCGTCTTCTGCTTTAACGCCTCCACACCCTGCTCCTGAAGGAGCTTCCTCAGCCGTTTGTTCTTCGGATAGCCCCGGAACGCTCGCAGCAGTGCCAGTCCAGCATCGGTCGCGGCTTCGTCTGCCTTCCGTCGCTCATCTTGCGCGAGATACGTATCACGCCGTTTCAGAAGGCGCTCCGCATCCGAAACGAACCCGGCAACCAACTTCTGCTGAGAATAGACAAGCCTCTCGACGGAGCCCTTCAGTTCCTCGAACTGTGACTCGTCCGACTCGGGAACGGGACCGGATATGATCAGTGGCGTCCGGGCCTCATCGATGAGAACGGAGTCCACCTCGTCGACGATGACAAATTGGTGCTGCCGCTGCATGAGCTGGTCCGGATCCACCACAAACGAATTGTCCCGCAGGTAGTCGAAGCCGAACTCGTTGTTCGTTCCATACGTCACGTCGGCCTCGTAGGCCGCCTTCCTTCCGGGGGAATGGGGCTCATATTTGTCGATGACATCCACGGTCATTCCGAGGTACTCGTAGACCGCGCCCATCCACTCCGAGTCACGTTGGGCGAGGTAGGGATTCACCGTGACAAGGTGCACACCCCGGCCAACGAGGGCATTCAGGTACACCGGCGCAATAGCCACCAGCGTCTTGCCCTCTCCGGTCTTCATCTCCGCGATGTCCCCGTTGTGCAGGGCGATGCCGCCCAACATCTGCACATCGTAAGGAATCATGTCCCAGTGGATGGGTTGTCCCCCAGCCGTCCACTCCTTGCCAACCATCCGGCAGCAGGCCTCTTTGGCCACGGCGAACACTTCGGGCAACATCTCGTCGAGCGTTTCCTCGACCATCTTATCCCACTCGCCGTCCAGCTCATCCAACTCTTCGTAGAGCTTTTGCCGCTCCTCGAGGGTCAGCTCTCTCAAGCCTTTGGCATTCGGCTCGCTGTCTCCCGGCTCGGACGTCATCCCCGACTTCAGCTGCGCCTGAATCTCTTTCTGGTCCCCCTCAATCTCCTTCACGACGGCCTTGATGCGCGCCTTGAAATCGGCGGTGAGTTTCCCGAATTCCTCCTCGGACAGGCCCTGGAGCTTCTCGAACTCCTCGTTTATCTGTGCGACGATGGGCCAGAGCTTCTTCAGGTTGCGCTCATTCTTGTCGCCGAACATCTTCTTTATCAGGTCGAGCATTCTTCTCGATAGAGCCGCGCCAGAAGCTGCGACGATTGATGAGAAGCGGACGAGGACTCGGCCTTCATCCGCTCCAGATTAGAGTGTTGTCAATGAATCGGCGCCTCCTTTCGAGAAGCCCGCCGCGGTTCGTGACCCTCCGCAATCTGCGTGCCATTCGACAGCTTGATGACACGCTGTCAGGCTCCGAATCGTTCCCCTTTCCTCCATCTCCCGGGAGTCCCTCCTGAATGCCCTTGCCGCCTGAGAACCGGCCAGAGACACCCCCGTACAAGCGCCCCAAATTCCAGTCGCATAGTTTACTTGAGGATGCCCTTCCGCCCGGCTTTTCTTGTCAGGATCTTTCTCCAGGTATTGGTGCTGATCTTGGTCCGGCTGACGGCACCTGGCGGGACCGCGGCCCAGCCCATTGACACCAGCGTGTTCTCGATCGCCACGCTCGAACCCACGGCTCGTGGGGCCTCCCTGGCGGGTGCTTCTGCGGCGTTGCCGTCAAACGGAATTCTGGCTTTTCTCGAGAATCCGGCCAATCTGAGACCCGGTTCGCACAACGAAATCGGGGCGTCGTTTCTGAACCATGTCTCGTCTCTCAGGACGGGCACGCTGGCGTTTGGCCGCCATTATGATTCGCTGGCCACCTTTGGGGTAGCGATGAGATTCCTGGGATGGGGTGAACTCACGCGAGCAGACGCATCTGGAGAGAGGACCGGGACATTCTCTGCGGGCGAATTCGCCCTGTCAGTCGGGGCGTCGCGGGCGCTCAATGCCAAGGTCCGTTATGGGGCGTCAGTTCACCTGCTCCGGAGCGGGATCGATGGCCAAAGCGCCTCGGCAATTGCCACCGATCTGGGCGTCTTCAGGTACGATCCGGATACACGATTAGGGTTAAGCGCTTCTATCCACAATCTCGGGTTCGTGATGTCGTCCATAGGCCAGGGCACCGATGAGTTGCCGCTGGACCTCCGGCTGGGGGTGTCGAAACGTCTCCGGCATTTGCCTCTGCTGATTTCGGTGACGGCCTACGACCTCACCGACCTCGGCGACGATTCCGAATCGGCTACCGTTCTCGATAATCTATTCTACCACTTGAAATTGGGTGGGGAATTCCAGTTCAGCGAGAGCTTCCAGATCCGATTTGGATATGACCATCGCAAGCACCAGGCGCTCAGGATCAAGACGCGCCTGGACTTTGCCGGCGTGTCCTTCGGCACGGGAATTCGGGTCCGGAATGTGGGAATCGATTATGGATTCAACTCTTGGTCGTCCTTCGGTGGGCTCCACCGTTTCACCGTCTCGACGGTGCTCTAAGCGGCTGTAGAATTGCAGGGGTGCGACCGGCTGGTAGCCCGCCCACCCCTGCGGGGATATCCCCGCCATTCGGCATGGGGGTGCCCTCGTCGTGACCCCAGAGGCCGACCCGTAATTTCATGGCGCCACCTTTGGCATTGCCCGGGGGAGAGAGTAAACTTGAAAGCCTTGTAACGATAAACGACTCGTTAGTCTGCTATGCGTGTATTCAGCTTCCTTACTCTCGTTGGAGTCGCTCTCCTGGCTCCGCCGGCAACAGCCCAGGGACAGGGAGAGTCGCTATTCACCCAAATGTGCGTGGCTTGCCACACCATTGGCGGTGGACGATTGATTGGCCCCGACCTGGCCAATGTGCACTACCGCCGTGACGAAGCCTGGCTGATCAGTTTTGTTCAGTCCTCCACGGCGCTCGTCGCGTCCGGCGATACGGCCGCGGCGACCCTGGTCTCTGAGTTTGGCGGCATGGTCATGCCCGATTTCGCCCTCACGGAAGACCAGATTCGGGAAATCCTGGCATACATCGCTCTGAACAGTCCCGCGGGTAATCCCCCTGTGTCCGAGGAGCCACCACCTTCGAGTGAGATAACGCCGGCGCAAATCGAACTAGGCCGCTCTCTGTTTGTCGGCCGGGTGCCATTTGGTAACGGCGGAGCGTCCTGCAGTTCCTGTCACAACGTCCGGACCGACGCGGTCATGACCGGTGGTAGCCTGGCCAGGGACTTGAGCGACTCGGTGTCCCGGCTCACACGTTCAGGGGTCGAGGCCATGATGAAGAGCCCTCCATTCCCGGCCATGCGGACGGCGTTCGAAGGGAAACCTCTCGCTGCCGAGGAGATGACCGCAGTGAGTGCCTTCCTGAAGTCCGCCGATGACTTGCACCTCACTCAACAGGACCGAGACTACGGAGACACCCTGGCCAAGTATGGCCTGATCGGCTTTCTCGTGATGCTCGGGCTGTTCTCTCTGCTCGGCATCAGGAGCACCAAACATACTGTCAACTACCACATCTACGGCCGTCAGATAAAGACGCGCAAAGATCGCCAGGAACTATGAGCTGGATCCAGGATGTCATCTCGCCTCAGACCCGTCAGTGGGAAGAGTTTTATAGGAATCGCTTCCAACACGACCGGGTTGTCCGGAGCACCCATGGGGTGAATTGCACCGGCGGCTGCTCATGGCAGATCCATGTCAAAGACGGAATCGTGGTCTGGGAGACCCAGCAGCTGGACTACCCGGAACTGGAGGGGACGCTGCCCCCATACGAGCCTCGCGGCTGCCAGAGAGGGATCTCGTTCTCATGGTACCTCTACAGCCCGCTGCGCATCAAGTACCCGCTGATCCGCGGCTCCCTCATCGACCTCTTTCGGCGCGAGAAAGAAATCACCCAGGACCCGATGAAGGCCTGGGAGAACATCCAGACCGATCCGAAAAAGAGGCGGAGGTACCAGCGTGCTCGTGGAAAGGGTGGCTTCCGCCGTGTCCACTGGGACGAGGCCCTCGAACTCATGGCCGTCGCCAATCTCTACACGGCCAAGAAATACGGGCCCGACCGCGTGGTCGGCTTCTCTCCGATCCCGGCCATGTCCATGTTGAGTTACGCCGGCGGAGCTCGCTTCCTGCAGCTCTT
>CAYXSE010000134.1:0-4517 GCA_964466675.1 uncultured Rhodothermales bacterium | reverse complement strand
CAACCTGAGTTTCTACGATTGGTACTGCGATCTCCCTCCGGCGTCTCCGGAAGTCTGGGGTGAGCAGACAGACGTGGCCGAGAGCGCGGACTGGTTCAACTCGAAGTTCATCGCGGTCATGGGCGCCAACCTCAACATGACCCGGACGCCCGATTGTCACTTCTTCGCCGAGGCCAGACACAACGGTACCAAAGCCGTCGTCTTTTCGCCCGACCTGAGCCAGGTAACCAAGTTCGCGGACCAGTGGGTGCCGCTGCATGCGGGGAGCGACGGCGCGTTCTGGATGGCGGTTTCGCATGTGATCCTGAAGGAGTTCCATCACGAAAATCGGACGCCCTTCTTCGAGGAGTACATCAAACGGTACTCGGATTGCCCCTATCTGGTGGAGCTTGAGAAGGATGGTGACGCCCTGAAGCCGGGCAAACTGCTCCGTGCCAACCGGATCGCCAAGTACGCGGATGTCGAAAATGGCGACTGGAAGTTCCTCAACGAGGATGTCGATTCCGGCGAGCTGGTCATGCCCAAGGGCAGTGCCGGGCACCGATGGGATGCCAAGAAAGGCAACTGGAACATGAAGGCCGAGGACGGCGAGTCCGACCTCCCCTACGATCCGGTGCTGACGTACCTGGGACGTGAGGACGAGGTGCTCCAGGTGAACTTCGTCGAATACGGGCTGGATACCCAGTCCCGAAGGGGAGTCCCTGTGAGGTACATCGATACTCCCGATGGACGCGTCACAGTAACCACCGTGTTCGACTTGATGATGGCTCAGTATGGAGTCGGGCGCGGCCTCGTAGGAAACTACCCCGCCGACTATACCGACAAAGACGCCGCATACACCCCAGCCTGGCAGGAAATCTTCACGGGTGTCGACTCGAATACGGTGATTCAGTTTGCTCGCGAGTGGGCCCAGACCGCGATCGCGTCCGAGGGCAAGTGTTCGATCATCATCGGCGCCGGCATCAATCACTGGTACCATAACAATCTGATCTACCGCGCCGGCATTAACGCACTCATGCTGTGCGGCTGCATCGGGAAAAACGGCGGCGGCCTGAACCATTATGTGGGCCAGGAAAAACTCGCCCCCATGGAGTCCTGGGGTAGTATCGCCTTTGCCAAGGACTGGCAGGGTCCGCCTCGGCTCCAGCAGACTCCCATCTGGCACTACATCAACACCTGCCAGTATCGCTACGATGGCCATACCGCCCGGTACAACGCGTGCCCGGACAACGAGTGGACGCGAGGACATCAGGCGGACCTGATCTACAAGGCCGTCCGCATGGGTTGGATGCCCTTCTATCCTCAGTTCGACCAGAACACGCTCGATCTGTGTCGTGAAGCGATGGACTCGGGAGCCAAATCCGACGCCGATATCGAGGCCTACGTCCTTGAGAAGCTGAAAGCCAAAGAGCTCGACTACGCGGTAGCCGACCCGGAGAAGGAGGAGAACTTTCCACGGACCTGGTATATCTGGCGGGGCAACGCCATCGCCGGCAGCATGAAGGGCCACGAGTACCTCCTAAAACACTACCTGGGCACCCACCACAACGCCATCGGCCTGGACAACCACGAGGAGCCTACCGATGATGTGAAGTGGCACGACGTGGCCCCGACCGGCAAGATGGATCTGGTCGTGGACCTCAACTTCCGGATGGATTCGTCGGCGCTCTACTCGGATATCGTTCTCCCGGCCGCTTCCTGGTACGAGAAGGATGATCTGAACAGCACGGACATGCACTCCTTCATCCATCCTCTCTCGGCCGCGATTGCGCCCGTCTGGGAGTCGAAGTCGGACTGGGAGATCTTCCGGGAAATCGCACGAGTCACGAGCGAGATGGCCGAGAAGTATCTGGCCGATCCGGTCAAGGATATCGTGGCGAGTCCCATCGCGCACGACTCCCCGGGAGAGATCGCGCAGCCCGAGGTGAAGGACTGGTATCTGGGTGAGTGCGAAGCCATTCCCGGCAAGACCATGCACAAGTTGACCGTGGTCGAGCGGGACTACACCCAGATCTTCGACAAATTCTGTACGCTGGGAGATAACATCCGGAAGAGCGGCCTAGGGGCGCATGGCAACCACTTCGAGTGCGCCGATGTCTTCGACGAGATGATCACGTCGCCTCATTTCGCGGTCGAGAACCTGGACGGTAAGGTCCGGCCGTCTATCCGGGAGGACAAAGACGCTGCGAATGCGGTCCTTCATCTCTCATCACTCACGAATGGGGAGTTGACGGTTCGTGCCTACGAGGACGCCGAAGAGCGAACGGGCCTGGTGCTGAGGGATCTTGGCGAGGGAAACCGCAACGTGCGAACCAACTTCGCTGATCTTCAGGCACAACCGCGCAGGTACAACACCTCTCCGCTATGGTCGGGCCTCATGAATGATGGCCGCGCCTATTCGGCCTTCACGTACAACGTGGAACGACTCGTTCCCTGGAGGACGCTCACCGGAAGGCAGCATTTCTACCAGGACCATGAAATGTACATCGCCTTCGGCGAGCACCTGCCCACCTACAAGCCGTCACCGAAGCCGGAAGCCTACGGAGATCTCAAAGAGACCCTGAAGAGCGGCCAGGCGAAGATTTTCAACTGCCTGACTCCCCACGGCAAGTGGCACATCCACTCCACCTACATGGACAACCTGCGGATGCTCACGCTCTCGCGTGGTTGTGAACCCTGTTGGATCAATGAAGCGGATGCCGTGGAGCTCGAAATCCAGGACAACGACTGGGTCGAGGTCTTTAACGACCACGGAGTCTACTGCACCCGGGCCGTCGTGAGCTCGCGCATCCCGCGCGGGGTGTGCATTGTGTACCACGCCGTAGAGCGCACCATCGGCGTTCCGAAGTCCCAGGTGCGGGGCAACAAACGAGCGGGCGGAAACAACAGCTTCACGCGCATCCACCTGAAACCCAATCTGTTGGCAGGCGGCTACGGGCAATTCACCTACCACTTCAATTACTGGGGTCCGACGGCGGTCAATCGCGACACACACGTCGTCATCAAGAAGATGGACAAAGTTGTCTTCTAGCCCTGTCCCGGGGCCTTCCGGGGACGCCGTCAACCCAGCAAAGACCGACCGTCATGGATATCAGAGCTCAAATCTCGATGATGTTCCACCTGGACAAGTGTATCGGGTGCCACACGTGCTCCGTCGCCTGCAAGAACATCTGGACGGACCGGAAGGGCGCCGAATACATGTGGTGGAACAATGTGGAGACCAAACCCGGGACGGGCTATCCGACAAGATGGGAAGATCAGGATGTATACAAGGGCGGATGGATGACCCGCGGCCAGGATATCACGCTGCGGGGCGCCGGCAAGCTTCGGGGCATGCTGAATATCTTCCATAATCCCCATCTGCCGGTCATAGACGACTATTACGAGCCGTTCACCTACAAGTACCTCGACCTTATCGAGAGTCCTGAATTGGATGACCAGCCGACCGCCAGGCCTGTTTCCTTGATCACAGGTCAGCCCATCGACATCAAGATGGGACCCAACTGGGATGACGATCTAGGTGGCACCCCAGACTTCGCCAGAAAAGATCCCAACCTCGAAGGCCTCACGCCCGCCGAGCAGGAGGCCATGTTCCAGTTGGAAAAAATGGCGCACTTCTACCTGCCCAGGATCTGTAATCATTGTCTGAATCCGGCCTGCGTAGCCGGTTGCCCGTCCGGGGCCATTTACAAGCGCGGAGAAGACGGCATAGTTCTGATCAATCAACAAGTCTGCCGCGCTTGGCGCATGTGTGTCACGGCATGCCCGTACAAGAAGTCGTACTACAACTGGAATACGGGCAAATCCGAGAAATGCATTCTCTGTTATCCCCGGCTGGAGGCCGGCCATGCCCCCGCATGTATGCACTCCTGCGTAGGCCGCATCCGGTATCTGGGCGTGATGCTCTACGATGCGGATCAGATCCAGAGCGCCGCCTCGGCACCTGAAGATGAACTCATCGACAGGCAGATGGCCATGCTCCAGGACCCACATGATCCGGAGGTGATCGCCAAGGCCAAGGCCAACGGCATATCGGATACGACGATCCAGGCGGCACAGAAGTCGCCGGTCTACCGTTTTGTGAAGGAGTGGGGCCTCGCACTTCCGCTCCATCCCGAGTTTCGGACCCTTCCGATGCTGTTCTACGTGCCGCCCCTTCTCCCCGTGATGGCCTCGGTCTCAGAAGCCAATAATGGAGCACAGCTTGACAAGCTGGCTCCGATCTCGAAGAAGTGGGATGACGATTGGCTTTATGACACCTCCACGGAAGAATTGTGGGGCACCATCGAGCAAGTTCGCTTCCCCATCAAATACATGGCCAACATGTTCGGAGCCGGGGACGGGACGAGGGTTACCGAGGTCCTGAAAAAGCTGATGGCGGTCCGGATCCATCGCCGCGATGTGACGGTGGGTGATATGAAGAAGAGCAAAGTCGAAGCGACGCTCGCCGACGTAGGTCTGACGCGAGAGGAGGCAGACGCGATCTACACCCTCTCCACCATCGCCAAATTCGACCA
>CAYXSE010000133.1:5378-10274 GCA_964466675.1 uncultured Rhodothermales bacterium | reverse complement strand
GCATGCCGGCGGATCGGAAGGGGCGCGATCACAAATTCGTGCGCGGATGGGCCCATATCGCCGATCCCAAAAGGGCCTGGGAGCGACGTGATGTGGAGCAGTATTCCGCTGGTTCGCTTGGCAGTCATAGGTGGCGAGGGCGCCGGTCGAGTTGTCGGGCGCCGAAGTTACGCTGTTCGCTCGTAACAATCCGGCCTGCGAGGGCGTAGCAGCCAGCCAGATCCCTTGTGAGCAGAGACTTATGCAGGACGTCCTCAGTATTCTGGACCCGGCCGACTACCATTTCCTGGTTGGAGTGGTCGAGAGCAATTTTAATCTGGCCGACGATAGCGGTCTTCGGACCCTGGCCACAGCGGTCGAGGAGGAAGACACCCTGGAAAGCCGGGATGCCTTCTGCAAGGAATTCGAGACCCATCTCCGTTACCTGGGAAGCTCGGATGTGATGTTCGCGTTCCGGTATGCCACCGGCCAGGCGCCCGGAGCATCGTTCACGAGCATCATGGTCGATGTCGCGAAAGCGCTCAAAGTCGAGCCGCCGAAGTTGGGCACGGACCGTGAGCGCCTGGAGGCGCTGGTGGAGGCCTACGCGACGGAGCAGTTCGCCGCACTCACACCCGAGGAACAGCAGCAGATGCTGGAAGACCTGGGTGTCGACAGCGACAAAGCGGCTTCGTTCGTTGCGCGTTCTGCCGGGAAATTCGCCCTCCCGTTGGTTTTTGAAGCCTTCAACATTGTCATCGTCCAGGGTCTGATCAAGACCATCATCTTTGGAACGATCGCCAAGATCATCGGTCGCCAATTGACGGCGAAACTGTTTTCATTCCTGGTTGGGCGTCTTCCCTGGTGGGTAACCTGGATCGGGCCCGCGGCTTGGACGCTGTCGATTGGATGGACGGCGCTGGATATTCAGGGGCCGGCCATGCGGAAGACGATTCCCGCCGTGCTGTACCTGGGGCTGGCTTCGCTCCGAGAGCGTAACGGGGATCTCAAGCCGGGTTGATGTCCCGGCTCAGTTCGTGGCTCAGCTCGTGGCTCAGCTCCTGAAACCGGTTGTAGACCCGGGCGGTCAATGCTTTGGCCACCTCCAGCGGCAGATCTATGATGTCCGCGGCGCGGATCGTGTTGGCGCCGGCGGTATCGATGTAGACCGTCGCCAAATCGAGCCGACGCTGGAACACAGAAGCCGTGGTGTAAAAGACCTGCCCGCGCTCCATGGGCACCAGCCACGTGTACTGCTTCAGGAAGCCCCGCCTTACAAAAAGCCACCGATCGCCTTCCAGGTATCCCATGTTGCGATACCGGACGAACGCCCCAAAGAGGCCGATTGGGAGCAAGAGGAGGAGGAATAACCCGGGAGTCCAGAACCATCCCACAGAAACGGCGACTGTACCAATCGCCACAGAGTAGCGGACCGCTGCCCTCCTGATGGTGAGTCTGGAAACAGGCTCGAAGGTGTCCGGAATCACAACGCCAGACTGACTCGCACCCGACATTCCTAGCTGAATACGATCGGCCGCCCGCTGAACATCTTCCAGCCTTCCGAACGGGACGGCGAGCTTGTGACCACCGCTCTTGACATCCGACCCCATGGTCTGAACTTCCAGCCGATACCACCCGAAACGGCGCATCAGGGGGCTGGTCCGGACGATCAAGGCCTGTACCTTGCTGAGGGGAATCGTACCGGAACGGCGCGTAATCAACCCGTGTCGGTAGTGGAGCTTGTTTTCCGCCGCCGTGAGTACAAAACCGTGATACCGGTTCAGATTCACGACGATACCGGAAAGCCAACCGAAAAGGACGGCCAGCGATACGCCGACCATGCCGGCCATCCAGGGCGATTGCGCCGCGGTCTCTGCGAGACCCTCGAACCTACCGCCAGTAACCCAGTCGAACATGCGTTCCGGGTCGGGCTCGAAGTATTGCAGCCCGGAGAAGAAAAGGGCGATGTATAGGAGTGAAAAACGGAAGACGCCGGAGAGGAGAACGGATCGGAGATCCATCTGGAAAACGAGTCGGCCCTCGTCCTGGACCGGCGTCGCGACATCTGGAGCCGGCAATTCCGGGCGCTCGACTGCGGGCCCGGAGGCACGCAGACCCTGAGCCTGAAACTCCTTCACCACAGCCCGAATGCGGACCGCCTCGCGAATCGACACCACATCCAACACCCCCTCAGCCTGCGGCGATCCGGCCGTGAATATCTGAACGCTCGCCGTCCGCGTCAGCCGCTGCAACATTCCCTGCTCGATTTCCACGTTCTGGACCCGGTCGATCGGGATGTTGCGTCGAACCGTCGTGATCACGCCGCTCCGAATGACGATTTCTTCGGGAGTGATCTGATACCGGAAGCGGAGGTATCGGACGACAATCCACGGCAAGACGACCACGCTGTACAATGCCGCCAGCACAACATTGAACATGGCCGCCCCGCCCGGATTGCGAAAGACCGGCGTGAGCAGGAAAAACAGGGCTGGAACGCCCACGGCTACCCGCTGAAGCAGCGTAACGGGACTAAGGCGACGTTCGTCTTCTGCTCGGTCGGTCAAACCGGTTCGTCCCGGATGTACCGCTTGATCAGATCCCGGAGACGCGAGGCTTCGTCGAAGGGCAAGCCGGGCAGGACCACCTCGCTGCTCCTCGTCCCTGCCGTATGAACCACCAGTTTGCCCAACGAGAACTCCTTCTCGATCAGGTCCTGAGACACATCGATGTGCTGGACCCGACGAAGGGGAACGATCGTCGTGATCCGGTTGAGGATGCCCCGCTCAAGCATCAACTCCTCCTCGCTCACCCGGTACCTCCAGAACCGATATCTGAGCGACGGCACCAGCCAGGACACCAAGCCAAAGACGATCAGCGCCCCACCAGTCGCGACACCCGTTGGAAGAAAACGGCCGGTGTCGAAAAGGTTGAGTACGTCGTAAGCGGCGCCGACAATAGTCGCTACCGAGCCGCCAATCAGGAATTTGATTCTCCAGACCTTGGCGACGGCCGGATCGAGTTTCTGCAGTGGTTCGTCTTCCAGCACCTACTCCCCATGCTGCATCTTGAATACCATCGCAGCCGCCGCGCCGCCGCCGAATGGCCCGACCAGATAGATCCAGATGTCGCCGAAGCCGCCGTCGGCCATGACCGCATTAACAATCATGGGACCAACCCCGACCGCGGGATTGAACGCGCCGCCGGAAATACCGCCGGCCGCAGTCGCCCCAACCATCACCGTAAACCCGATGGCGAGGCCGTAGAAAGAGTTGCCTGCCGTCTCGTCTGCCGTGGCCACATTCAGGACGACGAGTGCGAGCGCGAACGTGAAGATGAACTCGGCGACTACCGCCGGAACGGCCTCGGCACCCGGAGCGGGCGTGAAGTATCCACCCGTCAAGTACCCGCTCACAATCGCCGCAACAATGGCGGCAACAAGCTGAGTACCAACGTACTTGATGAACTCTGTCTGATCGATCTTACCCCGCATGAACACGGCCAGAGACACCGCCGGATTGTAGTGCGCGCCGGAGATGTGGCCGCCCATGTATACCATCACCATGAGCACGCTGCCGATGGCGAGCGGAGCGAACGGAGTCTGGGTGGCGATGACGAGTCCGATGGTGAGCACCAGAAAGAAGGTGCCGATGAACTCAGTAATCAGTTTGTTCATGGGAGCGGGTAGTCAAGAGTGGTAGAGCGAGTGGCACACAATACGACGGGGCGCGCCTCGTGACAACGGGCACCGCTCTGGAGCCTGGCCGCCGTCCCCGCCGCGGCTACCCAGCGGCCAATTCCCGCTCGATCAGCGCCCTGATGAACTCGGAATTGCGATAGGCGCTGGCCTTCCGTCCATTGATGAAGATGGTTGGCGTCTGCGAGAGCCCCGTGGCCATCCCGGCCTCGATGTCGGATACCACGCGTGCCCTGGTCTCGTCGCTTGCGAGGCATGAGGCGAACTCCGCCTCCGGGAATCCCTGCTCTTCCGCGGCCTTGGTGTAGAGACTGGGGCCGAGAGAAACCTGCTGGCGAAAGAGCTCGTCGTGATACTCCCAGAAATCGCCGAACTCCTGACTACAGACTGCGGCCATCGCCGCGGGGCCAGCCTGCACGTGAATCTGCTGCGTCATGCGCTCATTAAAATTGGAATCGAGCGGGTAGTTCATGAAGTACAGCGCCACGTCATCCCGGTATTCGAAGAGTGTCGTCCGGAGGTGGAAAGCCGATTCCCGGCAGGCCGGGCATTGGAAATCTGCGAACTCGACGATTTTAACGCTCGCGTCCGGGTTACCCCATACCGCGGCATTCTCATTCACATCGACCGAGATCGGCGTCTGGCGGAAGTGCGCGTTGACGGCCAATTCGTTGTTCCAGTTCGGGTCGACAACAGAAATATTGTCCGCGTAGCGTTTCATTCCCATGAACCCCAAACCGAAAATGACCAGCGCCAGAACACCCCATCGGCTGATGTTGGCGTCCATTTTCAGGCCAGTGTCCTCGCCCCGGGCCCCCTTGAGCCACCCGGTCAGGAGCGCCCCCCAACGGCGCGGGCCGAAGCCGATAGAAAGCGGCAAAAACACCAAGAGGCCGAGGTTCGCCACATACATCCCGACGCACACGATGCAGAGTACGCCGAGCTGAGTGAGGTGATACGCCTTCAAACCGGAGAAAAGAACCGCTCCAATGGACAGGAGAAAAGAAAGCGCAATCCAGCCGGCGGCCCCACGTCGATCGGTGGCCAGCGTGCCCCAGAGTGCCGATAAACCCGCAAAAGCGTAGAAGAGGAAGCCCCACCACGCGACAGGAATGCCCATCAGGTCGGCGTAACTGGAGGAATGGGCCAAGTCACAATTGATAAAATCGTTCACCGAACACCCGCTGGCCTCGACCAGACCCAGCGTAGCAATCTTGAACGTC